>NZ_CP048268.1:1846558-2188116 GCF_019469265.1 Lactobacillus panisapium | reverse complement strand
TAACTTCGTAAAGTCTAAAAGTACAATGGCCTCAACAAATTTTTTTAGTAAAGAGGGAAAAGTATGACTTTTGAAGAGCGAGTTATCAGTCAATCAATTAATTTTACGGATTTAGAAGATAGGATCGTGCAGTATTTTGCGGCTAATAAAAAGGATATCGGTGACTTAAAAATCACTTACTTGGCGCGACGATTTTACACATATCCAAATACAATTACGCGGCTTTGCCATAAATTAGGCTACACTGGGTTCGCCGATTTAAAGAGCTCGATCAAGAATGAAACCATAGATAACCAAAAGGTTGGTGATTATGGCGCAAAAGAATTACAGAAAAACCTGGAACTAATTAGTCAAATGCCATGGGAACGCGTGTTAGATAAATTGCTAAGTGCGAAAAAGATTAATTTTTATTCAATGGGGCAAACTGCATATGTTACCAGGCTAATCGTTGGCAATTTTTATGCTCTTGATTACAAGTCCTTTTTTTATGACTATCCTAGTGACTTAACTCATATTATTGGCCACGAAAGTAGTGATCTCTTTTTTCTAATTAGCTTATCTGGCAATAAAAAGCCATTATTGAAGCTAGCGCGGGAAATTAAGAGCCATGGTAATTGCTTGATAACTCTAACCAATCTATCAGTTAATCCGTTGGCAAAATTGGCAGATGAACGCCTTTTTTGTTATTCGCCCGACAAGCGAATCGATGATTATAATGTTACTGATAAAGTACCCGTATTATTAGTTATGAATGAGCTATTCAAGCGATATGCAAAAAGATTAAATAAGGAAATCAAAGACGTGTAATATTACACGTTTTTTTATTTATCAGCTGATTTATAGTGTACTTTTCCAAAAAAAGCCATCCCCAAAATGTAAGCGCTTATAATAGCGCTTGTAGCTCAAGTGAAGGAGGCTTTATTGATGGAGCAAGAACAAATTATTATGCAGTTAATTTCGCAGGGAGGAAGTGCTTGGTCTGAAAGTATTGCAGCAATTCGTAAGGCACGCTCGCAAGATTATCAGGCAAGCGAAAAATTGCTAAAAAAAGCGCATGATGACCTACTTGCGGCGCATAACTTACAAACTAAATTATTGCAAAAAGAAATTAATGGCAGTGCAGAAAGGCCTTCCTTATTGATGGTACATGCACAAGATCACCTGATGAATGCGATGACTGTCAATGATTTGGCAAAAGAACTTATTGCTATTTTAAAAGAAAGGAATTAGTAAAAATGACTTATAAAATAATGTTAGCTTGTGCAGGTGGTTTTTCTACAAGCATGTTGGTGACTCAGATGAAGAAAGCGGCTAAGAAAAAGAAGGTTGACGCTGACATCAATGCCGTTGCGGAATCTGCGCTTAATAATTATACGGACCTCGATATTATCTTGCTTGGGCCACAAGTGGGGCATATTAAACCAGAACTTGAGAAAGAATTTTCGATTCCGATCAGAGTCATTGACCAGATGGATTACGGCATGATGAATGGTGAAAAAGTTCTTAATGATGCTCTAGAAGTTTTGGAAGGGGAGAAAAAAGCTAATGGCGAGCGCAAATAAGGCCAAGCTAGCACAGTGGCGTGACAAAATTCAAACAGGAATGGGAAAATTTCAGCGTAATAAATATGTCTCTGCCATTGCCGGCGGGATGATGGCTATCTTGCCTGTTTTGATGGTCGGCTCATTTTCGTCTATCTTTTTTAGTTTAAATATTGGCCCGTATCAAAGCTTTATTACACAAACTGGAATAAAAAATATTTTTAATATCATTACGGCAGTTACTACCGATATCTTATCAATTTATGTTGTTGTTTCATTAGCCAATAGTTTAGCTGCTGAACTTAAAGTTGATAAATTTATGGCAATTATTTCATCGCTTGTTGCCTTTTTACTGGTAACACCGATGATTGAACAAAAAGGTAAATTTATTGGCCTTGATATGAATTATATTGGCTCACAAGGGATGTTGGTCGCCATGGTAGTAGCGCTGACTGCTACGAGGCTGTTTGCGTTATTTGCTAATAATAAATATTTAGTGATTAAAATGCCTGATAGTGTACCAGAATTTGTATCAAAAACATTCGCGTCAATGTTGCCGATTTTCTTAATTACTATTATTTATGCGATTGTTAATTTCTTATTTACATTAACGCCGTATCATAATGTAGATGATATGATCATGACGCTAATTCAAGTACCTTTGCAAGGTTTAGGATCAAGTCCATTTGCTGCTTTAGTCCTCGTGTTTTTTGCCGAATTTTGCTGGTTTTTTGGAATTCATGGAACAATGGCTACGACAGCAGTACTATATACCCTGTTTTATCCATTTGATGTTGCTAATTTAAATGCATTTAAAGCGGGAACCGCATTGCCGTATATTGTGACGATGACTTTTATTACTAACCAAAAAGGCCCGAGAGCTTTAGCATATGCAATTTTATGTATTCGCTCTAAGAGTGAACGGTTGCGCTCTTTGGGAAAAGTCGGATTTATTCCTGCCTTCTTTGGCATAAGCGAGCCATTTAAATTCGGCATTCCAATGGTATTAAATCCGTTAGCCTTCATTCCACTAACGATGGGCGGAACAATTAGTGTAGCCGCAACGTATTTGGCTACTTATATTGGACTTATTCCACGTCCTAATGGCATCCCAGTTCAGACTGCCGGAACTCCTGAATTTTTCCGGGCATTCCTTCTGGGTGGATGGCGAATGGTCATCTGGCACGTTGTTCAACTCGTGATTTTACTTGCTATCTGGTATCCATTTATGAGAATGATTGATAAACAATGCTGTGCGCAAGAAGCAGCCAAAACTGAAGAAACCAAATAATAGTGGAGGATTTATGATTGCAAATGTTAACGTCAAATATTTGGGTAGGGATGAGTACAAATTAAAATGGAGTAATGCTAAGGAGACTAGCATTTATTTATTGCCACAGCCCGATAAAGTTGTTAGCGAGTTTTTGCTGACAACATCAGAAAACTCTATTGAAATAAAAGTAACTAAGTACGCGCGACCATATTTTCTACTTAGAGACGAAGATAATGAAATAATTTGGGCAACTAGAGTAGTTCCTCTTGAGGGGACCAATAACTTTCGTGATTTAGGCGGATATCTTGGTGCAGATGGAAAAAGGATCAGGTGGGGGAAATTATTTCGCTCTGATCATTTGCACCGGCTTACTGAAAATGATAAGCGGGTTTTGGACTTAATTGGACTAAAAACGGTGGTTGATTATCGCAGTCCAGCCGAATATTTGGCTCAGCCAAATCAGAACTGGCAAGCATTGCAGCAAACTTTTCACCTAGTTCCTGACGCGCAAAGAGCAGTTCTGGCGGCCAAGGCTGGCAGTACACATGAAAAAGTTCGCCAATTAGTTCAGCGAGAAGTAGATCAAAATGTTCGTTTAGATAATTCGGGCAAGACGATGATTAATCAAAGTAGAGATTTTGTCCGGCTTGATGAGAATAAACGGATTTATCGCAAATTATTAGATGTTTTGCTAGAGCAAGAAAACGTTCCGCTAGATCAGCATTGCCGTGGCGGTAAAGATCGGACAGGCTACGGTGTAGCAATCATTTTGTATCTGCTTGGTGTTGATATGGATACGATTATAAGTGATTATATGCTGACTAAGACGCTACGTAAGAAACGCAACCAGCATCGAATGGCGCAATATGCGCACGAAACAGATGATCAAAATGTACTTGCTTACTTGTATTCGATGCTTGATACCCGATCGGAATATTTAGAGGCCTCTTTTGCTGAAATGATTAATCTTTCTGGCAGCATTGACGCTTATTTCAAGAATGAACTTAAGGTTACTCATGAAGAAGTCACTGCCTTGAGAAAAATATATTTAGAGTAATAATGATAAGTGATTCTACCATGAAGGTGAGAACCACTTTTTGTTTCACATGAAAAATAGTAAAATAGAACTAAATATTTTCACGCAATTACTGAAAAAATAAAGGAGATTTTAGCCAATGAACGATGATTATATCAAAATGGCGTTAAAAGACGATGGTAACCTTAAAGTGATTCTTAAGGGATGCGTTGAAAATGTTGCTCAGGAAAAAGTCGGTGTTGTCAGTGTAGTCTACCTTACTAAGGATCCCAAAAAGGCTGAGCAGAAGATCACTGAATATAATGCTAATAAAGAAGAAGGGGATTACTACATGGTTTATAGTTGCCCATTAGATACCTTTTTGCCGTCATTAGGTCATTATCCATCAATTGAAATTCATCAAGAAGATTTGAATGGAAAGTAAAAAGATAGCAAGAATTTTTACTAGAGTATAATAAAAGTGGCAAAATTACCGAATTATCTTCAATTATGAAACAAAAATCTGCTCTAGAGTAGATTTGCTAAAAATAAAGAATATAAAGCTGATCAAGCATTCTAAAGACATGTGTTAGAATCTTTTGGGGCTAAGAACATATATTTAGGTAGTAAATTCGCATTTTTTTCGTTTTCGCTTGGTTTTTTATTTTAATCATGGTATCCTAGATATTAAATTGTGCAGTTAGCATATTAAAAATGGAGGTGTAGTTTAATGACAACTAAAAGAACTTACCAACCTAAAAAGCGTCACCGTTCACGCGTTCATGGCTTTATGAAGCGTATGAGCACATCAAATGGCCGTAAGGTTTTGGCTAGACGCCGTGCAAAGGGTAGAAAAGTCTTATCTGCTTAAACCACTGAATCCCAGTGGTTTTTTTAATATCAAAGAGTGGAATGAAACGTTTTGAGAAAGTCTTATCGAGTTAAAACTGAAAATGATTTTCAGCGAGTTTTTAAATCTGGTAATTCAGTAGCAAATCGGGCGTTTGTCATCTATAAAATAGCTAAACCCGAGAATACTCATTTTCGGGTTGGAATTTCAGTTGGCAAAAAGGTCGGACATACCGCGGTTGTACGTAATCGCCTCAAACGTTATATTCGAGCAGTTCTTACTGAAAATAAGCCTGCAATTGATACACAGATTGATTTTTTGGTAATTGCTAGACCGTATGTACGAAATTTTAGGATGGCAGAAGTCCGGAAGAATTTGCTTCATGCGCTCTTTTTGGCTAATATTATAGAAGAAATACCTGAAAAAGTTGAGGAAGATTAGAGTGAAAGACATTTTAACTAAAAAGAATGTCAAACGTGTACTTGTGCTATTAGCAGTGATGGCAGTTGCCGTTGTACTAACTGGATGTGCTGCTTCAAATGCTAAGCCAGCTCCTGTTTCACATACTAGTGGTAACTGGTGGGATCGTTGGGTAATTTATTACATGTCAACGTTCCTGTTATGGCTTGCGAAGATAATGAACAACAGTTACGGTTGGGCAATTATTGTCTTTACCGTTATTGTACGGTTAATCTTGTATCCACTTAGTGCATTGCAGATTAAGAGTACAACTAAAATGCAAGGGATTCAGCCTGAAATTGATGCATTGCGCAAAAAATATCCAGGTAATGATACAGAATCGCGAACGCTGCTTTCACAAGAAACTAATAAGCTCTATAAAGAAGCTGGCATTAATCCGTACGCAGGTTGTTTGCCACTGATTATTCAGCTGCCTGTTATGTATGCTTTGTATGGTGCGATTTGGCAGACGCCACAATTACAGACTGGCCATTTTTTGTGGATGGACTTAGGTGAGCCGGATCCATACTTTATTATGCCGATTTTGTCGATGATCTTAACGTTCTTATCGACTTACATTAGTCAATTATCAACGCCGAAAGAATCACAAAACTTTTCGACTAAGATTATGACTTACGGAATGTCCGTAATGGTCGGTATAATGGGTATCTACTTCCAATCAGCAATTGTTTTGTACTGGGTAATTTCTAACCTCTTCCAAGTGGTTCAAACCTTTATCTTGCAGAATCCGATTAAATATCGGCATGAACAAGAAGCTAAGGCTGAAGCTGAACGCGAACGTAAGCGGCAACTACGGAAGACTTATAAACGATTAAAACGTAAACATTAATCTAAAGTAATTTTTAGATAAAGTAGTCAAAGTGCTTTATCCATCATGATTATTATTCATGGTGGTATAATGCGCTTTTTTTATTGAAAAGGAGAAATCATGGCACAAACTTTGACTGAATTTGATACGATAGCAGCAATTTCAACGCCGATCGGTGAAGGTGGTATTTCAATTGTCAGATTGTCTGGTGAAGATGCAGTTAAAATCGCCAACCGGGTTTTTAAAGGAAAAGACTTAACTAAAGCTCCTAGTCATACTATTCATTATGGGCACATTGTTGACCCCGAAAATAAGCAAATAATTGACGAAGTAATGGTCTCCGTTATGCTGGCGCCAAAGACTTTTACGCGCGAAGACATTGTGGAAATTAATTGTCACGGCGGAATTGTTGTCACCAATCGCATTTTACAGCTTTTGCTAAGAAACGGTGCGCGCATGGCTGAGCCAGGAGAGTTTACTAAACGGGCATTTGTTAATGGGCGAATTGATTTAACCCAAGCTGAAAGCGTAATGGATATTGTTCGCGCTAAAACCGATCGTGCAAGGCAGGTTGCCGAAAATCAGCTTGAAGGTGGATTATTAGCAAAAATTCAGGCAATGCGCCAAGAGATTTTAGATACTCTTGCAAATGTTGAAGTTAATATTGATTATCCTGAATATGATGCTGATAAAGTGACATCTGAGCAAATGACTAGGGTTTCGCAATCAGTTATTGGTAAAATTGATGGTCTGCTTAAGACTGCTGCCGAGGGAACGGCGTTACGTAACGGTCTAGCGACTGCAATTATTGGTCAACCCAACGTTGGTAAGTCATCGCTGCTCAATTATTTAACTAAAAGCGATACGGCAATTGTAACGGATATCGCTGGTACAACGCGAGACACGCTTGAAGAATACGTTTCGGTTGAAGGGGTACCATTAAAATTGATTGATACAGCTGGTATTCGGCACACTGAAAATAAAGTTGAAAAAATTGGCGTGGAACGATCAAGAAAGGCTTTGGATCAGGCTGATTTGGTTTTACTCTTGTTTGATTCAAGTAAGGAGCTAGATCCAGAAGATCGCGAATTAATTGCGGCAACGGCAAACAAAAAGAGAATTGTTATCTTAAATAAAACCGATTTGGGTCAAAAAGTATCAGCTGCTGAAATGAAAGAGTTAACTAACAGCGAAGTAATTCCGACTTCTATTTTGCAGAGAAAGAATTTGAATCAGTTAAAAGAAGCAATTAAAGATTTATTCTTTAACGGTATTGAAAATTCAAACGATCAAGTAATGGTAACTAATCAAAGACAAGTAGGACTACTTGAAAAGGCCAAAAAGCAGTTGCAGGATGTCATTGCTGCGTTAGAAACTGAGGTGCCAATTGACATTGCACAAATTGATTTCAATGGTGCTTGGGATACTCTAGGCGAAATTACTGGTGAAAGTAGTCCAGATGAACTTGTTAATCAACTATTTAGTCAATTCTGTTTAGGAAAATAGGTGTAAAAGAATGATTAAAAATTATGACTCAAACGATTATGACGTAATCGTCGTTGGTGCAGGTCATGCAGGTAGTGAAGCTGCCTTAGCTAGCGCCAGAATGGGCCAAAAGACGCTGCTATTAACAATTAGTTTAGATATGGTTGCGTTTATGCCTTGTAACCCTTCGGTTGGTGGTCCAGCGAAAGGGACAGTAGTACGTGAAATTGATGCCCTTGGTGGTCAAATGGGTAAAAACATTGATGCAACTTATATTCAAATGAGAATGCTCAATACGGGTAAAGGTCCCGCTGTTCAAGCTCTCCGTGCGCAAGCTGATAAGTGGCAATATCATGAGCAGATGAAGAGCGTAATCGAAGAAACACCTAATTTGACATTGCGTCAGGCAACCGTTGATGAACTAATAGTTGAAGACGGTGTATGTAAAGGACTAATTACTAATACGGGTGCCAGGTATCATGCCAAAAGTGTTGTGTTAACTACAGGAACTTCGGCTCGTGGTCGCATTTATATTGGTGAATTAAATTATTCCTCAGGCCCTAACAATACTATTCCGGCAATTAAACTTTCTGAGAATCTGGAAAAACTGGGTTTTAAATTACGTCGTTTTAAAACCGGGACGCCGCCACGCGTCAATAGTAATACGATTGACTACTCTAAAACGGAAGAGGAGCCAGGCGATCAGATACCACGTCATTTTTCCTTTGAAAGTAAAGATGAGGACTATCTAAAAGAGCAAGTTTCTTGCTGGATGACGTACACTAATAAAAGAACACACAAAATTATTAACGAAAATCTAACCCGCTCACCAATGTTTTCAGGTGAGATTAAAGGTGTGGGTCCGCGTTACTGTCCATCAATTGAGACAAAGGTAGTGCGCTTTGCTGATAAGCCGCGCCACCAAATTTTTCTTGAACCGGAAGGTAAAAATACCAAGGAAGTTTATGTTGGCGATTTTTCAACTTCAATGCCCGAAGAAATTCAATTAAAAATGCTACACACGGTTGCAGGATTAGAAGATGCCGAATTGATGCGTCCGGGTTATGCAATTGAGTATGACGTAATTGATCCTTGGCAGTTAAAGCATACCTTGGAGACTAAAAACATTAAGAATCTGTTTACTGCTGGGCAAATGAACGGTACTTCTGGTTACGAAGAAGCTGCGGGACAAGGCCTAATTGCTGGTATTAATGCAGCTTTACGTGCTTCCAATCGACCTGGCTTTACTTTAGGTCGCGATGAGGCATATATTGGCGTTTTAATTGATGATTTAGTAACGAAGGGAACAGAAGAGCCATATAGATTGCTGACTTCACGGGCGGAATACCGGCTGATTTTGCGTCATGACAATGCTGACTTACGTTTAACGGATTATGGTTATCAACTTGGTTTGATTTCGGAAGAGCGCTACTCGAAGTTTTTGGCTAAAAAAGAGCAAATCAAGCAAGCCGAAAATGCTGTAAAGACAATTACTATTCATCCCGATGAAAAAGTGCAGGCATATCTTGCAAGTATTGGTGAAGATAAGCTTAAAGCTGGTGTAAAAGCAGATGTATTCTTACGTCGGCCACGAGTTAAAGTTGATGATATTGAAAAACTGACGGGCGAAACAATTTCAACTGAGCGCTACGTTAAGGAGCAGATTGAAATTAATGTTAAGTATGCCGGCTATATTAAGAAGGAACAGCAACAAATTAATCGTTTGCACCGCCAAGAAGCCAAAAAAATACCAGCTGATATTGATTACCAAGCAATTGAAGGCTTAGCAACGGAAGCACGGGAAAAATTTGAGAAGATTAGACCGGAGACGATCGCACAAGCTGAACGGATCTCTGGGGTAAATCCAGCCGATATGGCGATTTTGAGTGTTTATGTTCAAAATGGTCGTTATGCTAAAATCAAAAAGTAACTTTTAGAAAAAATTTAAAATTCTTTTTCTGAAAATAAATAATTCAAAAAAGACACAAAATAAACGTTAATGATCAGATAATCACAAATATAATTATTGCTCTTATCTTAAAGTGTTTATTTATTGATATAAGTTTGTGAAAATAATATTTTTACAAAGCGCTTACATATCTGTCCAACCAATAATTTTACTCACTTGAAATTGTGAAATTATATGTTTTAATACAGTATGTAAGTAAATGTATTTAAGGAGATGCACTTTAAAAATGGCAAAAATTAATGGCGCAAATGCTATGCTCCAAGTTTTATTGGACTGGCATATTGATCATATTTATGGTTTCCCAGGTGGTTCATTCGACTCAACAATGAATGCTATCCACGACTTCAAGGGCAAGTTAAAGTATATCGAAGTACGGCACGAAGAGGCCGGTGCTTTGGCTGCTTCAGCTGAATACAAGTTCACTGGTAAAGCTGGTGTATGTTTTGGTTCTGCTGGTCCTGGTGCTGTTCACTTGATGAACGGTTTATACGATGCTAAGTACGACAAGGTTCCAATGGTAGCAATTATTGCTAACGTTCCAACTAGTCGTCAAGATATCGACTTCTTCCAAGCTTTCGATGAAAAGCCTTGGTTTGATGCTGTAGCTGTTTGGAACCACCAAATCAAGCGTGCAGATCAAATTCCTGCAATGATGGATGAAGCTCTTCGTCAAGCTTATGCTAAGAAGGGCCCAGCTGTATTAATCCTTCCTAAAGACTTTGGTTGGGAAAAGATTAACGACAACTTCAGAGTAACTTACAATTCAATGCAAGCTATTCCTAACTATGCAGCTCCTAAGAAAGAAGAAATCGATGCAGCTGTTAAGATTCTTGAGGAAGCTAAGAATCCAGTTGTTTACTTTGGTTTAGGTATGAAGGGTCACGGCGATGTCTTAGAAAAATTCGCTGAAAAATTCAAGACTCCATTGATGTCATCAGTTATGGCTAAGGGTGTTGTTGAAGACAAGTGCCCAGCATACATGGGTTCAATTGGCCGTGTTGCTCCAAAGCCTAGTGATGATATTCAAATGCACGCAGATGCTGTTATCTGGGTTGGTAACGACTCACCATTCTCAGTATTCTTCTTTGATCCTAAGGCCAAGGTTGTTCAAATTGATGTTGATTCAGAAAAATTGGGCAAGCGTCACGCAGTTGATGTTCCAATTTTGGCAGACGGTGCTAAGACTTTGCAAGCAATCATCGATGCCGGTGAAGCCCGTGAAGAATCTCCACTTTACAAGGCTGCTATTGCAGACCGTAAGAACTGGGAAGACTGGGAGAACAGCTTTGTTGACTCAGACGAAATGCCAGTTCGCCGTGAACCAATCTTTGACATCATTAACAAATACGCTGATGACAATGCACAATATGCTATTGATGTTGGTAACATCAACATTGACTTCCAACGTTTAATCAACTTGCACGATGAACAAACTTGGGCAACTTCAGGTTTGTACGCAACTATGGGCTTTGGTTCACCAGCTGCTATCGCTGCTGCTACAGTTCACCCAGACCGTGAAGTTTGGAACTTAGGTGGTGACGGTGGTTTCGCAATGATGAGTCAAGAATTATTGACTGAAGCTCGTTACAACATGCACATTTTGAACGTTGTCTTCACTAATGATACTTTAGGCTACATTGAAGCTGAACAAGTTGATGAATCACACCAACCATTATCAGGTGTTATTTTGCCAAACAACGAATGGGCACAAGTTGCTGAAGGTATGAACGTTAAGGGTGTAACTGTACGTACTAAGAAGGAATTCGAAGACGCAGTTAAGGAATTCAAGCAAATGGATGGACCAATGTTAATCGACATCAAGTTCACTCATGACATGCCTTACTCAACTGAATTGAACTCACTTGATGATCCTGAATTCGTTAAGAAGTATCAAGCTGAAGATTTGAAGCCATTCAGTTACTTTGCTGATAAATATGGTGTAGTTGAAGATGCTGCTTCAGGTGCTTCAGAAGCTGAAGAAGAAGAACCTGAACCAGAAGAAGAAGAGCCTGACACAACTTCAGGTGCTTCAGCACACTAATAAATATTATTAGAAATGGAAAAGCGAAACTTTTTGAAAGTTTCGCTTTTTTGCTACCGTACAAGTATAATAATAGAGTATGAAATTGTACGATGGAGGATTAAATATGCAACAATTCGGAATCATTGGCTTATCCGTAATGGGCAAGAACCTTGCTTTAAATGTTAGAAATAGTGGCTTCTCCGTTTCAGGCTTTAGTATTGATAAAAAAGAAGTCGATGCTTTTGCCAAATATCAGGATGATAAATTAAAACCAACTTATACTTGGGAAGAATTTGTCAATTCTCTAGAGAAGCCACGTAAGATTTTGATTCAAATTATGGCCGGCAAGCCAGTTGATGAAACTTTACATAAGCTATTACCATTACTTGATAAAGGCGATATTTTACTTGATGGTGGAAATTCAAACTTCCATGATACTAATAGGCGTTTTCACGAAATGAAAGAGCATGGCATTCATTTTATTGGCATGGGTGTTTCAGGCGGTGAAGAGGGAGCTTTAAATGGTCCAGCATTGATGCCAGGCGGTGATGAAGAAGCTTACAAGGAAGTTGCCCCTATTTTAGAAGCAATTGCTGCTAAAAATGATGATGGCCAGCCATGTGTCAGCTTCATTGGTCCTGAAGGCAGTGGTCATTACGTTAAAATGGTACATAACGGAATTGAGTATGGTATCATGCAAGAGTTTTCCGAAGTTTACGATATCTTACGTAAAGTAGCAGGAAAATCTAATGATGAAATGTCCGCAATTTTTGCTGACTGGAATCAAGGCATAGTTAAGGCCTATCTTAGTGAGATAACCTCTGAAGTATTGAAGCAAAAAGATGATTTGACCCCAGATCATGTAATTGATCATATTTTAAACGTTGCTTCATATAAGGGAACTGGTAACTGGATGCTAGAAGATGGAGTTCATTTAGGTGTTCCAATTAGTGTAATAGCTGAAGCAGTTATCAGCCGGTTTATGTCAAAGGCTACTACGCGTGAAGGTAAAGAAATTAATTGGACTGGTGAAGTTCCGGATGATTTAATCGAAAACCTTGGAAAAGCATTGCAGTTGAGCCAAGCTGTTGCATATGCGCAGGGCTTCCAGCAATTAAAAATGGCTGCTGATGCTTACCATTGGGAATTGCGTTATCCTGCAATTGCTCAATCTTGGGAAGCTGGCTGCATTATTCGCTCATCGATGTTAAAAGATATTGAAAAAGCTTTTGCTGATGGCAAGAAGCTTGACAATATGTTCCAAGATCCTTACTTTAAGGACTTGATGGAGAAGAATACCCCAGCATTGCGTAAAGTGCTTGAGCTTGCAACCAAGGCCGGGATTCCTACACCAACTTTAAGTGCCTCACTTAACTATTTGGAGTCAATTTTTAATCCAAGTCTGCCAGCTAATTTAATTCAAGGTCAACGTGATTACTTTGGCGCACATACTTACTTCAGAAATGATCGTGATGGAGTTTACCATACTGAGTGGTACGAAGAAAAATAATTCTGTTACACGTGTAACAAAACAAAAACCAGTTAAAATTAGTTTTTGACTGGTTTTTTGCTGTGATGAAACTAGTTCAAAGTGGGTGCGAAATGAAAAATAATAGAATTCAGATTAAGCTGCTGCTAGAGGCAATGCTAGTCGGCCTCTGCAGTGGAATAGTTGTTGGCTTTTTCCGGTTTGGAATAGAGCAAATGTCTAGCTTATGGCTAATGTTGTTTCATCTGGCTCATCAAAGTTGGTTATGGTTCTTACCAATTGTTATCGGCTTAGCTGCAGTTGGCTTGATTGCGGGCTATTTTGTTAAGCAATATCCCCACGTTGGGGGATCTGGGATTCCTGAAGTAAAATTACAGCTTGCAGGTAAATTGCAACTTAGTTGGTGGCCGATTTTGTGGCGGAAAGTGATTGGCGGCATTCTAGTCATTAGTACGGGCCTATTTTTGGGGCCTGAGGGGCCTTCACTTCAGATCGGGTCAACTATCGGTCAAGGGATGGCAAAAGCCTCTAAAGAGGCTAAAACAAACGAGCGCGTATTGCTATCAACGGGTGCCGCAAGTGGACTGGCAGCCGCATTTGGTGCACCACTTAGTGGAGCCTTATTTGTATTAGAAGAAGTTTTTCACAACTTTTCACCTCGTGTAGGACTTAATGCACTAGCTGGGGCCTTGGTTTCGGATTATGTCGTATCGAATTTCTTTGGTCAAAAACCGGCATTATCTTTAGTTTATCGGCATACCTTTCCGGTTCAATTATACGGACACCTATTGGTATTGGGACTGCTCTTAGGTCTCTTAGGGCATCTGTACAAAGCCGGTTTATTTAAGGGAAAAGAATTTTATGCCAAAATCAAAATTCTGCCTAACTGGTTATATGGTCTTATTCCGCTAGTAATTTTAATTCCAATTGCCTATTTTTGGCCACTGATAACTGGACCAGGCAATCGCTTAATTTTGGCGTTACCAAAGATGATTAAAATTAATAATTGGCAAATGGTAAAACTACTTGTACTTTATTTTGTCATTAGAATAGTATTTTCGATCATTTCATATGACTCTGGCTTGCCAAGTGGAATCTTTTTACCCGTCTTAACCATGGGTGCTTTAATTGGTGCCTGTTATGGTCTAATGATGGTTCAGCTTCATCTTTTGCCCGCCAAGTTAGTAATTAACTTAATAATTTTTGCGATGGCTGGCTATTTTGCTGCGGTAATTCGGGCACCATTTACAGCGATAATGCTGATTACGGAAATGGTAGGATCGCTTCTGCACTTAATGCCGCTTGCAGTCGTTGCGTTTATTGCTTTACTTACAGATGAACTGTTAGGTGGTAAGCCAATATACGGAATATTAGCCCAAAAAATGGCCGAACAAGGCGCATCTGTTACTATTCAAAAATCGGGTAAGGAGGATCAGCTAACTGTTCCCGTCTATGAGGACAGTCAACTTGCTGAAAAAACAATTGCCCAAGTTAAGTGGCCAGAAGATACCTTGGTTAAAGCAATCTATCATGATGGTAATTATATCGTTCCTAATGGCCAATCCGTGATTAAGCCGGGAGACTCATTGATCCTGGCACTAGATTCAAACCAACGGGGCCGAGTTTATAGTCAAATGCGGCAACTCCAAGGGATTAAGTATGATGGCTAAAAAAGCACGCTGTTAATTGCGTTGATTTCAATTTCAAAACGATATCAATCAAAGCAAGTGCAGCATGCTTTTTTTATTTGTTCTTTTTTAAATATTGTGGTGCAGTTTCTGGTGCCCAAATTAAACAGACAAGAAAGGCGGCGAATAATACGCAGGCGCAAACAAGCATTGCCAAATTGACGCCACCAACATCGGTCAAAACTGGAAGTAAGAAGGTTCCAGCTGCGGCACCAATGCGGCTAATAGTAATGCACGTGCCCACACCACTAGCCTGGACACTATCGTCAAACAACTCGGTTGGATATGGATAATCTAAAACCAGACCCGATGACAAAATAATTGAGAAAATTGAGAATAGTAGAAGCTTAAATGAAGATGGCGCATTTGGCAGCAGTGCTAGTAGGCCGATTAAAAATGTCGATAACAAAAAGTTACTAATTAAGAATACGCGCCGACTGAGATGATTGAAAAGAAAGATTCCCAGAAAAATTCCTAACAGCATACTAATATTGTATAAATTTCCTGAAACACGTGGGTTGCTTATGTTCATGCCATTTAGCAAAATTGGTAAAAATATACTGATACCAAAGAAAGCGAAAGTCTGACAGGCATAAAAGATTCCGCCAACCATAGTTCTTCGTAGATATTTTTTACTGAATAAAATAGTCCAGGAACTTGAACCATTATCCTTCGGACGCTTAAAATGCCTGGAAATGCCCCATTTGTGTCCTAATATCTTACCAATTACTCGATTAGCAATTTTTATTTTACCTTTATTAGCAAGCCAACCTGGTGATGGCGGTAAGGGAAAAATTGTCCGAAATAGTGCAGTAATAGTAGCCGGAACAGCCCCAGCTGCTAAAATGATCTGCCAAGTACGAGCTCCAAAACCGTTTACGAGGGTTCCAGTAAGATATGAAGCAATAAAGCCAAGAACCCAATAAATCAAGAGATGACTCTGCCTTTTACTGTCTTCTCCTTTAGGTAACCATTCGGTCAGTAGGGCATTACCGGCTGTATAGTCGATTGCCATCATTAAACCAATGCCAATTCGAATAAGAAAGGTCCAGGTAAGATTAGTAGTTGTGAGGTGAAGTAATGATAAAATTGCCAACACATACATGTTGCTCATTAACAGTTCACAGCGCCCAATCTTATCGGACAAACGGCCAATAAAAGCACTACTTGATAAGCCAATTAAACCACCGGCACCAATTAGTCCAGTCCATAAATCACTAATTGCGATATAATTACTGGCATTATTCATTGCCATTCCAGTTATTCCAAGTGAAAAGCCACAGGTAAATTGTCCTAAAGCAATTGCCAACATGACGCGCAAATGTACTTTAGAAAGCGGTGCTTTTTTATAATCTTGTTTAATTTTATGTTTTTTATTTAACATAATCATAGTCCGAAAGGCTTAAATCGTGGGCTATTTGTTGCATCTCCTTTATTTACGCCAAAGCTATTATATAATAACATAACAAAGATTTCGATTTCTTGCAAAACGTCTTTAAATTACTAGGTCCAATTTTTGTATACCCACAGGTTTGCTAGCAAACCATCAAAATAAAAAAATACCACTTGGTTGGAAGTGGTATTTTTTGCTTATAAAAGATTACATATTTGTCACTAAAAAGAAGATGACAAAGACGATAAATAATGCGTACATCATCGGTGAGACTTTTTTGGCTTGTTTAGAAGCGAGCATTGTAATTGGGTAAGCAATCATTCCTAGTGCCAAACCATCAGAAATGCTGTATGTCAGAGGCATACCAATTACAGTGAGAAATGCCGGAAAGGCAATTTCAAATTTGTCCCAGTTAATTTTCTTTAAATTGCCCGCCATTAACACGCCGACAATAATTAAAGCGGGAGCGGTAACTGTAGTTGGAATCACTGCAAGTAAAGGACTAAAAATCATACTGATTAAAAAGAAAATACCTACAAATACTGCGGTTAAACCAGTCCGTCCGCCCATAGCAATCCCAGCACTTGATTCCACTGAGGTTCCAAGGGGAGCAGTACCTAAAACCGCTCCTTCAACCATGGCTAGGGAGTCAGAAACAAAGGCTTTACCAATACGAGGTATTTTACCATTTTTATCAACCATCCCAGCTTGTTCGGTCATACCAATCAGTGTGCCGGCGGTATCAAAGAAAGTGACTAATAAAAAGGTTAGAACTACCATAAATAATTGCGGCGTATTAATATCTTTTAAGTGAAAGACGGCTTGACCAAATGTAGGTGCGATACTTGGCGCTGCTGAAACAATAGCTTTTGGTACCGCCACTTGGCCAATAACAATACCAAAAATAGCCGTAACAACCATCCCGATAAAAATTGAGCCGGGAACATTCATTGCCATTAAAATAACTGTTAACGTTAAACCAAAAAGAGTGATCCAAACGGCAGGAGAGTTAAATTTGCCTAAAGTAACGAGGTTTGAGTCGCTATTGACAATTAATTTACCATTTTGCAAACCAATAAAGGCGATGAAGAGACCGATACCGGCTGAAATAGCATATTTTAAATCTTGCGGAATAGCATCGACCACTTTTTCACGTAGCTTTAAAATCGTAATTAAAATAAATAGGACTGAAGCTACCAAAACAGCAGCTAGTGCAGTTTGCCAATTGATATGCATGCCACCACAAACATTATATGCAAAAAATGCTGCACTTCCGAGTGTGGGAGCTAGTGCAATAGGATAATTGGCAACTAGGCCCATGATAAAACAACCAATTGCAATGGAAACTGCCGTGACAGTGAAGGCAGCCCCCTTGTCAATGTCAGCTGCATGTAAAATATTAGGGTTAACAAAAAGGATGTAGGAGAGACTGACAAAAGTGGTTAATGCAGCAATTAACTCACGTTTGACAGTGGTATGAGCATCGTTTAAATGAAAGACTTTATCTAGTGTCGTCATTTTTCCTCCAAAAAAATTAATTATAAATGAACTATCTAAACTAGTGTAGCACACACAGTCCAGTTTGAATTACTATTTCCCGGGAAATAAAAAAGCAAGCCCTTTCAGACTTGCTTTTTTAATTACCACATTCCGATTACTTTCATCCAGCCTAGGCCAATAATGCCATAGACCAAAATATAAAAGATACCGAAAATAAAACTCATTTTCCACCATTCACTTTGTTTAACATAGCCGGTAGAAGCTAAAACAGAGGAAGCAGCACTAGAGTAATGTGTAGTTGATCCCATAATTGCTGAGAATAATGCTAAGAATTGTGCAGCCATTACTTTTGGAGCACCAGCAGCAATTGCAACAGTTAATAATGGCAAGAACATTGCTGAGTTGTGAGCTGTTGCACTAGCAAATAAGTAGTGCGTGTAAAACAGTACTAATGCCAAAATAATTAAAGTTGTTAACCAACTAACGCCCTTCATGCTGCTAGAAATACTAGTTGAAATCCAACCGATAAAGCCGAATTGAGTTAGTTTCTCTGCCATAAATACTAAGATAGACAGCCAAATTAAAATATTCCATGCTCCTGTTTCACTTAGAATATCTTTTGGTGTCAATACGCCAGTTAACAATAAGAGAACAACAGAAATAAAGGCAATTAAAGTTGCGTCAATTCCTAAAGTACTTGAAAGCATCCATAGCGCTAACGTGACTACGAAGATAATAGCCATCATTTTCTCAGGCAAGGTTAACTTACCCATCTCAGCAAGTTTACTAGTAGCCCATTCCTTTGCATTAGGTGTTTCCTTAATCTCAGGCGGATAAATTTTGTAAACAAAATAAGGAACTACGAGTAAACAAATCGCTGCGGGAACGATACTTGCAGTAAGCCAAGGCATCCAGCTTAGTGTTACGCCAGCTTTACCGGCTAAAGCGACTGCAATTAAGTTCGGTGCGCAGGCAGTCATAAACAGGGACGAAGTGATGACGTTTACTTGAAACTCAGTAAAAATCAAATACGCGCCCATTTTTCTTCTTGATGGATCGTTAGGTTTAGAACCATAAGTTTCTGCTAATGACTCAATTAATGGATAAACCACACCACCGGCTCTGGCACCATTAGAAGGAGTTGCCGGCGAAACGATTAAATCAATTGCTCCGATAGCATAGCCTAAGCCTAATGACTTGTGGCCAAACCACTTTACGAAGTAAAAAGCGATTCTTTGACCCAAACCGGTTTTGACGATTCCCCTTGAAATCATAAATGCCATTACAATTAACCAGGCAGAGGTATTGGAGAAGGCGTTAATAGCCCCTTTTTCAACCAATTTGCCGTTAACTACTTTATCTGCAAGTGGTACTAAGCCAAGGCAGATGGTTAATGTGAAGCCGATTAAGGTAACCCCACTGATTGCAATTGGCAATGTAATACAGCCAACAATTGTTGCAATGAAAATTGCTAGCATATGCCAGGCTTGCACTGTCACACCAGCTGGTCGTATTGGTGTTGTGAACCAGAAAACCAGTCCGAACAAAAGCGGAAAGATAAATTTCCGGTAATCTATTTTTTCTAATGTCTTCATGACGCTTCTTTCAATCTATTGCAAAATATAATAAATTAACATATTTATTTTATCATATTTCAAATTTAGAAGTTTAAGACCGCCAGAAAAATAATGAAGACTACGAATAGTACCCACATCATTGGGGTAATTTCCTTACCTCTTTTAGCTGCAAGCATACAAATTGGATAGGTAATTAAGCCTAAGGCTAGCCCATCTGAAATAGAGTAAGTTAATGGCATACCGATTAAGATTAAGAAAGCAGGAACGGCAATTTCCATCTTGTCCCAGTGAATGTGGGCAGTATTTTGTGCCATTAAAACGCCAACGATAATTAGTGCTGGAGCTGTAACATGCGTATTAAACAGACCTAATAGCGGACTAAAAATCATTGAAATTAAGAAGAAGATAGCGACAAAGACAGCCGTTAAACCTGTTCGACCACCAACGGCAATCCCAGCACTTGATTCTACGAACGCACCGACGGGGGAAGTTCCTAAAACAGAACCGGCCATCATTGCAGTGGAATCAGATGCCAAAGCTTTGCCGACACGTGGCATTTTATTATTTTTCATAAAACCAGCTTGTTGAGCCAAACCAATTAATGTCCCAGCAGTATCAAAGAAGGTAACTAATAAGAAGGTTAAGACTACGACCCACATTTGAAGTGAGTTGATGTCTTTAACGTGAAAGACAGCTTGACCAAAAGTTGGCGCAATGCTTGGTGCCACTGAAATAATTTTGGTTGGCAGAGCAATTTGCCCTGTGGCTACACCAAACAAAGCAGCTAATACCATTCCGATGAAAATTGCACCAGGAACGTTTAAAATCATCAGGATAACTGTTACTAACAGACCAAAAATAGTAATCCAAACTGCAGGATCATGAAGAGAACCTAGACCAACTAATGTGGATTTATTAGCAACAATAATGCCACCGTCTTGCATGCCCAAAAAAGCAATAAAGAGGCCAATTCCGGAAGAAATTGCAAATTTTAAATCTGCTGGAATAGCATTAATGATTTTTTCTCTTAATTTAAACATCGTAATCAGGATAAAGATAATTGAAGCAACGAAAACAGCTGCAAGTGCTGTTTCCCATGAAACATGCATCCCGATACAAACTGTATAGGCAAAGAAAGCATTGATTCCGAGAGCGGGAGCCTCACCAATTGGATAATTGGCAACTATTCCCATTAAGGCTGTTCCCAATGCACTTGCTAACGCAGTTGCAGTGAAAACTGCTCCTTTGTCCATCCCACTAGCTCCTAGGACACTAGGATTAACAAATAAGATATATGACATACTGATAAAAGTAGTCAAACCGGCTAGAAATTCCACCTTGACACTAGTCTTGTATTTGTCGAGCTGAAAATAGCTCTTGATAAAATTCATCTAATCTCTCCTACAAAAATAATGTTCGTGTTTTTATTATAAACTAACAACTATTATAGTGTATCACGCGAGTAGATAATTGCAAATGCGAATTATAGTAAGCAAAAATGACAATATAGGAAAGATTTTCGAACAAATTTAGCTTTGGCATAGATTGACCCAGTAATTCAAATACCGGTAAAATTAGTAAATGTAACTAAGTCAGCTAAATTATAAAGAGGCAAAAAATATGGCAAAACTGCTATTTTCAGATATTGATGGAACATTAATCAATTCTAAATTAGAGGTAACTGCAAAAACTAAAGAAGCAATCCGGCGACAAATTATTAATGGCAATGTTTTTATACCGGTATCGGCTAGAATGCCCCAAGCAATTATGACAGCAGCGGGACAAATTATGAAAACTTGCCCAATGATTGCTTATAATGGTGCACTCGTATTAGACGAAATGGGACGGACATTATGTTCGAAATATATGACAGCAAAGCAGGCAGCAGAAATCTGCACTTATGTCGAAGAAAAGCAAAATCAAACTACGTGGAGTGTATATAGTGGCTATGATTGGTATTATTCCCCAGGAAATAATAGTGATTTAATAAAGCAAGAAGAACAAATCGTAAAGGTCAAGGCTAAAACAAGCTCAATTACGCAAATTCAAGAGCTTAAAGGTGTTCATAAAGTGCTGTTACTAGGAAATCCTGAACAGCTGACTGAAGAACAAAAGGAGTTAAGCAGTAAGTATCCAGAGCTTGTAATAGTGAAATCTGCACCTAATTTATTAGAAATAATGGTTAAAGACGTTTCTAAAGGTGAGGGCGTTAAAATACTAGCCGAGGAGTTCAATGTTGATTTAAAAAATTGCTGGGCTTTTGGCGATAATTATAATGATGAGCCAATGCTAAAAGCTGTTGGTCACCCAATCATAATGGGGAACGCACCTACGGACTTAAAACGCCATTTTACTGATGTAACATCTGATAACAATCATGATGGGATAGCAGAAGTGCTTGATCGGTTAGAATAGATATATTACTTGGCTTTTAATAAAGGTGATTGTGCTTTGTTGCCAAACCATTTATGGTTGATTCGGTCTAAAGTACCATTTCGTGCGAGCTCTTCTAGACCTGCATTGACTTTTCGGCATAAAGTTGTATCGCTTTTCCGCATTCCAACCGCAAATTCTTCTTTGGGGAAAGGACTGTCGACTTCAGAAAATAATTCTGGTTTTTTCTCGTGTGAAATATAATAATTTGCGTAGGTGCTATCTATTAATAGACCTTGAATACGACCAGCATTTAGATCAATAAAGGCATTGGTGAAGGAATCGTAGAGAATTGGATCGTGTCCTTTAATTCTGTTAATAAAAACACGGGGATAATTCATGACATCGTTGTAACCAGATGATCCAGATTGCACTCCGAGTGTTTGTTGTTTCATATCAGCTGGCTTAAAGATTTTATTTCGGCGTAGTGCAACTAAAACTTGACTACTATATAAATAGGTTTTGCTAAACCTTACTTTTTTCTTTCTTGCCGGTGTTTTACTAAAACCATTCCAAATTAAATCAATTGTACCGTTGCGCAGCTCAGTTGTATTCATTGACCAGTCAATTGTTTGAAAACTGACCTTTAAGCCGTATAACTTAAAGACAGCATTTGCCAAATCGACATCATAACCCGTTAACCGACCGTTTTTTTGTTGGAAATCCATTGGCACAAATGTATCGTCAACACCGACAATAACATAGCCTCGTTGCTTAATATGAGACCAATTATCGACCGTGTTAGCTCGTTTATTTAAAGAAATGCCACTGCACCCAGATAACATTACTAGTGCTAAAACTAGAATTATGAGGGCTGGAAATCGTTTAGTCTTCATTTTCATAGCTTTCTCCGTTATCCAAAGCCTTGACTGTAAAAATACGATCAGCAACTTGATTGGCAAAATCCATGTCATGAGTAACAATGATCTGAGTCATACCATGATCTTGTTTTAACTGAAGGATTATTTCGCCGACTTTTGTACGTAAAGCAGGGTCTAGAGCAGATGTTGGTTCGTCATAGCATAAAATCCTTGGAGCCATTGCAAGAGCGCGGGCAATAGCAACCCGTTGCTGCTGACCGCCTGAAAGTTGGTAGGGGTAAAGTGAATCTTTACCGATCAGGTCAAGCTGCTCCAACAATTTTTGTGCTTTTTGCTCTGCTAATTTACGGTCTTCTTTGCGGACTAATATAGGTGCCAAAGTAATGTTGTCTTTAACGGTCAAATTAGGAAATAATTCGTAATTTTGAAAGACGACACCAATAATTTGACTCTTTTGGTTAGGAACGGCTGGATCAAATTCATGCTTATTCCAGAAGAAGTGACCGGAGTCAATTTTTTCAAGACCGCTTAAGCAGCGCAATAAGGTTGTTTTTCCTGCACCGGAATGGCCAACAATTGCTAAAATCTGTCCGTTTGGAATAGTCAAGTTTAATTTGTTTAGGATGACACGGGAACCAAATTTTTTGGTAATATCTCTTAATTCAAGCATGATAGTTCCTTTTCTCTATTTCCATTTAGAGTAATTATGTTCAATCTTTTTCAATACAAATGAAGCAATTCCTGTCATTAATAAGTAAATTATGCCTACTAAGACCAATGGAACAAGGGTTACGTCACGTGCAGTTGCCACATTCCCAGCTCGTAACAGTTCGCCTAAGCCGATAACGTACACTAATGAGGTATCTTTTACCAGATTAATTACCTCGTTACCAATTGACGGAATAACAATTTTGCTTACTTGCGGAATAATAATATGTCGCAGAGTCTGCCAGTATGTTAATTGCAATACGTGCGCACTCTCATATTGCCCAGCTGGAACAGATTGAAAACCACCCCGAAAAATTTCGGCAAAATACGCGGTATAGTTTAAAACAAATGCAAAAAGGGCAGCATTATATCTCTGAAAAATGATACCAATAATTGGCAAACCGTAAAAAATAAAAATTAATTGTAATAACAGCGGCGTTCCCCGCATAATCCATATATAAAATTTCAAGACTAGGCGTAATGGTTTAAAGTGTGAGACTAAGCCTAAGCTGACAATGATGCCAAGAGGAATAGAGATAACTAGTGTCCATATAAAGAGGATTAGCGTCATTTTTGCGCCAGAAAATAGAGAAGGCATGATTGAGATAATATAGTTCATTGTGTTCTCCTTTGTAGCAGCCGTACAACTCAGCTGAGTTAGTTGAATTCTAGGTGAAATTAAAATTACCTGAAAAAGTTACATAGAACAAGCATACCACAGTTTTTTTCTGATAAAGCATGTGACTGTAGACTTTTTAAATGATATCGCTTAATTAAGCACTATCATTGCAAAATGGCAAAAAAAATCGCTTCTCTAACTTTTAAGTAGAAAAGCGATTAGATCTTTAGGCATCAATTTCAATTTTCGTTGACTTATCCCATGATTCAGGCAACTTGCCCATTTCCTTTAATTTAGCAACAATTTGCTCTAAAACAACTTCGCGAGCGTGCTCATCCGTCATAAAGTCAAGTTCATCGCCATTTATTTCCATTTTTGGCGAGTAGTCATAGTTTTCGTACCATGGCTTGTAATAACGTAAGAGCCGTTTGTAATAATCCTCAAGCGTTGCGTCATAACTGAGCTGTTCGTATGGTCGGCCACGCTTTTGAATTCGTTTGAGCATTGTGTCATAAGAAACATTAATGTGAACAAGCAAGTCAGGATTTTTCTTTGGCATATGCTTTAGCTCATTCATCATATTATTCAAAAGCTCATAATAAGTGTCAACTTCTTCAGTAGTTGCGCGGCCAATATCTGCGTTCATTTGGAAAAAGAGTGCATCTTCATAGATGGAACGATCAAGCACATTGTTATCATCGGTTAGCGCATCTTTGATACTACGAAAGCGTGTATTTAGGAAAAAGACTTGCAGTAAAAATGCATATTTCTTAGGGTCAGCATAAAAAAGTGGCAAGACAGGATTGTCGTCAACACTTTCATAGAAAGGCTTAGTTCCTAAATATTTAGCTAAAATACTGGTTAGACTGGATTTACCGGCTCCAATTGGGCCACTTAAAACAATAACTGTCATCACGTTCCTTCTTTATTTCAAATTGCCGATTTCACGCAATTTATTATCAATCTGGTTCAAAACTTCTTTTTTAGCGTCTTCGTTGCCGATGAAATCATACCGATCACCGTCAATTGCTATTTTGGCAGATGCATCATAGTTTTCATACCATGGTTCATAGTAGCGAATTAAACGTGCGTAGTAATCTTTCAGACTAGGATCAGTACTAATTTGCTCATAAGAACGGCCACGTTTTTCAATGCGTTTTAACATTGTGTCTAAAGATACGCGAATGTAAATTAATAAGTCAGGCTTTTTGCTTGGATTTCCAGGAGTATCCTCCATCATATTTTCAAGCAGACTGTCATAAATTTTAAATTCAGTAGGGTCGGCAACCTTACTTTCAGCGTTCATCTGGAAAAAGAGAGCATCTTCATAAATTGAACGATCGGAAACGCTATTTTTTTCTCTGACTGCCTGATTAATTTGAGCTAACCGATGGTTGAGCAAGTAGATATTAAGTAAAAAAGTGTACCGCTTCATGTCCTTGTAATATAAAGGAAGAACTGGATTATTATCAACTCCCTCATAAAAGGCCTGAGTACCTAAATGTTCGGCTAAAATACTGGTTAAACTGGATTTACCGGCTCCAATTGGCCCGCTTAAAACAATAACTTGAATCACGTTCTTTCTTAAATACAATATATAGATTCTTATCTAGTTTAATACGAGATATAGTGGCATACAAGTAAAAAGTTAATTGAAATTGCCACTAAAAAGTCAAGTGATTTTGTATAAAATAGTTAAAAAAATTACTGAGTAGAGCCAAATATTTTTCAATATTTAGATCAATAGTTATTGTTTCACGTGAAACAAAGTAACTGAGCAGTGCTAAAAAAACAGTCGTCAATTTTTGGTATATTATTTTGTTTTTAAACAGTAATAAGCTGGCAATATTTTTATGCAATAACTGGTATAAAATTTAAGAGGTTATCTTAGTTGTTAATGGCGGTAGATTTAGTTATTGCTACATAAAAAATCCAGCTAAATTAGACGGCTTTTGTGCTATTTTGCTTTGATAAAAAGTACTTCGTTTCACGTGAAACCAAAAAAGTGACGTAGCATTTAAGTGTACTACTTCACTTTTTAAAACTTATCCTGCTAAAGGATGATTATTTAACGCGGTCTTCTTTTTTATCTTCGACTTTGTCTTCAACCTTATCTTTTTGTTCGCCAATCTTATCCTTGGCATCTTGTGTTGCACCGGTAATCCGATCTTGCAGACTGACTGAATCTTTTTCGTGTTCTTCTTTAGTCTTAATATCAACAACGGTGACATTAACTTCAACCGTATCTAAGCCCGTCATTTCCTTAACCTTGTCGTAAATCTTTTGTCTGATTTCATCATAAAGTTTAGGAATTTCAACACCGTATTCAGCAATAATTTCGATATCAACTGCTACTTGCTTTTTACCAACTTCAACATTAACACCATTGGTAACATCATCGTTGTTAACAATCTTGTCAGCTAAGTTTGAGAAAAAGCCGCCGTTAACATCCAATAAACCTTTAACATCGGAGAGGGCAATACCAATAATCTTTTGAATGACTTTTTCGTCATACTTTAAGTCGCCCTTAATTTCTTGCTTTGAGCTGCTTGAGTTGTTTGCACTACTTTGATTATTATTTTGTACCATATTAAGTTCCTTTCAATTATTGTTTACTTACAAGACTTTTCAGCAGGGGCCAATAGTGTCCGACTAAAAAACCAACTACTAACATTACGACTACAAAAATAGTTTTAAAAAATCCTAGTCCCAAAAAACAAAATGCTAGTAACAAGCCGATTACAGCACCGCATATTTCTGGGAGGTGTTTTTGTAAAATTTCGTTCATTTCAGCCTCCTTTATTGAACGCGCGTCTCTGGTTTATCGGGGTTTTGATAATTAACAAATTTGATTTTGATCTTTGGCTTCTGTTCAATTCCCAATAACCGGTTAAGGTTGTTCTTTAACTCTTCTAAGTAATTTTCGAGAAGGGCACTAACATTTTCACCGCGCCCAAGATTACCACTAATTTTGATGTTGATCTTATGATTAGTGAGTTTTGAATCAACCTTGACTTTATTAATAAAAGGCAAATCTGCCAATGAATTCATGACGTAGCCATTAATTGCTTTGCTAGTAACTTTGACTTGTCCGTCATGCTTGTGAATCAAAATAAAGTACCTTTGAACAGGCCAAAATAGGACAACTAATAAACTAATAATTAAAACTAAAAGGACAACAGCGCTGACAACGATTAAATACCATTCTAGTACTGGATTCAGTGTCCCCATACTGGGTAGTTTAATCTTTAAATACTTTTGCCAAAAACCACTAGTTTCCCATAGAAAGTAAATTGGCAAGGGTAATAATAAAATCATTAACACTACCAGTAACCACTTTTTACTTCGCTTCAACTTATCACCATCCTCTCATGATTCAACTTAATCATAATACGGATTATTTTGTTAGCCTAGCGATATGCACCAATTTATATCTGCTTAGGATTTACTGTTTTAGGACACAAAAAAAGATGCATTAATGCATCTTTTTTCTATCTTTGTTATTTTATTATCTAATTCTTCGCACTAGCACTAAGCTTACTTGCAGCAGCATTATCGACAATAAGTGTTACATTATCATGTTTTTGCAAAATTGAAGCAGGTACATCTTCGGTTACAGGGCCTTCAACCATCTTCTTAACAGCATCCGCTTTGTTTTCACCAAAGGCCATAATGACAATCTCTTTTGCTGCCATGATATTTGCAATCCCCATACAAATTGCAGATTTTGGCACGTCTTCAATCTTACTGAAGAAACGTGAATTGGCTTGAATGGTATTTTCAGTCAATTTAACTTCATGAGTTACCGAATCAAAAGGTGTTCCTGGTTCGTTAAAAGCAATATGACCGTTTTGACCTAAACCTAGAAGCTGAATGTCGATTGGATTTTCAGCGATAATTTGGTTGTAATCATCAGATGCACCTTGTGGATCATTAATTGCTTTTATTCCATCAGGAATGTATGACTTTTTAAAAGGCTTCTTTGCAAACAAGTTTTTTTGCATGAAGTAATGATAGCTTTGATCATTGTCAGAAGTTAAGCCAACATATTCGTCAAGGTTAATACTGATCAAATCAGAGTTATCAAGATTGCTTTCAGTCCATTCTTGATATAGATCTACTGGGGTAGAGCCAGTTGCTAAGCCGATTACCTTAGCACCATTGTTAATGCTTTTTTCAAAAAGCTTGAAACCTTCAGTGCTGCCATTTTCTTTACTGTCTGTAACGATGATTTTCATAATTATGCCTCCAAAATATCTTAATGCTAATTATAAATTGGCATATACCAATCTGTCAACTAGCTAAAAAAAGAAACATAACTATTATTCAAAAATTTTTGGCAAACAAAAAGCAAGTATTATGGAAGCATGTTTCACATGTAACATAATAATTGCTTTTAACGCTTTTATTCACTTCTTAAAGCAATCGCTGCGTCTTTCTTAGCTGCCATTCGTGCAGGTAAGTGTCCACCTAACACGGTTAAAATAGTAGAAATAACTATTAAGATTAGCGCGTGAACTGGATTAAGTTGTGCGACATTTGCAAGATCGGTCATAGAATATAAGACGCTATTAATCGGGAAAATAAGCAATTGGGCAATGACGATACCTAATACACCTGAAAAAATTCCTAAGATAAATGTTTCAGCATCAAACACACGGGTAATGTCTTTCTTTCTTGCTCCAAGGGCCTTTAAAATACCGATTTCTTTGGTTCGTTCTAGTACTGATGTGTAAGTTAAAATCCCAATCATAATCATCGAAGTTACAAGCGAAATTGCTGCAAAGGCGACTAGCACAGTTGTAATTCCGCTGAGTAAACCACCAGTCATGGAAGTAACCGCGCTCGACATATCAGTGTACAGAATCTGATCTTTCTTCTTTTTACCCTTATTCCACTTATCAAGGTAATCTAAAACCTTGTCTTTAGAATCAAAATCATTAGGGTAGATCATAATCCCTGCAGGAAGAGCAGAGCCCCCGATGGATTGCATCATTTGCTTCTTAACAGTGGCATTCATATTTTGCCCAGTCATGACGTTGCGAGAAGTCTTTTTCTGAGCTTTGACGATAGCAGAGTTTTGATTCTCATCAATAATTTTAACAGCTAATTTATCGCTGTAGACAATACCTTCAGAAAGTAGGGCCATTGAATCTTCATTCTTTGGGCGAATCACGCTGACAAGACGTAATTTGATTTTGCTATTATCATACATTGTCTTATCAGGCTTTTTAGGAACAAACATGCCAGTTGGCAATTCCTGATAATAATTATTGTTAGAAACTACCTTGAATTCCTTGCCGATTAGCTTGTGATAGTCTAGTTTTTCACCGGACTTAATTTTAATGCCAAGATTCTTCAAGACATTAAGATTAAGCGAATTTTTATTATCCACTACCATAACTAAATCGGTTGCCTTGCTAGGCCATGTACCCGAGAGAAGTTGGTAGTTATCTTTAAGGAAGTTTCCTTTGCTTTGATCAAGCGAGGTTGGGAAAACTGATGATCCCATAAAGGATACACTAGCAGCTTGGGATTGCATCTGTTCGTATGCTTGTGAAGCAGCTGTTCCAGCTGGAAGGGGTGAAAACTGAACGGGTTTGATCTGCCCATTATTATTACCAATCAGATTAAGGCTGACGCCAACTTGATAAGAAATATTATTGGCATATTTGGGGTTGATTTTTTTCACATAATTAATGTATTCGCGCGTAATTTTGTTTTCATGGGAAGATTTTTGTAGTCTGTCCTGTTTAGCGGTAATATAACCCCGATTTTTAACATTTTTGTTAGCAGTGTCACGATCTCTAATACTATTAAGATCAGTTGCAGTCTTCGTAATCGTTACCGGATACTTGGCCAAAGCCTTGCTCATTGTGGTATCAATTTGTTTTTGAAAACCATTGGACAGCGCCAAGACGATAGCAATTGAGATAATTCCAATACTAGAGGCAAACGCAGTTAAAGTAGTTCGCCCTTTTTTAGTCATGATATTGGTAAAGCTTAGTTTGATAGCATTCCAATAAGACATTTTTGTCCGTTTTAAATTAAACGTATCTTTCTCATTGTCAGGTGTAAATGGATTGGAGTCATTTAGAATTTTGCCATCTTGAAAATTAACGATTCGCGAAGCATACTCTTTAGCTAGGTCAGAATTGTGAGTAACCATGACAACAAGTCGGTCTTTCGACAATTTTTTGATTAGCTTCATGATTTGCACCGAGGTTTCGGTATCTAAAGCACCGGTGGGCTCGTCACACAAAAGAATATCAGGATCGTTGGCAAGTGCACGTGCAATTGCGACCCGCTGCATTTGACCACCAGATAACTGGTTAGGATTTTTTGAGATGTGATCTTTTAATCCAACTTCTGTTAAGGCGTCAATCGCACGTTTGCGTCTTTCAGATGCAGGAACGCCAGATAGGTTCATTCCCAACTCAACGTTTGCGATAATTGATAAGTGTGAAATTAAATTATAATTCTGAAAAACAAAGCCGACGGAATTGTTACGATATGCGTCCCAATCGGTTTCCTTAAAATTTTTAGTTGATTTGCCATTAATAATCAAGTCGCCACTATCATAGCGGTCAAGGCCGCCAATAACGTTTAGCATCGTCGTTTTACCCGATCCACTAGGACCAAGTATTGCCACAAATTCCTGGTTTCGAAATGAAATGGACACATCATCCAAGGCATGCGTCACAGAGTCGCCAACATGATAAGACTTGCGTAAGTTCTTTAATTGAAGCATTTGCTGTTTTCCTTTTCCTTTTGATTATTTGATTAAATAATTATAAAGAGCAGTTTAACATTTATAAGTAAGTAAATCTAAAGTTAGTTACTAATGTTTAGAATATATTAACTTTGTTGCAATAAAATAGCTAATTAAAAATTGTTTTTATAAAACAAAAAGCATATTTCTTAGAAATATGCTTTGGACTTAAAGTTGAATTCGAGATTAATGTGCGAGCCCGGTTAATTGCAAAAGGGCATAAATAATAAAGAAAACAATAATTAACAAAGTAATAATAAGATGACGCTTTTTGTTAAGCACAAGGATAGCTGCGAATTCTCTTACTATAGCGTTGGGAAGAAAGTAAAATCTGGTATAGGCTCCCACACCATTGGCATTAAGCCCAGCTTTTTTAGCGAATAATGCTGCCCGAAAGATGTGATAGTTATTACTGAAAAATTTAGCACGATAATTTTTACTACCGAAGTCATTAAAAGCAGCTGCTGCGGAATACTTCATATTTTGAAAAGTGTTTTTAGATTGGGTCTCTAAAATAATGTAATCGGATTTGATTCCACGGCCAACAGCATATTGGGACATTGCTTCGGCTTCAGAAATTTGTTCGTCGCCACCTTTGCCCCCAGACATAATTAATTTAGGCATTTTGCGCCCTTTAGCAACTTGCTTTTGCGCATACTGGATAGCACGATTGATACGACTTGCTAATAAAGGAGTAACAGTATTACCCTTGGCTAAACCAGCACCGAGAACAATTAGGTAATCCTGATTATATTGTCGCGGAACAATTTGGTAAAGCGTTAAATTAACCAAAAAATTATAAGCCACAAACAAAAGATAATCAATGATAGCTATTGGTGTGTATAGCAGTGTTTTTGCCCAGGAAGGAAAGTTATTAAACGGACCAACTAAAGCTACAATCCAGGAGACCAGAATGGCAATACCGATAAATAGGGTTAAGAGATTTGACAGAGTGTGCGTTTCTCGTTTCCAAACAAAATAGGCATTCCATAGAAAGAATAGCCAAGAAAAAGTGACAATAAGGGTAATTGCACCAATGAAAAGAACTAGTAGTATTTCATAGGACAGAATTAGCGGCCTTAAACTAGTAGATAAAATTGCTACGGTTAGCCAGATGCCAAACATTAACAGAAAAACTGTAAAAAGAATCCCGTTTAGTAATCTACGTGGTTCCTTTAGCCAAGAAATTAAGAAAACAAGAAAAGACGCCAACATTATTAGTGACAAATAAATAAATGGCCTATTTTGGCTGAAAAATTGAAAAAGATTGTTCATAATTTCCTCCGTCAGTAGTAAGACTAATTCTATTATAGTAGAAAGAAGAGAAAAGTAATAGCAAATAAAGCCTGCACAGATTAAATAGAAATAGCTTTATAAAAGTGGTTATCTTTGATAAAGCTAATTATTTCCTGGGGAATAATTAGCGCCGACGGGTAATTACCACTTGAAACTTGCACGCGGAGATAATAACGTCCATAATAAATAAATCATCTAACTTATTGGCTGTTACTTTAAAGGAAAAGTAAAAATGAAAAAAACCATTTATTTCCTGGGAAATATAATTGTCATCATTTTAGCCTTTGTCATGTACGGAGTAGTTGAACAATTTTATTTTTTTTCGAATAAAATAATTAAAAATTATCATCTGAATACTGGTATTTATTTAGCATTAACACTCATAGTAACCTTAGTAATCCTTTTTATTTTATTGCAATATTACCGTGGGCAGCTGAATAGAAAAAATGATTGGCAGTTTAACGAAAAACCGCATTGGTCAACTAATAGAGTATTGCTCGCTGTGGTAGCTGCATTTGTAATGCTTTTATCAGAAATCGCATTGATACTAATCCTTCATATTGGGGTTAATACTACTTCAACTAATCAAGCTGATCTTAATGCCATTTCAAAACACGCCGGTAGTTTTTATATCCCGATGATTACGGTTATTGCGCCAGTTTTTGAAGAAACGATCTTTCGTGGACTATTCTTTAATATGTTTTTCTCTGATAATACTAATTTCAATAAATGGGTCGGGATATTGGCCAGCGGCTTTGTTTTTGGCTTTGCACATGATCCTGGCTTAACCAAATTTATTTTGATCTATTGGCTTTTGGGGTGCATTTTGGCCTGGGTTTATATACAAACAAAGGATTTGCGATATTCGGTTATTACTCATGTGCTGTTTAACTCGTTAGGCTTTATATAAGTTGCTTTTGATTAGGGTAGATGACTAAAGAATAACAAGATGGTTTCATGTGTAACAACACTATTTTGTAATAGAAAAAAAGAACCTTGAACACCAAATGGTTTACAAGGTTCTTTTTGTAGGTAAATTATTTTTGTGGTTCTACGATACCTGTTTGGGCTGGATTTTTCGGGGTAGTTTTTGCTAAAAGAGCCAAGCTGATGGAAATCATATCAACAACTTCTTGTAAAATTGCCCCCCAGAAAGCTGGAACAACTCCGGTAAAGGCGATTAATTCGATGATAACCACGATGGTAATAGCAGTTAAAACATCAACATTTGCTACCTTCATTGTATGCTTAGAAATTGCTACAGCATCATTAATTTTAGATAAATCATTAACCATGATGATTGCATCAGCACTTTCACTAGCGGCAGAAGCCCCCTTAGCACCCATGGCGATACCAACATCAGCAGCAGTTAAACTTGGCGCATCATTGATGCCGTCACCAGTCATGACAACTGGACGCTTTTCTTTTGGCACTTGTTTAATTGCTTCAATTTTTTGTGCAGGTAATAAATTATAACGAATATCGTTCACGCCAACTGTTTTACCAATTTTTTCAGCTACATCCTGGTGGTCACCCGTTAACATCATGATGTGAGCCCCACTTTGCCGCTTTAACCGAGCAATAGTTTGCTGGCTTTCTGGTCGTACCTGATCTTTAAAAGTAATGTAACCAGCGTACTGGTTATCAACTGAGATATAAATTGCCGTTGAGTTAACTGATGAAGCTGCTTTTTCTTCAGTCACAAAGCTCATTTTACCCACTTTAACTAAGTGATTTTCAACGATCCCACTGATTCCCTGGCTGGTTGTTTCCTTAATATCGGTAGCAGGTTTCAATAATTTTTTATCAGTCACATCAACTAGAGAGTTGGCAATAATATGGCTGGATTGTTGTTCAACACTTGTAGCATAGCTTAATAGTAGTTCTTGGCTAAAAGAAGTTCCTTTGGCAGGCACAATCTCATCGATTACCAATTGGTTTTCAGTTAAAGTACCAGTTTTATCAAAAGCAAAGGTCTTGGCCGTAGCCAATTTTTCAAGTGTTGGACCGGATTTAACAATAATATGATGTTTTGACATTGAACTCATGCCCGAAACAAGAGCCACCGGTGCAGCAATTAAAAGCGGGCAAGGGGAAGCGACTACCATAACTTCGGCGAAATTAATTGGATTACCTGAATGAATCCAGGCGGCAATTCCGATTACTAGGGAAATGATAGTAAAGGGAACAGCGTAGCGATCAGCCATTTTAACAAATTTTGCCGGTTTGGCTTGTGATGATTCAACTAATGAAACAATAGTTTGGTACTCAGAATCGCTCGCCTTCTTTGTGACAACCATTTCCACCGCTACGCTACCATTAATTGAGCCAGACATTAATTCATCACCAATATTTTTGTGCACTGGCACGGATTCGCCAGTTAACGAGGACTGGTCGAAACTTGATTCTCCGCTGACCACTTTTCCGTCTACCGGAACCTGTTCGCCCGGTTTAATCAAAACGTGATCGTTAATGTTTAAATCTTCTACTTTAACTGACACTAACTCGCTGTTAACTATTTTATTAGCGATTGTGGGTGAATTACTGAGAAGTGATCTTAATTCTTTGTCGGCTTGGCCGGTGGCATAATCCTCCAATGTTTGTCCACCAGTCATCATGACTAGAATCATCCATTCTGCCCAGATATCGCCAATTAAAATAGTTGAAATAACTGCGATAACTGCCAGGATGTCAACGCCGTAACGGCCAGATTTAAAATCACTGACAATTTCACCTAATAATGAAATTGTCATCATGATGCCCACAACATCAATTAATATTGCTTGAATCGGAAACTGCAAGTTACCGATTTGAAACAAGCTTTTGGTGTGAAAGCCAAATTGGCAAATAAGGCCAATTGCACCAATTACCAGTACAAGAATAAACTTCCATTGCCGTCTTAAACTCATTGTCTGTTTCCTCCAGTGACTAAAATAAAATTATTTGCTTCCAATTTTAACACTAAATTACTTATTTTAATTAGAATAAGTCTAAATTAGATCAAAAATTTTAGTCAAGCTAAAAAATGCAAAAAAAAGAAAGTTAAATCTAACATACTCTGCTCTAGTGAAAGTTACCGTCCAAATAAATTTGAATGGAAACAGAGCTAACGGTACTAAATGACTTAACTTTCGTTTTCTTCAATAATCTTTTAAATTGATGATATTGTCTGCGTGACCTTTAGGTTCGCCTACATCCGTATCATTATTGACTTGCGCCTTTTCCGACACCGGTGTTTTAGTATCATCATCTTTTTCGGCAGTATGATCAACTTGAAATGTCTTAGCACGGCTTATTGAGTCAATGACATCTGACGAAGACAAAGTAATAAAGTTGTCGTTGTCGCCATGATCAGACGATTCCGCAAAATAATGATTGATTTTTTTAATTCCTTCATCTGAAAAGTGTTCTTCACGAGCCAAATCTAGTAGCAACTTTTGCAACCGACTCGCCGAAACTAATTCATGCTGTAAAATTTCAAAAATCCATGAAAAGTTTGTATCCATTGACCTGAAATGTTTAACGACTTTATCTTTATAAAAAGCATCAGTAATTACTCTAGCTTCATTTAAATCATCTGAATCATGGGCAATCTTTTTTAATTGAGCAACTAAATCTTGCCGCTGCTTTAAAGTTAATTCCTGTCCCCCAGGATATGTCCAATCTTTAATAATCGCTTGGACTAAAAATGTTAATTGCTCAGAAATTGTTTTATTTGTCATCTTAGTATCTTCCATTCTGACTAATAAAAAGGAAAAAATCCTGCTTTCTTTTTGTTCCAACTAAATTAATTTAATTATTAAACGCTAAGTGCCAACTTTTTGCTGCAACTAATTATGTTTTAGTATATATTTAAAAATGCATATCAAGAGATATGACGACAAACAGTATACTAATATACATAAAATATAGACAAGCGGTAGTAATAATATATTCCCATTAAGGTCATTATAGTACATATTTCAGTCAATCGTTAAAAAATGCTCTTAAAAAAAGTGGTAAAAAAGTAATAACAGATGTTATTTTTTATTTATTGTTATTTTTTTGGGCAGAACTTCGTACTTTTGCTCAAAATTATGAGCCACGTAGTTAAATGCTTTGATCCACTCACGTCTTGTTAGTAACCCTTGGAAGACACCATAATCATCGATTACTGGTAAAAACGCGTTATCAACTAGTAAATGCAGCTGAGTTTCCAAAGTCGTCTGCGCAAAGTTGATTTTATCAAACTCGGTTTGCATAACGTCGCGCACTTTTAGTTGATTTAATGGCTCAAGTGTAATGCTGTCAGTTGTCATCATTTTATCAGTAATCATGGCTAGACTAAGTAGACCAACGACACGACTTTTACGGTCGAGTACAGGAATTTTCGAATATTTGACTTTCGTCAAAATTAAAAAGGCATGGTAAAGGGGATTATCATCTTCAACAAATGCTATTCTTGTAGCCGGAATGATAAATGAACCAGATTTTTCTTCTAATAAGTGTTGAATGGAGGGGGAAAACATCTAATGGACCTTTCATTTGTAAGTGTATACATCAATATGCTTATCCTATAACAAAGGAAAAAGGCTCGCAACATTTGCGAGCCTTGTTAGTTTTCATCTACTTTGAAGGAGTAAGAATGAATGAAATAAAAAGTGGGAGTATGTAGCAAGCTTTTTCGCTTACTACAGTTAGTAATAATAAACGTTAATTCTGAAGTAAAGTTAGAAAATCCCTTATAAAAGTGTAAAGAATTCCTTTAGAAGTTTTAAAGGCATAGAAAAACCCACGTAATACACGTGAGTCGAAAGGGATAGATATGAAAATGACCCTTAAAGTCATTTCGGTTTTTTCATTATTTATACTTGGAGGAGTATGAATGAAAAACAAAAAGTTGAGTGTGACATGATATAAGACTGTCTCATATCATGTCACAACCTTAGTATACAAAGTAAATGTGAAAAAAGTATGACGAAAGCTAAAATAAAGTAAATTTTTGAATAATGAAAAAATTGTCTGTTAAAGACTACATTGATATAATTAGAGATATTGTTTTTATATCAAGGTTTTTTGAATGTAAGGAGAAAAATGGAACAAGAAAAATTTCGGAAAAAAATAACTTTTTGGCTTCGTTTTTCTGGGTGGTTTTGTTTATTGCCAGCATCAATGTGGCTATTTGTTTATCGAATGGTAGGCGCAAAAGATTTAGCAATCATCTGTTTATTGGAAATAGCTACTATAGTTATCTTTGCTGTTTTTGTTTTAACAACCGCTGAAAGTGAAATGTGGCATAAGCCAGAAAAAATTTTAATACTGATGGTATTTTCGTTTCTTTTTATGCCATTTATTATTTTGATACCGCTTTATTTCGCTTATAGTGCCAGCCGTAAGCTGGAGAAACTTTGAAATTGTTAATAAAATATTTAAATTTGGTAAAAGAATAGCAAAAAATCTTTGGTTAATCAGGAACAGTAGTACTATGTTCGATAGTATATTTGTTGATATTGAAAGAGATATGAAGAATATGGTTAAAAAAGATCAAACTGCTTCACGTGCTAAGCGTGTTGGCAAGTTTATTCTCACGACAATTATTTATGGCGCTATTTTAATAGCATTAATCTATTTGTATCAATATAGCGGCCTAACCTCGGTTCACTTTATTTACAATGAATTTTAAGGTGGTACAACAATGATTAAAAATATTATCAAGAAAATTGATCAGATTGCGCTGGCTGAGCCAGACCGGATTGCCTATGACTTTCTGGGCCAAACTAACACTTACGGCGACTTGAAAAAGCGTTCCGATGCTTGGGCTGGCTACATTATGGGCCTTAATCTCAGTCCGGGCAGCCCGATTATGATCTGGGGCGGGCAAACTTTTGACATGATTGCCAGCTTTCTTGGCTGTGTTAAAGCCGGTCACGCCTATATCCCGATTGCCAGCTATTCGAATGCCGAAAGAATTGTGCTGATTCAAGAAGTAGCTGCAGCCGAAGCAATCATTGCGATTGAAGAGCTGCCAGCAATTGCTTTACCTGACTTGCAGGTTATCCGCCCCGAAGAGGTGGGTAATGAGACCAGCGCGGTTGATCCGGCCAATTTTGTTCAGGGCGATGATAATTTCTACATTATCTTTACTTCGGGCACCAGCGGCAAGCCCAAGGGCGTGCAGATCAGTCACAACAACCTCTTGAGTTTTGTCAACTGGGAGATGAGCGACTTTGCTTTGCCAGCACACCCTAGTTTTCTGGCCCAAGCGCCGTATTCGTTTGACCTGTCGGTCATGAGCTTGTACCCGGCTTTAGTGGGAGCAGGCAAGCTGGTTGTTCTGCCGCATGACGTGACGAAAAACTTTGCGCAGCTTTTCCAAACGCTGCCGCAATTGCAGTTTAACGTTTGGGTGTCGACGCCGTCATTTGCCCAGATGTGCTTTTTGGACAAGACCTTTACGGGCGAGCATCATCCGGACCTGACGCACTTTCTCTTTTGCGGCGAGGAATTGCCGCATAATGAGGCGGAGCTGCTCCAAAAGAAGTTCCCGCAAGCCAAGATTTTCAACACCTATGGCCCCACCGAAACTACGGTGGCGGTGACACAGGTGGAAATTACGCCAGAAGTCTTAGCTAACTATGACCGCCTGCCAATCGGGCGGGTAAAAGAAGATACCCAAATCACGATTGACAAAACTAAGGGCGATCAGCCGGGGCAAGGCGAGATTATCATTACCGGGCCGAGCACTTCCAAGGGCTACCTCAATAACCCGGAAAAAACGGCGAAGGCTTTCTTCCAAGCGCCGTCCGAGCAGTACCCGAGCCATCGCTCCGGCGATGAGGGGTTCTTTGATGGCGACTTGCTCTTTTACCGGGGCCGGATTGATTTCCAAATCAAATTCAACGGCTACCGGATCGAATTAGAAGAAATCAACTATTATTTAGGTAAAAATAAGTTTGTTGCCCACGGCGTGGCTGCGCCTAAATATGGCAGCGACCACACGGTCAAGCAAATTGTGGCGGAAATCGAACTAAAAGACGGCGTCAAAAAGCGCTATAGCGAAGACGAAATTACGCAGCTGATTCGGGCTGATCTGGCCCAGAACCTGATGCCGTACATGATTCCGCAGCGATTTGTCTACCGGGACCAATTACCGATTTCGCAAAACGGCAAGGTTGACATCAAGGCCGTTATTAAGGAGGTTAACGAGTAGTGCATTTTAATTTGATTAATATGCAGCCTTATGGGAATCCACACTACTTTGTTTTCCTAATGATTGGCTTAATACCAATTATTTTGGGTCTGTATTATGGCCACCGCTTTAAGTTATATGAAATAGCTTTTTCGCTGGTCTTTCTCTTCCTAATTTTTGACGGGGATAAGTGGCAGCAGGGCGTCAGCCTGCTAATATACTTATTGCTTGAGCTGCTGCTGACTTATTGTTACCTGTATTATCGTAAAAACTGGGCTAACAAAACGTGGGTCTTTTACCTAGCGGTTTTCCTAGCGATTGTGCCCCTGATTTTGGTAAAAGTCCAAACGGCCTTTCCCCAGGCTAAAATACCGGGGGTCTTGGCCTTTCTGGGGATTTCGTACATCACTTTCAAAACCGTGCAGGTCATCATGGAAGTCCGCGACGGGGCGATTAAGGAAATTGACTTGGTCACTTACTTGCGCTTTTTGCTGTTTTTCCCGACGATTTCTTCGGGGCCCATCGACCGTTACCGGCGCTTTGCCAAAGAATGCGATGCTGCCCCTAAACGGGCAGCTTATCTGACGGATTTAGGCTTAGCTACGCGTTACTTGTTCCAAGGTTTTTTGTATAAATTTATCTTGGGCTGGTTCTTTGGCACTTACTGGCTGCCTAAAATTGAGCGGGCAGCTTTAATTGCCGGTACCGCTAACGGCGGCCTGAAATTATCGTGGTGGCTGCTGGCTTACATGTACTGTTACAGCATGTACCTGTTCTTTGATTTTGCGGGCTATTCATTGTTTGCCGTGGCAATTTCCTACTTCATGGGCATTCACACGCCAATGAACTTTAACAAGCCGTTTATTTCGCAGAATATCAAGGAATTCTGGAACCGGTGGCACATGACGCTGTCGTTTTGGTTTAGGGATTACATCTACATGCGGTTTACCTTCTTCGCAATGAAGAAAAAGCTGTTTAAAAACCCGGTGCGCCTGTCGCAGGCGGCCTACCTGCTCTTGTTTTTAGTGATGGGCTTTTGGCACGGGCTAAGCTGGTATTACATTGTTTACGGCTTGTTCCATGCTTGCGCCATCATTATTAATGACTGCTGGCTCAGGTTTAAAAAGAAGCATAAGGACAAGCTGCCGGCTAACAAGTACACCAAGTGGCTGGCAATTTTCGTCACCTTTAACGTCGTTTGTTTCAGTTTCCTGATTTTTTCAGGTTTTCTCAGCCAGCTCTGGTTTGGCTGGAAGTAGCTTAAACAGGCAATAGAATTATTTAAGAGGTTTAATCATGGATATTAAAGAAGAAGTTTTAGCAATTTTACAAGATTTAACCGGAGAAGACTTAGCCGGCAAGATGGATGAAGATATTTTTGCCAACGGGCTAATGGACTCCATGGCCAGCGTGCAGATGTTATTGAACCTGCAGGAAAAATTTGCGATCGATGTGCCGGTTTCCGAATTTGACCGGAACGAATGGAATACGCCCAGCAAGATTGTGGCAAAGGTGGAAAGTTTAAAAAATGAGTAACAAACGCCGGCTGTGGCAAATCTTTGGCCCAGTTCTTTGCGCTTTTATCTTATTGCTGGTGATTTTTTTGTTGCCTTGGGAGCGGACCTTTTCGCAGGACGCTATTTATCAGGCGGCCAATTCGCAGACGACCACGGTTTTTAAGGGTTCCTTGATGAAGCAGGATGCCTTTAAGGACGACTACGTGCCCTTTTACGGCTCTAGCGAGTTGTCCCGGCTTGATCCGCTGCACCCCAGCGTGTTGGCCCAAAAATATCACCGCAATTACCGGCCGTTTTTACTAGGCGGGCCGGGCAGCCAGTCGCTAGCCCAATTTTTGGGCATGCAGGGAACGGCCAAGCAGCTAAAAAACAAAAAAGCCGTCGTGATTGTGTCACCGCAATGGTTTACGAAAATGGGGCAAAACCCGGATGCGTTTGCGCTGTATTATTCACCGCTGCAGGCCTGCAACTTCTTGTTAGACCTCAAGAAAAGCAGCCGCGCCAGCCGCTATGCCGCTAAGCGCTTCTTGGCAATGCCGGAAGTCAAGGGCATGGTCAAAGCCGGCATGAAAAAAGCAGCCAGCGGCCAGCCCTTGTCAAGCGTGCAGCGTTTCTACCTCGAAAATCAGCGGCGCATGCTTAACAATGAGGACAAGTTTTTCAGTACCTTCCAATTGCGCGACCGCCTGCCCAAAATAAATGGTCAGGCCAAGCTGCTGCCAGCAACTGACTCGGCCAAGGCACTGGACCGAGTTGCCAGCCAGCAAGCGGCAATTCATACTAATTCCAATGAGTTTGGGATTAACAACCGCTTCTTTAAGATGCGGCTGAATAAGCGCAATCTGGCTAAATTAAAGGACAGTCAGAAAAACTTTGATTATACCAAGTCGGTCGAATACAGCGATTTTGAGCTGATGTTGCACCAGTTTGCCAAGCAGCACACCAATGTCTTGTTCATCATTCCGCCAATTAACCAAAAGTGGGCGGACTATACCGGCTTATCGCAGACGATGTACCAGCAGGCAGTCGCTAAAATTAAGTACCAGCTGCGCAGCCAAGGCTTTGACCAGGTTACCGACTTGTCAAAGCGGGGCGGTGAGCAGTACTTCATGGAAGATACGATTCATTTGGGCTGGCGCGGCTGGGTGGCAGTCGACCAGGCGGTTAAGCCGTTCATGGCGCAGCCCGATAACCGCTACAACTACAACATCCATAACTACTTCTATACCAAGAAGTGGCAAAAAGCCCGCTATGAAGTCGCAGCTAAGCAAAAGCCGCAAAACAATCGTTTAAAAGTAAAATAGTGCGCCAGCGAATTGATGCCTTAGGGATCAAGGGTTCAGTTTTAGTTATTAGCAAAGGCAAAGTTTTGCTTGATTATGCTAGCAATAATACTACTGACACTAGTTATTTAATTAATTCCGTCCAAAAGTCAATGACCGCCGCCATGGTCATGAAGCTAGTGCAGGAGGGCAAGCTGAGCTTGCATGAGCGCTTAGCGCGGTTCTATCCGGCAATACCGGGTGCGAAAAAGATTACGATTGAAAATTTATTGGCAATGACGGCTGGGCTGCAGTTAAAACCAGGAGCGCGGTTAGGCCGGCGGCACTTTGTCTCTGACCAGGATAATCTAGCCTGCGATGTGAAAAAGACGGTGTTTAAGCCGAAGATGTTGGGCAAATGGTATTACAGCTCGCTTAATTATGTATACTTATGCGGCATAATGACGCAGGTAACCGGTCAAAGCTATGAGCAGCTTTTCCGGGCAACATACGTTGAGCCGCTGCAGTTAAAACAGACGGAGTTTTTATGGTCCAAGCCGGGCAAGATTATTGCCAGCCGCTTGGTACCGGGCATGATTTACCGCGGCGGGCGCTATGATGTAGTCAAGCACAAAAAGGCGCTGCAAGCCGCGCATGATGAATTGGGTGCCGGGTCAGTCGTGATGTCAAATCATGATTTAGCCAAGGTAATGAATTATATTCTGGCTGGCAGCCTGCTCAGTAAAAAGAGCCGGCGAGAACTCTACCGGGCGCGTCCGCCATATTATTATAATGGTGGTTTTTATAACGACGCCAGTTTAGGGCTAAAGACGGCTAATGGGGCAGGAGAAGGCTACTACACCTTCATGCGCAGCACGAAGACGGCGAAGACCATGATTATTATTCAGGCCAATAAGACGCGGAAGGGCGAATTTGCGGTTTTGAAAGATCGAATTGATAAAATTATGTTGCAGTTATTGAAGAAACATGGTAAGTAGTGAAAATATAATTGGTTGTACCTTGTTTTTTAGTTAATTGCATGCTAAAATTTTGTTGTGCCGCCATAGGGAAAGAACTCATTTTCTCCGGTAGCGAAAATGTAAATTTCTATATGTGGTCAGTAATGGTGGCACAAACACTGTGTGAGCTTAGTTCCGATTGTTGGTGGGACTAGGCTTTTTGTATTTTCTTTGCATTTATGTACTTTAAAATAGTAGTATGTATTTAAATAGGAGTATATAAAGGAGATCAATATGACAAGAGCTGAATTAAAAGCTGAAGCTAAAAGTCAGCTGCATGGTAATTGGATCTGGGCAGCTTGCGTTAGCCTAGTGCTTGTAATAATAATTGCTACTTTATTTGGACCAAGTATTAATACTATACTTAAAACATTGAATGATATGAATGAGGTGATGGGAAGTAGCCACCCAGAATCAGTCTTTAACCCAGCAATCTGGGCTGGAAGCATACTGAGCAATAGTGGAAGTGAATTTCTCAGCGGCTTCTTTATGCTGAGCATGGCTATTACCTTTTTAGCTTTTACTGAAGGTCGCAAATTTAATTTTTGGCGCTCGATCTTTTCCGTTTTTACCGATAATCGATTTGTTCCGGAACTATTGAATTACATTTTAAGCTATATTTTTCAAATTTTGTGGACATGTTTACTCATTATTCCCGGCTTTATTAAGTCTTATTCTTATGCCTTAACGCCGTACATTGTCAGTGATCTGGTTGCCAGTGGTCATGAAGTTCATGCAACTACCGGTATTACAGAAAGTAGGCGGCTGATGAACGGACACAAGTGGGAATTATTTGTACTTGATCTCAGTTTCATTGGGTGGACAATTCTTGCAGGGCTTACTCTAGGAATCGGTTTGATTTGGCTTATTCCGTATAAACAGACGACCAAAGCAAACTTTTACCGTAATTTGGCCGGTAACCAATTTAGACAATAATTTAATAAATAAACAAAATAAAGGACAGGCTCATTAAGCAGCCTGTCCTTTTCAGTTTGTTTAAATGTTTAGCTAAAATTTGTTTAAATCATCAATATTAAACAATTTTCCGGTATATTCGGAGCTTATGTCATCAGTATCTTTTAGCGCTTCTTTAATTTGGTTGGAATTTAAATGATCAATAAGATAAGCCTTTAAAGCAGTATTGGTTAGGTCATCTAAATCAGTTCTAGTTAGTTGGAGATACTTTTCTGCCAGTTTTTCTACTTTTTCATTCAGTTCAATTTTTTTCCTGCTCATTTTCCCACCTTCCAATAACCGCTTCTATTATAACATTTTCACGTATCAGGGCGGCCAGAAAGGAATAAAATTATATTTCAAATAAAAAAATTGCTGGTAGTGAATAATTGGAGTAGTATTTTATTCCAAATACTGTATAAAGTAAGGGCTTAAACAATGTTAAATATACTTACAAAGTCTGTTTTGCGAATTAGGCAATGGACTTTTTTGCGGGCGGCGCAAAGAACCTTAGTGATGCTAATGCCAATTGCTGTTATTGGTGCTTTTTTCAATCTGCTAAATGATTTGGTCTTTTCTCCAGATGGCCTGATTTATAACATTTTTAGTCTTGATAAAATCATGTCTGATCATATTTGGTATGCGGGTTCATTTGTTTGTCGCGGCATGATTGAAATAACGTTTGGGGTATTTGGCGTTTATGCCAGCTATTTTATGGCGCGCTATACCGCTAGAATCTACCATAAAGATTCAACAATGTCAGGAATGACTTCCGTTTTAATTATGCTCTTTTGTTCATATGCCTCTAACAGCGGCCACAGCAATCAAGTATCATTCACAATTAGCCTGTTGCAAATTAATGCTGTTTTTAGTGCATTAATTGTTGGTTTTTGTGTTGGACAGGTGTTTCATTTACTAGGAAAAAATTATGTGCCAGTAGAAAATGAAAGCACAAAGTGGATTCAGCATCGTGCTTGGGACGCAGTGTTGCCCTTTTTTGTTTCACTCGCTTTGGGAGTGGTGCTCGGGATTATTATTTATGAATTACAAATCAAATTACTCAATTCTGCTAGTTTTAACGAATTGGTCAGCCGGCTGCAAACCACGAACAACCTGTTAGAAGTCTTATTCTTATCATTAATAGTAACTTTTCTAAACTGGTTGGGGATCGGCTACCCTTTACATGCTTTTGCTGGCACGGTAAATAATGCTTACACTGCTGAGAATCTGACATATGCGTTTCAGCACGGTAGTTCGTGGAATGTGCCCTACAAGTACTTAGGTAGCTCGTTAATTAAGGCTTACGGTACGATGGGCGGCGCGAGTGTCATTTTAGCGGTGATTGTTTTACTGTTACTGCGGCACGGAAACAAGGAAATCGGCGCAATTGCACGGCTTAATTTAATCCCAGCAGCTTTTGGGTCAAGTTTAGGCTTTGCGGCTGGCCTGCCAATTATTCTTAATCCTGTTTTTATTTTACCAAGTATTTTAATTCCATTAATTAACATGACTTTAGCCGCAGGTGCAATCACATTGCGGATTATTCCTGTTTGTGTATATCCTATTTTAAAGGGAACTCCGGGACTATTGATTTCATTTTTTGGCACTAACGGCAACTGGACGGCTCTTTTGTTTGTGATGGTGCTTTTCGCCCTGGATTTATGCTTAATGTGGCCGTTTATCAGGATAAATGAAAGAGTAGAATTAAAACTGAAGTTGAGTAAAGGGGGCAGCAGCAATGCGTTTGCACAAAAATCCTAATTTAAAATGGTTGACTTTGTTAATTACACTCATGGTTGTCCTCGCCATCCCCAGTTATTTTTGGATGAAAAGGGATAATAAAGCCCGAGCCGAACGCAGCCGCTCACTGCTTTCACCGGTAATCATGGTGCCGGGATCGAGTGCAACGACCGAGCGCTTTAATGATTTGATTGACCAACTGAATAAAACAACCATGAATCAGCATAGTGTGCTCAAAGTTACTGTTTCACGTGAAGCAAAGCTGTCATACAGTGGTTCAATTGGGAAAAATGATTTAGAACCGATCATCATTATTGGTTTTGCTAATAATAAGGATGGGTATGCCAATATTAAGAAACAAGCCTATTGGTTGGATATTGCGTTTGACTCATTAATGCAAAATTACAAGTTTAATAATTTTAAGGCCTTCGGTCATTCAAACGGTGGCTTGATTTGGACATATTGGCTGGAGCATTATTATGCACAGTATGCAAGTGACACAAAAATGAAGCGGCTAATGACATTGGGGACGCCGTATAATTTTACTGAGAGCAATATCAAGAATCGCACACAAATGTTAGCTGATTTTATTAAAAAGCGTTCCGCTTTGCCTAAAAACCTTAAGGTTTATTCGTTATCTGGTGGCAAAAGCTACGAATCAGACGGCATTGTACCAGAAACAAGCGTTGCTGCGGGTAAGTTTATTTTTCAAAATCAGGTAAAGTCTTATACAGCGATGACCGTAACCGGCGAGAAAGCCGACCACTCGGATTTACCGCAAAATAAGCAGGTTATCCAGGCAATTCGGGAATACTTATTGAGAAAACCAGATCGACCAGTTAAGCCGGGAAAACAGCTGAAACCAAGAAGAAAGGATCGTAATACATGAAATATCAAGAACAGCCGACTAAAATCGAAGTTATTGGTGGCAGGGTCAACAATTTAAAAAATATCAATGTGGCCATTCCATTGCACCGATTTGTGGCAATATCAGGTTTAAGTGGTTCGGGTAAATCTAGTTTGGCAATGGGCATTCTGTATTCTGAAGGTGCCCGGCGCTACCTTGATTCGCTGGCGGCTTACACTAAAAGGCGAATAAGTCAGGTCGGGCGGGCACAAGTCGATGAGGTAAAGCACATCCCTTCGGCATTAGCCTTGCGCCAGCGGCCGAGTATTCCAGGCGTCCGGTCAACCGTTGGCACGGTAACAGAAGTTTTCAATGTTTTACGGCTAATTTTTTCCCGGTTAGGTTCGCCAGTTTGTCCCAATGGCCACCGGATGGCGCCAACAATCAAGATTGCTGAAGCGATGGATTTAACCGGTGAGGCAATGGGGCGTCTCACTTGCCCAACTTGTGGCGAACAATTCTATGCTTTTAGTGCAGAAGATTTTGCCTTTAATTCCGATGGCGCATGTAAAAAATGCCAAGGTTTAGGAACAGTAGAACAAATTGATGATAGTAAGATTATTGCTAACGAAGAATTAACTCTAGAAAATGGTGCCATGGCGACCTGGCAGATTCCGGGTCGCAATTGGATGTGGCGCATCGCCCGTGAACTTGGTGTTCGGACAGACGTACCGTACAAAGACTTGACTAAAGCAGAAAAGGAAATTGTTTTACACGGCAAGGAACGTAAGGTGCCGGTGGATTTGCCTACTTCAACGGGCCGAGTTTATCATCTCGATGCCTTATATGAAAATGCCTATAATGCTGTGGCCAATTCACGCAAAACTACGAAATCAGAGCGTGGACTGGAACGGATTAACTCTTTTTACCGTTTTAAAACCTGCCCGCGCTGTCATGGGCACCGGATTGACCCAAGTCGCTGGAGTCAATTGGTAGCTGGAAAAAATATTGTTGAGGCAGAACAACTTACGCTCGGTGAACTTGATGATTATATGAAAGAAATCGCAGCCTGGCTGCCAGATGATATGCAAGCTTTAGCGCAAAATCTGACGGGTGAATTGCTGCATCAGGTTAAGCCCCTACTAAAATTAGGGTTAGATTACTTGAGTTTAGCTCGTCAGGCTAATAGTCTTTCAACTGGTGAATTGCAGCGAATTCAATTGGGGCGCACCTTGCGGACAGAAACTACAGGAGTACTTTATGTGCTGGATGAACCATCTGTGGGACTGCACCCAGATAATGTTGCTGGGTTAATTGAGGTTTTTCACGAACTGGTCAATCAAGGCAATTCATTAGTCGTCGTTGATCATGAAACTTCAATTATAAGTGCTGCTGACTGGATTGTTGAAATTGGTCCGGGTTCAGGTTCGCAGGGTGGCCAGATAATTGCTGAAGGTTCGCCAAAAGAAATTGCGCAGAAACCAGAATCCCTAATTGGTCCGTATTTAAAAGGAACAGCTCCGCTTTATGTGCGGCCACAGGTGGATGCAAAGAAGCTTTTTAGTGAAGGCACAATTAAGTTTACTGTCAAAGGCCGCTTTAATTTACAAAATGTTCACACGCAAATTCCGGTTGGGCGGTTGACTGCAGTTACGGGTTTTTCTGGAGCAGGCAAAACAACGTTAATTCTTGATTCGCTCATTCCCGCATTAAATGCGCAAGAAAAACAGGTAGATGGTCCAAGCTGGGTAAAAGATTTGACTAGCGGTGGAATCAAAAACGTTATTAGCGTTGATTCCTCGCCGGTTGGCAAAAATCAGCGTTCTACGGTTGCTACTTATACTGATATTATGGATAATTTGCGCAAATTATTTGCCCGCCAGCCGTTAGCTCAAAAGCTAAAGTATAAGGCAGCGCATTTTTCCTACAATAATAAAGAAGGTGCCTGTCCGGCATGTGGTGGTACCGGAGCAATTTCACTTGATATTCAGTATTTGCCCGATATGGTTGAGACTTGTTCGGTTTGTGGTGGCCACCGGTTTAACCAAGACGTCTTGCGTGTAAAATGGCATGGACTGAGTATTGCAGACGTGCTTGATTATTCGGTTGACGATGCTTTGAAAGAACAGTTATTTAGGGATGAGCCTAAGATTGAAAAAACAATTACCACTTTGCATGATATGGGGCTAGGATACCTGCATTTAGGTGAATCAACACCTGCGTTGTCAGGCGGAGAAGCACAGCGGCTAAAATTGACTAGTCATCTCCACCGGCGGCAAAAAGGCAGTCTCTTTGTCTTTGATGAGCCAACAGTTGGTCTTCATCCACACGATGTTAGGACCTTGCTAGCTGTTTTTCAAAAATTACTGAAGCAGAAGGCAACGATTATTACGATTACTCATGATCTGGATATTATGGCTAATAGTGATTATATGATTGACATGGGTCCACGCGGTGGATTGCAGGGAGGAAAAATTGTTGCATGTGGGCAGCCTGTGGATATATCGCACAAAAAGGATAGTTTAACCGCCAAATATTTGGCTGAACACATGAATTTATATCAAAAATAGCATAATTATTAAACCTTGATAACAACAATAAAGTTGATTTATCAAGGCTTTTTTAGTTAAAAGGGGAAAATTCACAAGTTAAGCAAAAAAATGTGGAAAAGTAAGCAAAAAGGGTTGCATTCTGTGGATAACCTGCTACAATATTATATGTAAGCAGTTAGCAGTCGACAACGTCGAGTGCTAATTACCAAATTTAAACCTATTAAAGGGGTGTATATGTATGGCATATTTTGATAACGAATTTGACAATCTATTTAACGAATTAAATAATTCTTTCTTTAACAATGATGATAATGGCTCGATTCCAGTTCACTATTCGAGCATGAATATTTCTCCACAAGGCATGAACCAGAACGGTCAAATGCCTGGTCAACCAAAAAAGGAAAAACCAATTGGCGTTGACTTAGTCGAGCAAGCTAAAAACAATAAATACGATCCTGTAATTGGTCGTGATGAACAAATCCAAGAAGTAATTGAAATTTTAAGCAGACGTAAAAAGAATAATCCGGTTTTAGTCGGACCTGCAGGTGTTGGTAAAACCGCGATTGTTGAGGGCTTAGCACAAAAAATTGCTTCAGGTGATGTTCCTGACAAGATGAAAGATAAGCATATTATTGCAATTAACATTAATGATATGGTTGCGGGTTCTAGCCTTCGTGGTAGTTTCGAAGAGCGCCTGAAGAAGGTAATTGATGAAGCTAAAAAGAATCCAAACATCATCTTATTCATTGATGAAATTCATAACATTGTTGGTGCAGGTTCAACTGATTCTGAAAATAATAGTGGCGATGCTGCTAACATTTTGAAACCAGCTCTGGCTAGTGGTGACTTGAACTTAATCGGTGCAACGACAACAGGAGAATACCGTCGAATTGAAAATGATGCTGCTTTGGCACGTCGTTTCCAGCCAGTACAAGTTCCAGAGCCATCCGCTGATGTAACGGTTAAAATTTTAGAGGGTTTAAAGAAAAAGTATGAAGACTATCACCACGTTAAATACAGTGACAGTGCTTTACGCTTAGCCGTTGAATTATCACAACGCTACATTCAGGGTCGCTATTTGCCAGATAAGGCAATTGACTTAATGGACGAAGCTGGTGCTAAGAAGGGTCTTGACACTATTCCTAGTGATGAAGCATCAATTAAAAAGAGAATTGCTAGTCTTGAAAAGGAAAAAGAAGAGGCCGCTAAAAATGAGGACTACAACAAAGCTAGTGATTTGAAGAAGAAGATTGAGGAGTTACGTGAAAAAGCTGATCACGTTGATGATGCTGCAACTCCACGCGTAACCGACCAAGACATCTATGCTTTAATTGAAGCAAAAACTAAGATTCCAATGAGCGAACTTCATGCCAGTGAGGGACAAAAGAACCTTGATTTAGCTGCTAAATTAAAGAAGGCCGTTATTGATCAGGATAATGCAATTGACGTGATTACTGATGCAATTGCCCGTAAGCAAGTATTCAAGGATAACAATCGTCCAACTGGGTCATTCCTACTGACTGGTCCAACTGGTGTTGGTAAAACTGAGCTGGCTAAACAATTGGCAATTCAATTGTTCGGCGGTGAAAATCACCTGATTAGACTTGATATGTCCGAGTACCAAGACCAAATGGCAGTTAATAAACTGATTGGTTCAGCACCAGGCTATGTTGGCTACGGTGAAGGTGGACAATTAACTGAAAAAGTACGGCATCAACCATATAGCTTGATTTTGTTTGACGAAATTGAAAAAGCTAATCCACAAGTCTTTAACGCATTATTACAAATTATGGATGATGGTCGCTTAACCGATGCCCAAGGTAGAACTGTTTCATTTAAAGATACAATATTGATCATGACTTCAAATGCTGGGTATTCTGATAACTTACTCAAGGATGGTAAGGTGGACCATGATAAAATGATCAAAGCCTTAGAAGCTTACTTCAGACCAGAGTTTTTGAACCGGCTTGATGCAATCGTACCGTTCAATTCACTGACCGAAGAAGATATGACTAAGATCATTGATATTTACTTAAAGAAGATGTCACATGTCTTAGCTAAGAGGGATGTGAAAGTAGAAATTTCCCCTGAAGCAAAAGCTTACTTGGCAGAAAAAGGCTACGATAAGAAATTTGGTGCACGGCCACTACGTCGGGTAGTTGAGCAAGATTTGGAAACTCCAATTGCAAAATTGCTAATGAAGGAGCCTGACACCAAAGAAGTTAAGTTTACTGCAGATGACCAGCATGTTTACTTAAATGGTGATGCAGTTTTAACTATTACACCAAAAGCTGATAAGACCGATAAAACTAAATCTGAAACTAAAGAAAATAAGGACTAATTGAAAATTAGGCTAATTGCTAAACAGTAATTGAAGACTAGTTTCCGCTATTTCGCGGGAGCTAGTCTTTTTTTGTCTAAATTTGAAGTAGTAAATTTTTTCCTGCCCAATGGTTATTTGCCTTTTATCCTAATATAACTACTGATTGAGCTACTTGTTTCACGTGTGACACTCAAGCAGAGTTAACTATTTTTTTGCCAAAAAGATATTTTGGTAATTTGTGCAATAAAGGATTGACATCATTAAATTTATGGTCTAAATTAGTTAACAATTAACTATTAATTAAAAAGCTAATAATTTATTATTAGTTTATGTAACATAAGGAGTAATAAAGGGTGGATTGTTATGAAACAACGAGTAGAAGATCTTGATTGGAAAAATTTAGGCTTCGTTTATCGCGATTTACCATATCGCTATGAAGCTAAATATAAAGACGGCGAATGGCAAGAAGGAAAGTTGGTTGAGGATTCAACCATTACCCTTTCCGAAGGGGCAGAAGTACTGCACTATGGCCAAGAGATTTTTGAAGGTTTGAAAGCCTACCGGCGTGAGGACGGTAAAATCAACTTGTTTCGCCCAGATCAAAACGCTCATCGTTTTACTTTGTCAGCTCAGCGCTTGGCAATGCCACCATTTCCTGAAGACCGGTTTGTAGAGGCAGTAAAGCAAGTGGTGCATGCGAATGAAGAATTTGTGCCACCATATGATAGTGGCGCAACTCTTTATTTACGTCCATTCATGGTTGGTACCTCAAATGTTTTGGGTGTTCAAGCTGCCGATGAATACGTTTTTCGGATTTTTGCCGTTCCGGTAGGGGCTTATATCAAGGGCTTGAACCCAGCCGACTATATTGTCAGCGATTATGACCGTGCTGCCTATGCGGGAACTGGTCAAGCTAAAACCTCAGGTAACTATGCCAGCAGTTTATTGCCGTCGGTTGAGGCGCATAAGAATGGCTATGCCGATTGTTTGTATCTTGATCCACGTGAACATAAATATGTTGATGAGTTTGGTGGCGCCAACTTTTATGGCATTACCCAAGAAGGGCAATTTGTTACCCCTAAGTCAAAATCGATTTTAATTTCAATTACCAAACGGTCCTTGTTAGAGCTTGCTAAGGAGCAGGGATTAAATCCGGTTGAGCGTCAGATTACCTTGGAAGAAGCTTTTAAGATGAAGGAAGCTGGTGCAATGGGTACCGCAGCTGTTATTTCGCCGGTGGGCTCCATTACCTATAATGGTAAAAAGCATGTTATTTACAGTGAAACGGAAACTGGTCCGGTGACAACTAAACTGTACAATGAATTAGTTGATATTCAATACGGTAAAAAGAAGGGCCCAGAGGGCTGGGTACAAACACTGGATTAATCTTATTAGCAGGCTATGGTAAATCAACTACATCTCCTAATTATATTTACAATAGCTGCAAAAAAAGAGTCTGGGAAGAAACTATTTTCTTAGACCATTAAAAAAAAACGTTGAACTTACTGGTTCAACGTTTTTTCTGTATACATTCTTTCTTGGTCTTGTTATTATTTAATTATCCAACTTCAAATAGAACGGAGACCAAAAACAATGTACCAAAATTATACCACAGGCCAGACTGCTTTAGTACTTAATTTAGACTTTACTATTCCGCAAAATCACCTCGTTCATGCCATTAGTCAGTTTGTTGACTCTATTCCCCTAGCTGTGCTTGAGGGTAAGTCTTCTGCTACTGGCCGTCCAGCCTACCATCCGGCCCGGATGCTTAAAATCTTGCTTTTTGCCTATAGCCGCAAGGTCTTTTCCGGGCGCAAGATTGCCCAGATGCTAACTGAAAATCTGCCTATGATGTATTTGGCTGACCAGCAGACCATGTCCTATCACACGATTAATAACTTTCGTGCCAGCAAGCACGCCAACCAGCTGATTAAAAAGTGCTTCCTTTACTTTAACCACCTACTTCAAGAAGAGGGCCTGGTTTATGAGCATGCCCTTTTTATTGACGGTACCAAGGTTGAAGCTGATGCCAACAAGTATTCCTTTGTTTGGCGCAAGGCCGTTGACCGCTTCCAAGCTAAATTGCAGGATGAAGCATTGGCACTCTACCAAGAATTAGTGGAGGAAGAAGTGGTTAAGGCCATGGCAGCCGAAGAAGTGCAGAGCAGTCAGGGGCTAAACCAGCTGGCCAATGAAGTTGCAGCAGAAGTCGAGCGACTGGACCAAGCGATTGCCAATGAGCCGAAAGCAATTCCCGGCGGATCTAAGCAGAAGCAAAAACGGCGGCGCTTAAAAAAGCTGTTTCACCGAATCCGACGCGACTATCAGCCGCGTGCCCAGAAGTACGAAGAATACCAAGCGCTTTTTAAGGGTCGCAATAGCTTCTCTAAGACTGACCACGATGCCACCTTTATGCGCATGAAGGAAGACCCGATGCTTAACGGGCAGCTAAAGCCGGGCTACAATCTGCAGGTTGCGACCAGCAATCAGTATGTTATTGATTATGCCCTGTATCCTAACTCAACTGACACCAGAACCTTGGTACCTTTTCTTGAGCAGCTGGCCGTTTTAGGCGACTTTGATACAATTGTCGCTGATGCGGGCTACGGCAGCGAGTATAACTACGCTGAGCTAACCGACCACTTTGGCAAGCAATTTTTAATTCCTTACACTACTTATGAAAAGGAACAGAAGCGCAAGTATCGTCATGACCCGACTAAGCTAGACAACTGGTATTATGATGAAACCGAGGATTATTACTTAGACCATCAGGGCGTGCGCTTCAACTTTAAACACTACTCGACTAGACACGACCGTTACGGCTTTACCCGTCAGTTTAAAGTCTATGAAGCAGATGAGTTTCAGCTAAATGCGGCCAAAACTGCTCTAGCTAAAACGCCCAGCGGGCGCCAGCGCCAGCTCAATTACAATCCCACCTGGCAGTACTTCAAAGCCCAGGTCCAAGCAGCTCTTCAAAGTAAAACCGGCAAACGGATTTATGGTCAACGCAAGATTGATGTAGAACCGGTCTTTGGCCATTTGAAGAACGTATTTGGCATGCGCCGGGTCCACCTAAGAGGACAAGCAAAAGTTGAAAATGATCTAGGATTAATGTTAATGACCATGAATTTGAAAAAATATTGGCAAAGGAGTGGTCCTAATAGTCAACTTTGGCGGGCAGAAAGAAGCAAAAAGCAACTAAAACACTTTTTTCAGTGTTTTGGCTGCTTCTTTTTTTGCTTAAAGAGCTAGTTTCTTCCCAGACTCTTTTTAAGTGGAAGAATAACCAATTTTTACGGGATATCAACTAATAATCTGCGATTAAAGTTGCATTTGCGTGAAATTTGTTATATCTTCAAAGTAGTTATATTTGATAAAAGGGGCACTAGTTAGTCGCCTTTTTTATTTTGCCCTTTTTTCCGATTATAAAGAGCTTTACCCGCTTTAACATCTTCCCAAGTGCCAATCTTGGTATCTTCCGAATAATATCCGTCTAAGACGCCGATTTGCTGAAAAACGGTTTGCTTGTAAGCAACCTTGGCATTATATTCGGTAATATCAACATCAGCCAAAGATTTGTGCAGAGCAGTTAAGGGATCCATGTCCTTGCCGCCAGAAGTAAAGAGGGTACCGTGAGAATTAAGGATAAAACCGTTACGTAACGCCTTTTTGCCTAGTTTTTTGATTTCACCGGCGACATATTGGGCTAATTCTTCCGTACACATGGGATGCCACGTAAGGGTTCTAATTTCTTGTAATTTTTGTGTTGCCTCAGTGACATTCGGCATATTTAACCCGCTTGTTCCCCAAAACATGCACTGATCAGCATGGGAGTGAAAAACACACTTAATCTCGGGATTGGTATCATAGATGGCTTCGTGCATATTTATTTCACGTGTAACATTACCGTTGCCAGAAATAACTTTGCGCGTATGCGGTTCAATGACTAAAATTTGGTCGGCCGTTAGGTAACCCATGTATGCTTCTGACATCATAGTTGGCGTCATCACATAATAGTTTTTGCCGGTTTCGTCCTGCACTTTAATACTGATATTTCCACCAACAATATTGGTATCGCGCCGTTCCATTACCTCACGAACGACCTTGGCCAAATCCTCGCGTTCATATTCAAATGGTATTCTGCCTGCTGGATATTGCATCAAATTCTTCCTTTCTAATTATCTTTTGTTGTAGTGACTCTGTGTTTTTTAGAAAAAAGAATACCACTTCCTTTCTTATCGATTAGCATCCCTAAACCAATTACGAAAATGTTTAACCAATATTGATGGGAAAAAATTGCCAAAAAGAATAAGCTAAAGGCTAAAAAGGATAAGCAGGTCCAAAAAAATTTGCTTTTTACCATTTTTACACCATTACTTTAACTTGCTATATTTCAATGCCGGAATCGGGTTCTTTTTAAATGACCGGTAAAGGAGCCAGAAAAGTGCCAGAAGGGCAATTAAACCAACAATCGCCCAGATATTACCACGACCTACCCAAGCCATTAAAAATCTTAATTCCGGTGCTTCGATTGAGCTCCAAGAAACTTGGGCACCTGCTGGAACTTTAATTGAAGTACTTGATTTCGCTAATTTAGTAAAAATATCAGCAAAATATGATGCACCGTACAAAAAGATTGGTTCGTAAATAATGCCGAGAACCATCATTCGTAAGAGATTGCCACCAGTCAGTAGTAAGCCGCCAACGCCAATACAATAATTAATTACACCTGCAATTGGTAAAATCTTGTTACCTGGCAAAATAGCCGCATAAATAATTGAAATTGGGATCATTAGCACCATGGTTACCCATAATTCGGTACTCTGCCCTAAGATTGGCCAATCTAATCCAATAACGAATGTTCTTCCTTTAACGTGTTTTTTCATAAAATTACTCATAGTAGTTCCAAATGGTGTTAGAGCATCCATAAAGAACTTGGCCATCACTGGGAAAATCGCCATAACAGCTCCGACGGTGACCGCAAGATTAAGGGCATCGCCGATACTGTAGCGTCCAGCTAGTGCCAACACTAGGCCAATAATGGCGCCCATTGTTACTGGTTCACTAAAGACACCAATCTTACGTTTTAACGATGTTGCATCCCATTCACGGTTAAAAATGGGGATGTAGTCCATCAATTTGTTAATCGGGGACATAATAATTGCTTTAAATGCCTCAATGTGGGTTACGGTAACACCCTCATACCCAAGCATATTGGCAATTTCTTTACTCCACATATCGCCCAATTTTAAGCAAATAACAACTTGGATGGCCCCACAGATAAAGCCCCAGATTAAACTGCCAGAAATTTGGTAAACCATGTAAGCTGTCAGTGCGATACCCCAAACATTCCACATGTCGGCGTTCATTGTATTAGTCATTTTGGTAAAAATCATGACTAAATTAACCACGATTTCTACGACGAAAAACAAAAAGGCTAGGGTCCAACTCCAAGTAATTGCAGCTGCACCTGTCCAACCAAAGTCAACTGCCGGTAAATTGATGCCAGTATATTTGGCCAGAGCCTTTGCAGCAGGACTAACGGTTTCAGTCAACTGGTTGATCGCCATTGACATACCAATAAATCCGGTTCCTAAATAGAGTCCGGAAAGGATAGCTTTAGAGGGTTTCATTCCAAAAATTAGCCCTAAGATCATAATTAAAATCGGAATTAAAACCTGGGCACCAACGCTCAATATCCCTTGGACTATTCCATTCCAATCCATTAAATTCACCTCCAATGATGAAATGCTATTCCGCCTGCTTGACGATATCAGCTACTTTTTGATTGGCATTGTCCTGATCCATGCCAGTTAGCCAAGGTAAACCGACCATGCCCACAACATGATTAGCATCAAGAACTTCTTGCAGGTCACCATCTGCGGGGGCAATGCCCACATAGATAATGACATTATCATCATTCTCAATTGTGGTTTTTGCTTCACCGATTGGCTCAGGAGTGGCTTTTGCCAGGTGATCCAACCCTTGTTCTGCTAAGAAATCATTAATCTTATTAGCGACTTGCGGGCTGGTTGCTACTCCCGTACCACAACAAACTAAAATTGTTTTCATTTTGATAACCCCCTAAATTTCGCTTCAACGAGCTGAAGCATATTTTGTGAATCCTTTGTTTTTTGAAACTGTTCAACAAAGTTCTGATCTTGAAACGCTGCAATAATTTTGGCTAGCAATTCAGGCTGTTTTTCGCCATTTTTAAGACCTAAAAACAAAAAGTTCTGGGCAGATATGTCAGAGCCGTCACCCATTTGCTTAAGTTTTAAGGAACTAATAGTGCGAGCAAGATAAATAAATGGTCGCTTAACGTATTGCGGATCAACATGTGGCAGTGCCAAGGCAATATCGGCAAATTTTAAACCGGTAGGGTATGCTAACTCTCTTTTTTCTAAATTAGCAATATAGCCTAGATTGGCAAAATCTTGACTGATAACTCTAGTTCCAACTAAGTCAAATAGCTGTTCTTCAGTATCAACCGCAATATTTAAGTCAATTAAATCTTGGTAAAACAAAAATTTCTCCTCCTTTCACTTTTGAATACGTTTTCAATATAATACGCTAGTTGAACATTGTCAACCTAAATTTAACAAACTTTAACATAGATGAACTTTAAATGTTGAACAATGTTTGATATACTTCTGGTGTGATGGTAAAATTGAATAAAAGAAGTGATTTTTTTGAGTTTACAAGAAAAAAGATTAACAGCCATAAACAATCTTTTACGTAAAACCGGCTTTATGACAACGGTTGATATTGCGAAGAACTTACAAGTTTCTTCCATGACTATCAGACGTGATTTAAAGAGATTGGAAGAATCGGGGGATATTACCCGAATTTATGGTGGCGCAAAAAGCAACTACCAAGCAGAATCAACTACTAATGAGAAGTTGCAAAAAAATATTGATGAAAAAAAGGAAATTGCGAAGTTGCTAGCGAAGCAAATTGCTAACAATTCAACAATTTATTTGGGTGCAGGAACAACTCTGTTGCAGGCAGTACCATTATTAGTTACGAAAAATCTAACTTTTGTAACCAATAGTTTAGTAGCCTTTAATGAAATCAATAAAAGTGATTGCCGCTTATTTCTAACGGGTGGCGAGCTGCACCGTAATACTGAAGAATTTCTCGGTGAAAAAGCTGAGAACATTTTTGACGGCTTAAATTTTGACTACGCAATTTGTTCAACTAATGGTATTAATGGCAATAGCGTTACTACAAGTACAATCCCTGAAGGCAATATTCAAAATATTGCAATGGAACATGCCGAAAAGTCTTTGATTGTTGCCGATCATACTAAATTAAATCATTCAGATATCATCACATTTCAAAAGCTTGATCAATTCGATTTTCTAGCGACTGATAGCAAAATTAGTAAAGAAGAGATCAAGAAATATTCGCAATATACTAAAGTTATTTACTAGTTACATCAGAATAGGAAGAGAAATGGATATCACAGTTACAATTAATCCGTCCGTTGATCGTCTGTACCAACTTGATCATTTAGAAATAGGTGAGTTAAATCGGGTGCAGTTGGTGAAGAAAATGGTTGGTGGCAAGGGCATTAATGCTGCTCGTGTGGCAGCATGTCTTGGCGCCGAAACTATCGCCACCGGTTTTTTGGCTGGTCCAAATGGCCAATATATTTTAGATCAGGCCAAAAATGACCGTTATACCTGCAAGTTCATCACTACTAAAGGCAATACCCGTAATTGTTACACGATTATTCAAAATAATGGTGAAAAAACCGAAATTAATGAACAAGGCGATCGACTTGCACTAAGTAGCATGGATAATTTGCTTGCATCTTTGTCCTCACTAATTGTCAAGCACAACGTGACAGCTATTTCTCTGAATGGTAGTGTTCCACCAACTAATATGCAGCATATTTATTCTAAAATCATTACCAGTATTCGCAGGCTCGCACCACAAGTAAAAATCGTGCTGGATACGTCTGGCCAGGCATTGACTGAGGTGCTACAAAGTACCGCTTTGCCAGATTTTATTAAACCCAATGAGCAAGAAGCAGCTGAACTACTAGCAGCACCAGTAACGCGTGATTGTCAGAAATTGAAGCGAGAAATAAGGGCTAGCAGTCTTAATAAAATCGCTAATATCATCATTTCGCTGGGTGATCGGGGTGCTTTGGTTAAACATCATGATGACTTTTACCGAGTTAATTTTAAGCCTGTGGAAGTAGCTAATACCGAAGGATCAGGGGATTCCGTTGTTGGCGGATTATTATACGCGCTTGATCGGAAATATGACTTTAAGCAAGCGATTAGCTTAGCAATTGCGGCGGGTACAGCCAATGCAATGGAAACAAAAACCGGATTTGTTAAGCGCGAACAGGTACTCGCGATAATGAACACAATTGCCATAACGAAATTGGATAATTAGAGAATAAAAATATTTTTAGGAAGCGCTTTCCAAATATTGAAAAATATGCTAGGATAAAAACATAATTAGTTAGGATCGTAACAGCTTAGAAACTGGCGAAACCGAAGAAGTATACAAATTTGTATGCTTTTTCGGTTTTTTTTATGCAAAAAGGAGTGTTCAAATGACGCAAAGACAATATTCAAAATCATTAGTCAATGAATTGCAGACTAATTCATTAAGCCAGGTAATTAATGGTGTGCAAGAAATCGTTAAAGTCGTGCCAGGGCAGAGGGGAAAGCCACGATTAGATATTCTTGATCCTCATGTCAAGCAGATTATCAAACAAAAAATGAGTGAAGGTGTTGGCAGCAAGCCGTTTTCATTAAATTTTGACCGTAATCGTCCAGAAAACATCACTTATGACTTAACGACAAGTGAGGTGCTGGAAAAAGAAAGTCTAATTGAGATAAATAATGACCATTATATTGATACTTTTATTTATCAGCCAGTAAATATTATCGCTAAAAATCCTGTTTTGATTTACTTACATGGCGGAGCATATATGACAGGAAAAGTTGAAGAGTTTGGTAAGCAAATGAAATATATTGCCGAACAGGCCCAGACAACAGTGGTTTTCCCGCACTATAGATTAGCTCCAGAAAATCCTTATCCAGCAGCAATTGAAGATGTGCTCGGCATTATTAACTGGGTAAAAGAAAATCACGCTGAGCTTGGTTCTACAAATCCGAAGATGGTGCTAGCGGGCGATAGTGCCGGAAGTGGACTGATTAATTCATGCATTGTCATACTGAAAGATAGCTCAATTATTTCCCGGGTAATAGAACTGTATCCAGCAATTGATAACGATATGGCACCATATTATGATTGGCAAAAGTTTGCTGTATGTGCGGAAGACGAAAAATATGTGAAGAATCGAGTACAGCGAATGCTTAATTCATTGACTAGTTTTGAAGAAAACTATTTGCATCATCAGATTGATCCGCGTGATGAAATAGTTAACTTGTTTAATATTAGAAATTGGACTAAAATTCCGCCGCTAACGTTTATTCTTAACCAATATGATTTGATTACATTAGTTGCTGAGGAATTTATCAAAAAGGCTTTACAGCATCAAATAGATGTAAATGTTATTAAGTATTTAGGCTGTGATCATGGTACGCTGAACTTTTTTGGTACTGAACCTCAAGCAGAGGATATGTGTTTAGAGATAGCTCGAATTCTTCAAGATGAGGGCAAGAAATAATAAAGCTCATAGATGAATTTTGGCTAGATAAATTACAAGCGCAAAAATAACAACAAATTAATATAGGATCGTAACAGTTTAAAAACTGGCGAGACCAAGATATTGACGATTAATGCACTTTTACTGGTGGTATTAAGAGTCTTTGTTTTGGTCTCTTATTTTTTAGGAGGAAAAAATGTCAATAGTAGGAGCACGAATTGATAACCGATTACTTCATGGGATTGTGGCAACTAGTTGGGCACCCAACGCTAACGCTACGCGCGTAATGGTAATTGATGATGATGTAGCTAATGATTTACAAAAAAAGCAAGCGATGAAATTAGGCAGGCCGTCTGGCATGGCTGTATCCATAATTTCTAAACAAACGGCATTAACTAATTTTAAGGCGCATAAATATGACCGGCAGAAAGTTTTTATCGTCTCTCAGACACCTGATGTTTTCTTGGCATTACTTGAGCAAGGCGAGGATATCAAAGAGCTCGTGTTAGGCGGAACGTTAACTTACACTGAAGCACTTAAAGTAACGAATAGGGCCTATATCAAGCCGAATCAAATAGAAACTTACCAGGCCATTTTAGATGCGGGCTGTAAAGTGATTTCTAAATATGTTCCGCAAGATGAAAGTGTTGACGTTGCTAAAATTTTGAAAAATAGAAAAGCGGGTGCTTAACAATGGGTTTCACAATTGGACAAGTAATTTTGGTTACAATTTTAGCTTATCTTCAGAGACTAGATTTTGAAACAACGCAAATTGTACCAATGAATTATATGTTTTGGTCATGTATAGTTGGTGCGATTTTAGGCGATTTTCAAATGGGATTAGTTGTTGGTGCAACGATCCAGTTAATGTCATTAGGAGTAGCGGCGTTAGGTGGTAGTTCTGCACCGGATTATGCTGTTAGTGCAATGATTTCAACTGCTGTAGCAATCGGAACTGGTAAAGGAATGGCAGCCGGTTTGGCACTAGGTGTACCCGTAGGAATGCTTTGCATACAACTGGATGTTTTACTTAAAATTCTCAATTCATTTATTACCAATAAAGCGCACGAATTAGCCAATAACCGGCAATATCGCAAAATGAGAATGTTAATTCCGGTAATGACGGCTTTAATGCCACTTGAATCAGCTGTTCCCGTTTTTATTGCAGTGTTATTTGGAAAAACAGTTGTTAATAGCATTTTGAACTTGATGCCTACCTGGTTTACGGTTGGCTTAAATGTTGCCGGAGGAATGCTACCAGCAGTTGGAATGGCTATGCTGTTATCATACATGCCATTAAAAAAGTATGGCTATTGGCTATTAGTTGGTTTTGCTTTATCTGCCTATTTAAAAATGCCTGTCTTAGGGGTAGCCTTAATTGGCGTTGCTGGCGCCATCCCAACATTTATGAATTATTCAAATAAAACAAATCAAACTAGTGCTGCAGCAAGTGCTACTGGTTTAACTCAGGAGGATATGGAAGATGAATAATACCACGGCAAAACAAGACAGCAGAATTCTAACGAAAAAAGATATTTGGCGGGCAATGAGACGACACTACCTTGCTATTAGTACATATAACTATGATAGTGGCTTTGCAGCAACCTTGGTTTGGGAGTTGTTTCCAGCGCTCAGTAAAATTTATCGTGGCGATCCAGATGGCTTACAAGCTTCAATCGATAATCAATTTAAATTTTATAATTGTAATCCATGGATGTCGCCCATTATTACTGGTGCAACCTTGGCCGTAGAAGAAAAAGGTAAAACCAAATCATTGCAAGCTGTTCAGGATTTAAAAACTGCCTTGATGGGGCCTTTTTCGGGAATTGGTGATGCCTTAATTTGGGTATTATTCCCAACGGTTTTAGGCGCAATTGCTGCTTCGATGGGAAAGCATGGCAATAGTATCGGCATGTGGATTTACTTTGCCGTTTATGTATTATTTTTCTTTTTACGTTCATTTCTTTACCAACTTGGCTATGACTCAGGTGCATCTTTAATGACCAATATGAGTGATCAGCTTGCTGCTTTAACTGATGCCGTATCAGTATTAGGAATCGCGGTCATTGGCGCTATAGTACCTTCGACAGTGAATTTTAAATTAGCTTTGAAATTTAGTCAGGCAGGTGTCTCACTTACGGGTCAACAAATTTTAGATCAAATTATGCCGGGACTACTGCCGGTATTATTAACTGGCTTGCTGTACTGGATGCTGAAAAAGGGGCGAAAAATGACCACCCTAATTTTAATGGTAATTGTTATTGCAATGGTCGGCGCAGCATTAGGAATATTTAAGGCTTGATATGAAACAAATAGTAATTATTTCTCACAAAACGATGGCTCAGGGAATGGCCGATACAATTAATTTTTTTGCTGGCGATATACCCAATTTGCACTATATTTGTGCTTATCGTAATGGCAAAAATAATTTTCCAATTAAAGAATTAACCAATTTGATTGCTACATTTGAACCACAAGAACAGATTTTTCTCCTTACCGATTTATTGGGTGGCAGTGTTAATCAAAATTGTACCCAATTAATCAAAAATCCAAGGATAAACGTTATTACTGGCGCTAATTTAGCATTGGCATTGTCAATTGTACTGGATCCCAGCGACCACCTTTCTGCTAAAAAAATAGCCGCATTAGTTAATGAGGCTAAAGAACAAATGATTTATATGAATGATTATGCAAGCGAAAATGAAGCTGATGATGAATAAGGAATGTGAGTATGAAGATTATTAAAGTCTTTAATAATAACGTTGTTTTGGTCGATGATGAAAAACATGAACAGGCAATACTTTTTGGTAATGGCATCGGTTTTAAGAAACAGCCAGGGGATGAAGTTGTTAAGACTAAGGGGGTTCAGACTTTTATTAAAAATATCAAGGACCCTGAATGGCTTAATTCGTTATCGAGTTTACTAGAAAATGTACCGCTGGAATATTTAGCCGTTTCTAAAAATATTGTTGATCATGCCGAGAAAAAGCTCAATACGACTTTCAATCAGTTTTTAATTATTAGCTTGGCAGACCATATTTATTTTGCCGTTAAAAGAAATAAAAGAAATGATGTTTCTTCCTTGGTCAGCGTGAAAAATGTGTATCCTTTGGAGTATAGTGAAGCACTTGAAAGTGTTAACTGGATTAACTCAACTTTTAACGTTAATTTGCCATCCGGTGAAGCGGGATTAATTGCAATTCATTTTGTGGAAAATGAAATAACGCCCATCAATGAAAAACAGCAGTTAAGTGAAAATGCCACGAGTTTGCATTTAAGTAAAGTTCTTCAAATCATAATAGCAGACTTAGGCTATCCAGAGCAGCCAACAACACTTGAGCGCCTAACGGTTCATTTAAGATTTTTAATTACGCAAATACAAAATAATCAGGATTATCTTCCTGTAACTTCAGCTGATAATCAAACAATTTTGGCCGCATTTCTGAAGCAGTTTCCTGAATTAAAGGGGACTCTAAAAAAACTGCAGGACTATTTTTACCAAGAAATGAAGTATCAGCTAAATAGCAGTGAGCGTTTATACTTAGTTATTCATTTAAAACAAATTGAAAATAGTTCTGATGATGAATAGTACAAAAGATAGTCAGACCAAGCAAAAATAATTGCTAGAATAACTTAATCAGCTGGCGTAATCTGCAAATTTTTGAAGAAACCTTTGGTGCCAATATCAACAAAGAAACCAATAGTTCCCCGAGGTGATGCACCGTTTTTTAAATGATCGACTTTCAAAACAAGACGGTCATTAAGATAAAATTTACCAGTTTCATCCTTTATTTCTGCACGTAAATCAATCCATTGGTTAAGAGCAATATTTGCTGGTCCTTCAAAGTCTGTAATGTGATGAGTGCGGAAATATTCAAAGTTATATTTGGGGTAGGAAAAATATTGGACTGCATGCTGCTTTCTTACCGGATCGGTTGTTTGACCATTAGTAGGTCTAATGTAAAAAGATTCAAATGCTGAATCATCTTCATTAATACGAAATGCTAAGCCGATAAAACCGCGAGCAAAATCTGGAGCATCTGGCAAAAGTTGGCTAAGTACCTGTACTTCAATTGTACCGTTATGAAAGTCACACCCGGCTAATTTGGCATAAGTGTTTTTGTCAAACTCGTAGAGCTTTTGTGCTTTGATTACGCAAAGTGTAGGCTCATGGTTGATAGAAACTAGTTTAGCTTTGGTATTAATAGGTATTACTTTTAGTTGATCGCTATTCATTTGCTGTCCCTTCTACGTGGTTGCAATTACTCATGACAACCATGTCTTTATTCCTGCTTCTGCAGTTAAGGCTATATTAGGATAAGAATGTGGCCCTTTAGACTGATTATAGCAAGAAACGATCCTTGAAGCAGGCTAATTAAGTAGAGCGAAGTGGTTATTTCCCGGGTAATAGAACGAATATTAGTAATAAAAAATAAAGTGATCAAACTTTAACATCTGGTAAAAGTTTGATCGCTTTTTGTGGACCACTAATAGTTTTATATTTCAGTGAGAACATTATTTTTGCTTAATCAGTTTTAAATTAGCAATTAGCAGTTCTTGAAAACTGGTATCAGCTGAAATTGATTTGTCAGAAAACCAACCAGTCCCGACATTAATAATATCTCCAATTAACAGATCACGTCCGCATCGACTAGCTAGTAATTGTGATTGAGCATCATCAAATTCAGTGGCTAACAATTGGTGTTTTCGTAATATTGCTTTGAATTGAATCTCTATTTTAATATGACTAAGCCCTATTAAGTTGAAATTAGGACTTTGTCACTCTTATCCTTTCTGCTTTATTTGATCTCTCTGAATTTTTAGCTCTATTATTTGGATGATCAGACAGAAATCAAAGACAAAGAAAATTATACAACAGGCAATCGCTCCAATTAATGCAGGCTGATCAGTAATCCCGCTAATAATTTCTGAAATAAATACGGTAAAAAGAAAAAGGGGTATTATGAACAGGTTTGACAGGTGATTAGAGATGCGAAACAAAAACTGTAACTTGGATTTTTGATCTGAATAGAGATCAAATGCACCTTCTGACTTGAGTTTGCGAAAGTATGTCCACTTACCCCTCTGACCAATTTTTTCAATTCCGGTATCTGCTAAGAAACTATAGTAGTCTTGACGTTTGCTCTTTGATAGTTTTGCCTTAAAATCTAGACGGTAAGTGTAAGCAGGCTCGGTATCAGTAAAAGTGTAAATTAGACCAGAGACTTTTTTCAGTTGCCAGCCTTGTTCTGCCATTCTATTAAGCCGATCTTCTTCTTGATGGTATTTGCTTGGTAAAAACCACCTAATTCGTTTCTTTTCCATTTTGGTTTTCTCCCTCAATTATCAAATGTCCATTTTTGACTAATTCTTTTAGTCGCTTAAATTCAGCTAAAATAACGTCCTTTCCTTTGTCAGTAATAATATACTGCTTTCTTTGTTCAGAGCTGCTAGTTGGCAAAGCACTAATCCATTGGTACTGTTCTAACTTGCTAAGTGCGCCATATAATGTACCAGCGGCTATGTTGATACGACCATTAGTCATTGTTGCTATCTTTTTCATAATGCCATAGCCATGAAGCGGCTTAAATAGAGACAATAATATGTAATAGTATGCTTCAGTTAAAGCATTTTGTTGTTTGTTCATTGTGAGTGATGCTCTTTCTCCAGATAAAGTATATCGGATGTCGATATATTAAATATATCGTGGCCCGATATATATGTCAATAAAAAGATGTAAAACTAAACTAACTAAATAGTATAATGATTTTAATAAGAGGGTGAATAAATATGAAAAAATTAGTTAGAGATAAAATACCTGAATTTGCTAAAGATGCTAATTATCGTCATCTTACACAAAGTGAAATTGAACCAGCTCTAAAGAAAAAATTGATTGAAGAAACTGGAGAAGTTGTCAACGCAACAAGTGGGACTAATTTGATTGAAGAGCTAGGTGATGTTTATGAAGTTATCAGGGCCTATTTGGAGTTTAAGGGTGTTAGCCAAGAGGAATTTCTAAAAATAGTTGGTCAAAAACGAGCTGAAAAGGGTGGCTTTACTGAATTTATTGAAATGGAAACTAAAAACTAAGTGTGATAGTTTGCGTATTTACAATGCTAATTAAAGTTGCTCGATAATTAAGTCACAATCTATCTCCCTATTTCCTAGGAAATAAATTTCTAATCCGTACTTAAGTTGTGATAACTAATAGTAATTGAAAAGCCTTAATAATAAGTATTTTTAATTTTTACTATTTTGATAAATAATAGCAGTATAAGATTAGTAACTTTAAGACTTAGGAAAGAAGCAGTAATGAATAATATTAGAGACCACTATTTTGAGGGTGAAAGAATTCTTTTTGGCTTGAGTAACAGTGAAATAGAAAATGTTACTTTTGGTCATGGCGAATCGCCGCTTAAAGAAGCAAAAGGGATTAAACTAAAGAATTCCGTTTTTAAATGGAAATATCCTTTATGGTATGACAATGATATTAGGGTTGAAAACACGGTTTTTGAAACGATGGCTCGCAGTGGTATTTGGTATACCAAAAATATCTCAATTTATAATTCAGCTATGCAAGCTCCTAAATTGTTTCGGCGTTCTGAAAAAATTGTTCTTGACCGTGTGCACTTTGCCAATGCTGAAGAAACGATGTGGACGTGCCGAAAAATTAAAGTCACTAATAGTCAAATTAACGGGGACTATTTCGGCAAAGACAGCAGTGACATTTATTTAGATAATGTTAGTGTAGTAGGCAATTACGTTTTTGATGGTGCCAAAAACATTGAGGTTCACAATTCGACTTTTATTTCTAAGGATGCTTTTTGGAATTGTGAAAACGTAACGGTCTATGATTCAACTATTGATGGTGAATATCTAGCCTGGAATAGTAAAAACGTCAAATTTATTAACTGTAAAATTCAAAGCAGTCAGGGACTAAATTATATCGACAATTTGGTCTTGACGAATGTAAGTCTGACTCATACTGATTTAGCCTTTGAATATGTTTCTAACCTTGATGCGGATATTGTGACTAAAATCGATAGTGTAAAAAACCCAATTTCTGGTAAAATAGCTGCGCCATGCATAGGTAAATTGATTATGGATCCGGCTAAAATAAATCCTGCGAAGACTAAAATAAACTGTGCTAAGATTGAAGTAAAAGTAGCTCGTTCAGATCAAAATCAGAAACCAAAGGAATGAATATGCAAACAAATTACGATTTTACCAATGCACCGGACAGAAGCAAGACGGATTCTATTAAGTGGGATGTTGAGCCAGGAGAACTACCAATGTCTTTGGCTGATATGGATTTTCAAACCGCTCCGGAAATTATTGCAGCGATGAAGGAAAAAATTAACTTAAAAGCATTTGGCTATGAATGGCCTGGTGCTGCTTATTTCAATGCCGTTGCAGATTGGTATGATAAAGAGCACAGCCACCGCCCTGATCCTGATTGGATGATTTTTACAACTGGCGTTGTGCCCGCTATTTCTTCAATTGTACGTCGTGTTAGCCACCTAGGCGATAATATCTTAGTACAAGAACCGGTTTATAATGTCTTTTACAATTCGATTGAAAACAATGGTCGTCACGTTCTAGCAAGTGATTTGCATTTTACTGGTGAAAATTATCAGATTGATTGGCAGGACCTTGAGCAAAAGCTGGCATTACCATTAACAACGCTAATGATTTTTTGTAATCCGCATAATCCGATTGGCAAGGTCTGGACAAAGCAAGAAGTTCAAAAAATAGCAGATTTATGTCTTAAGCATCACGTGGTACTTTTGTCAGATGAAATCCATGGCGATCTAATCAGAACTGGCAAAGATTATACACCGGCGTTTGCTGTTAATGGTGTTTCACGTGAAAACATTATTTCGCTAGTTTCTCCTAGTAAAACTTTTAACGTTGCAGCACTTCATGCAGCGACTGTGATTATCCCTAATGATAATTTACGTGAAATTGTTAATCGGGGTCTTAATAGCGATGAATTGGCTGAGCCAAATTTACTTGCAATTCCAGGTACTATTGCCGCCTATACTGAGGGGCAGAGCTGGCGCCAAGCTTTAATCGCTCAGCTTAACGATAATTTCACCTATGCCACTAATTTTATTGCCAAAAATCTACCTGAGCTTAAGGTAATTACGGGAGATGCCACGTATTTAATGTGGCTTGATGTTCAACAAGTTAGTCATAATTCAGCAGAATTAGCGCAGTTCTTACGCCAGGAAACTGGACTAATTGTTTCACCAGGGAATATTTATCGTGGTAATGGCGCTGACTTTTTGCGGATTAACTTGGCTTGTCCACTAGCAATGGTTCAAGACGGTTTGCAGCGCTTAAGTGATGGCATAAAGAAATATCAAAGTAATAAAAAATCCAGCAAATAATGTTAACCCACTAATTAAACTGCTCTAACGAAGTATTTATAATGAAGTTAAGCCCCATAATTAATTATGGGGTTTTTGCATGACTAGAAAGTTTTTTTGCAAAAAAATACATGACTCTGGTAAATTACCGGAATCATGTTTCACTTTTTGGCTTCTAATCTACTATTGAGCCGTTACAAGTGCCTTTGTTTGATTTTAAAAAAGTAGAGGTGCTTTTAAATTCTCAGTCGTAATGACCGATTTCCTTAATTTTTATTTTTTTGAAAATGTTGAGCCAATTGTAGTGCCGTTGCAACATAATCTAAAATGGTAGTGACAGTCACTAAGACTTTTTTACCGCTAAATGATCCTTTGAAAAGCAGCGGTACTTGCGCACCCATGGCAATGAATAACACGATTATCAACAAGCTTGCGGGTGAGAAGGGACTACCATTGTTAGTAAACTTATTTAGCAGATTTTGGATTGTTTTAACAGTTTGCGGCGGCAGTTTCATTTTGTCTGCTAAAATTTTTAAGAAATTTTGGTTTTTAAAAACGGGGATTAACTGGGCACTGGCTTCATGAGAGAGTTGCTTTAATTGCACTTGAACCTTTTTGCTGTGGCCCGCACAGTATTGCAATAAGTTCTGCACTTGCTCCAATCCAGCCTGAGTCCAAGAATAATTTTTGGTGTGCAATTCCTGCCATATTTTTGGCATATGACTGGTTGTTTGGCCAATTTGTTTTAATATTTGCTGTGTTGGTTTGGCGCGTAATAAAGTTTGTGACCAATTAACGAAGTATTTTTCAATGTGCATAAAATACACCTCCTGTTACCTCATTATAGCAAGGGCATAATAGAGATTGGTTTGATACGCTCAGAAAAATTGTGGCGGTACATTTAGTTTTTATAACATCTTATTATAATTAATTAGCTTATTTAAGAGTGAATAAAAAAGTGTTAAAACAAAAAGTCACAGCAGTTATAAGAACTATTGTGACTGAGATAAACGTTGTTACACAAGGGATGCGTTTTAGTTATGTGTAATCGTTATCAAATTATTTTTTGCCAATCATCTTATTGTGTAAAGTATTTGCCTGTGAGTTTGTCTGTGCGATACCAACAAAATTCAGACCAAATCTTTTAGAAACACGGTTTAGTGTTCCATAAGTTGAATTAATAGCCAAAGTTTGGTTACTGTCAGCTCCTTGGACAATAACGTATAAATCACTGCCTTTAAGGTCATTATTGATGTTTAGGTGGTCAATAAAAGTTTTTAAATAGCCCGACATATTTGACCAATAAACAGGAGTTCCGATAACGATAACATCGGCACCTTTTAATTGGTTCCATACTTTAGGGAAGTCGCCATCTCCTTGGCCGATTTGGGGAATGCGGTAATCGACTAAATTAATTTGTTTGTATGAGCTGCTTCCAAATAGTTTTTTGGCAAGATTGGCCGTATTACCATCTTTATTTTGACTAGCGTTAATAAATACCCGTCTGGCACCTTGATTAGTTTGGCGCGGCTTAACAAATTTCTTTTTTGCTTTGGATTTGGCCGTAACAGAACTAGAATCAGAATTTAAGCGTGTTGTGATTACGGCTGTTCCTGCTACTAGGCCAATGATTGCTAAAAAAATTGCCAGTTTTTTCAGCAGATTAAACTTCTTATTCATTTTTCTTACCTCCTAATAGTGTCAAATTGTTTTACGTGAAACATTCTATTCACGTTTTTAATTAATAAATTGTTCTTGAATATCAACAAAGTTCATGTTGGCAACAGAGGCAAAACGGGCGATAACATCAGTTACTGGCTTAATGGCATCTGTTGGATCAGTCCCTTGGATAAAAACAGAAATTTTTTTACCGGCTAAAGTATTAAAATCTTTGCTTTGACCGATTCTTTCAATGAATGTTTTTAGATAGCCGCTCATATAGTGCCAATAGGCTGGGGTACCGAGAATAATCCAATCAGCTTGTTGTAATTTTGCAAAAACCTCGTCAAATTGGTCGTCAGAATAGCTTTGATTAATTTGGTAGATTTTATAATCAACAAGATTGATTTGCTGGTATTTTCGGCCATTTAAATAATTTTGACCCATGCGACTAGTAGTTCCTGAACGGTTTTGACTAGCGTTAATAAAAACGATGTTAATTTTAATTACTTCCCTTCCAAAATAAGAGTAATTAACTTATTGGTTAACGATTAATAAAGATTTAATTGCTTCACGTTGATCCATTGCTTCATAGGCTTCTTGGATTTGTGCCAATTTAAAACTCTTGGTAAAAACTCTACCGGGATGAATTTTACCGCTTAAAACCGCATCAAGCAGAATATCGCGGTCATAAGTAGTAACGGGGGCAATACCACCACGCAAACCAATATTTTTCCAGAATAAAGCGGTTGTATCAATTGCTGGGTTCTGAGGCACACCTACACGGCCAACAATTGCGCCAGGACGACCAACTTGCAGTGCAGTTTGAATTGACTGTTTTGTACCAACGCATTCTAAAACCGAATCGGCGCCATTACCGTTAGTTAGCTCTAATACCCGCTTGACAGCCTCGTCACCACGCTCTGGCACAATATCAGTTGCACCAAATTCAACAGCTAATTTTTGCCGATCTTGGTGCCTACTCATGGCAATGATTCGTTTTGCACCACGTAGTTTAGCTGCGATTACACCGCATAAGCCAACTGCACCATCACCGAAAACGACTGTTGTGTCGCCAGTTTTTACTTCTGCGCTAGCAGCTGCATGGTAGCCAGTAGCCATGACATCTGCTAATGCTAAAAAGTCATTTAGCTGCTCAGCAGTATAATCAGAAGGCTTGCCGGGGATTTTTACTAGGGCCCAATTAGCATTGTGAAACTTGAGGTATTCTCCTTGGTAACCACCGTTAATTTCGTTTCCCTGATTAAAACAATTACCATCAAACCCTGCTAAGCATGCGGCACAATGTCCACATCCGTGCGTAAAAGGGGCGATAACAAAATCGCCGGGTTTAACTTGAGTTACTTCAGCACCAACTTGCTCAACAATACCAATTGCTTCGTGTCCGGTAGTCGAATTTGCCTTGCGCTGCGATATGCCACGGAACCACCACAAGTCTGAGCCACAGACACAAGAGCGGACGATTTTGATAATTGCATCATTTTCTAATTTTAATTCTGGCATCGGGTAGTCTTTTAATTCTACTTTGCCTGGTTTAATAAATGTTCCTGCTTTCACTTTGATTTTCTCCTTAATATACTGGTCGATCTTCACCTTGGGTTGCTGGATCAGCAATGCCAATACTATCGTTAACGTAGAGATTTGGGTCCCGAATTATTTTTAAAATAGCGTCTGCAATGCTTTGACGAGAACCCGAAACACCTACATACGGTTCATCATGAGTAGTAATGGTATATTTAATTTCATTTCGATCATTGAGCCATGGCAAACGCAGGGTAGTATACTGCAGGCCGGACTCGGCAAGCAGCTTATCCGAATTAATTGCAGTTTGCAAACCGGGCAATGTGTATTCGTGATTCCACCGACCAAATTCGCCGCCAACTTCATTGTAAATGCCCAAAATATTAGTAAATATTACACGTGAAACATGGTTATTTTTCATGGCACTAATTACATTTTTAGTAATAACATTGCCCGCGGTATGATCAACTACTGCTACAAAAACCATGTCTTGGCCGTTGACGGCATCATTTACTTCGTTAGCATTAGTTAAGTCAACTTCCATTACTTTTACCTTAGGTTTTAAATTTGCCAGTCTTTGGGCGTTGCGCAAGCCAACCGTCAAATTGATATCTTGGAATTCTGGCTCAGTTAAAAGACGATTTTCAACTAAACGTGCTATTTGACCGTTTGCTGCTAAAATTAATAATTTCATTGAAAACACCTCTTTTTCTAATTAATACAAAGTATATTGCCTTCGAGCAACTCTAAGTCAAATTTTTTTGCTAGTTTATTAGTTGATAGAAAGTGTTAATATTAAAGATAAAGTAGTTATTTTTAGTAAGTTAATTATGATTGGTAAATAGTGGCAGGAGAACATGATGAAAAAATACCAAATCAAGGATGTAAGTGATTTGCTCGGAGTTAGTACTTACACTTTGCGCTATTATGAGAAAATTGGTTTACTCAACTTTGTAAAGCGAAATAAAAGTGGTGTTCGTGAATTTGAAGCCAGCGACTTAATTACTATCAATACCATTATTTGCCTGAAACAAACCGGTATGCCACTAAAAGAAATCAAAAAATACCTAAAGCTAGTTGGAGAGGGTATTGATACGGCTGAGCAGCGAAAAGCAATGTTTCTGCAGCAACGACAAAAGGTAACGGAAGAGATCGCTGCTTTAAAAAAATCAATGAAAATAATAGATCGCAAAATTAATTTTTATGATGAAGCAATTAAAGAGCAGAGCTTAGATGTTTGCCGCGATGACCGCAAAAAATGGTTAGAAGGAATTTTGGCTGGAAAAGAAAAAGTGCAATAACTCACCATTAAAGTAAGTTTGCACTTGATAAAGACAATCTTTAATAAATAAAAACGACCCAAATTAACTGTGTCAATTACGTACATTTAATTTGAGTCGTTTTTTATTAATAATTATTTGGAAGTGAAGGCCAGAGCATTAATATCACAAACCAGATCTGGCCGATAAACGGCAGGATATTAATTAAAATCCACCAACCCGTGCGGTTAGTATCATGTAAACGCCGAATGCTTAGTGATAAAGTGGCAAGCCAAACAATAAAACTAATAACTAGTGAACCTGTCTTAGCACTCCAGTCACCCCAAGTATAAATATCTTCAATGGAATGACCTAAAATTGTTTGCACAATCCAGGTTAAAACAAATCCTAGAAGTGTGTTAATAATTACGGGAATCCAATATTCACCCAAACTTGCAACCCCAGAAAAGTTGAAAATATTTTTCCAAAATTTCTTATACGTATAATCATAGGTATAGCCTCCTTGACTACAGTATTATCAACACCATCATAAAACAAAAAATTTAATACATCAAAGAATATGATTTGTTAAATATTGTAAGCATATATTTTGTTTTGCGTATGCAAACGCTGTAAATTGAAGGTGGATTTTTAAGAAGGGAGATCATAGTATGGATAATAATTTATCAAACCCGTTAACTCGCTACCGCAATGAAGAATTTTCAGAGCAATCACAAGACTACCCTGGACTTCAAAGCAAGATGGATCCTAAACCTGATGGTGATATGGCTGATTATGAAGGTCATGAATTACTAATTGGGCGCCACGCTCTAGTAACTGGCGGCGATTCCGGAATTGGTCGTGCGGTAGCAATTGGTTTTGCTAAAGAAGGCGCTGATGTTGCTATTTCATTCTTGCCAGATGAGGAAGAAGATGCCAAAGAAGTTGCCGAGTTGATCGAAAAGGCCGGTCGCAAGGCAGTTTTGCTTCCAGCAGATTTACGTAAACGCGGTGAAGCTGAACGTGTTGTTAATGATGCTGTAAAAGAATTTGGTAGCTTGGAATTATTGGTTATGAATGCTGCCATCCAGCAACACTCTGACAGTTTAGAAGAACTGTCCCTTGATAGCGTCCATGATACTTTTGAAGTTAATATTATTTCGATGTTTGAAATGACAAAGGCTGCAGTTCCACATATGAAACCAGGTAGTGTCATTTTAACTTCTACTTCAGTTCAAGGATTCCGGCCAACGCCAATTTTATTGGATTATGCTTCCACCAAGGCAGCGATTGCTAACTTTTCAATTAACCTTGCACAAGAACTTGCTTCAAAGGGAATTCGGGTTAACAGTGTTGCTCCTGGTCCTATTTGGACACCATTACAAGTTTGTGGTGGTCAGCCAAAATCTGGTGTACCTAGCTTTGGTCATGAAGAGCCACTCGATAGAGCAGGTCAACCTGATGAATTAGCTCCTATTTATATCTTCTTAGCATCCAATTTGGCTAGTTATGTTACTGGTCAAGTATATGGTGCAACTGGTGGACAAGGAATTAATTTGTAAAAGATATTATTACTAAAAAACGCTTCTACTTGTAATGCAGGCAGAAGCGTTTTTGCATGTCTAATTTTTACAATTTTCCAGTTTAATGAAAAAAACGATTGATTATTAAAATAAACCAATTAAGATCTTATCTATATTTAAGCAAAATTCTATAGTATAATTAACTTATCTTAAACCTTATTTTATTACTATAATTGAAAGATTTTTTAAAATGAAAATAGTTTTTAGCCAAATTCAGCAATTATCGCAAAAAAATGCAGAAATAATTGCTACTAAATGGCATTATGATGGTGAATATTCCTTTTATGATATGGAAAATGACCAGGAAGATTACGATGAAATTATTACGCCTGAATTGCGAAAACATTACTTTGAAGTTTTGGCAGATGATGGCCAGCTGACAGCCTTCTTTTGTTTAGATCCGATTGAAGATAGGAATGGTCAGGTTGAAGTTGGACTAGGAATGGCGCCGGAGTTAACGGGACATGGCCTTGGCATAAAGTTAATGCAAATGATTGAAGACTATGTGAAGCAAATCGGAAAGTACCATAAAATTATTTTATCGGTTGCTGAATTCAATAAGCGGGCGCAAAAAGTTTACCAACGAGCAGGCTATCGCATTACTGGGTCAGAAGACGAGGCTTCTAATGGCGGTATTTATCGCTTTATTTTAATGGCAAAAGAAATAAAGAAATAAGAATATTTTGAAAGAATTACAATAATGGATCAGCAATGGCAAAAAATGTATGAAGCTGCTAGCCAAGTGCAGAGGTTTCATCAAATTGGCGAACATATGGAAGCTGGCGGGGTAGCTGCAGCTGTTTTAAGTGAGTCAGGAAAAATTTATACAGGAGTTTGCGTTGATACGGCATGTGGTCTTGGAGTATGTGCTGAACGAAATGCTCTTTTTAACATGATTACGCAGGGCGAAACGAAGGTGTCCCGTGTCTTAGCCCTAATGTCAAATGGCAAAAATGGCGCGCCATGCGGAGCATGCCGTGAATTTATCGTCCAGTTGATGGAAAAAGATTACCAGAATGTTGAAGTAATGATGGATTATCGGCATGATAGGGTAGTAAAAATGAGCGAATTGACGCCAGAATGGTGGTTATAATGAAACAAGAAGTAAAAGAATTTTGGCGTAATTTTTGTCAAAAGCATAATTGGGATGAGAGTACCAAGTTTGATGCTTGGTCATTTGGTACAGACAAAAACGGTTTAGCTGATAAAGTCAACCGTGGTATCAAAACTGCGACTACCTTTGCTTATGAATTTTACGAAGATAGGCCATTGCCTCAAGTGGGGGAATTGAGTGTTATTCTTGATGAGGCTGGTAAACCAGTTTGCGTGGTTCGTGAAAAAGTTGTGGAGATTGTCCCCTACAATCAGATTTCCGCTGAACATGCTTATCATGAAGGCGATGGTACCTACAAAAATTGGCGACAAATTCACGATGATTTTTTCAAGAAAGAATATGAAAGTAAAAAACGCGTTTTTTATCCGCAAGCGCCAATGGTTTGTGAGGTTTTTGAAAAAGTTGAATAAACTTTGAAATGAAATAAAGTTAAAAAGTGGGCGAAAACTGTTGCTAACAGACTAGTGCCGTTGATACAGTATTTTGCTAATAGCTCTGAACTTAAGGACTGAATTTTACCTGAAACTTATTTTATTTAATACTGCTTTTTATCCACTGCCAATTAGATTGTAGGTAATCTAATTAGCAGTGTTTTTCTTTAATAAAAAGTAGGTGCTTAGTATAAAACGGAAAAATTGGCTAAACCAATTTTTAATAAGGACACTCAAGAGTTAAGACTTTAACTCTAACCTACTATCTGCTAACCAAATTCGCGGTTAATATTTCCCAGGAAATATTAACTCAAGTGAAAATAATAGCTTTAAGATGAAGGCAACTAATTATTAACGTTAATAGGCTAAACCAATTGGCAAACAGATTTTCCCTTTAAACTTAAATTTATTGCTATAATAAAAATAGAAAATTAGAGTTAAAAAAGTAGGAGAAGAAAATGACAAAACCGATTATTGGAATTGCTGGCTCGGAAATGATTGATACTGAGGGCCTTTTTCTCGGGTATCGCCGTAGCTATATTAATGAAGATTACGTTGATTCAGTGGTTCAAAATGGTGGTGTGCCATATGTTATTCCGTTTACTGGCAATGATGATGTAGTTAAAGCACAAATGGAACATGTTCAAGGGTTGATTTTATCTGGTGGGCATGATGTCGATCCGCACCTATACGGTGAAGAACTCAAGCCTAATATTGGTGAAATTTGGCCCGCCCGTGATCATTTTGATATGCTTCTTTTAAAGTTGGCCGAAGAAATGGGTAAGCCGGTGTTGGGAATCTGTCGGGGTGCGCAAATTATTAATGTTGCTCATGGTGGCAGCCTGTATCAAGATGTGGCTTACCGCAAAGAACAGACGCTCAAGCATGATCAACAGCATACGCCAGATTTGCCAACGCATGGAATGAAAGTAAAAGAGGGAAGTGTACTTGCTCAAACATTAGGCAAGACAGAATTTATGGTAAATTCTTTCCATCATCAGCTAATTAATAAGGTCGCACCGGACTTAATTGAAGTTGCCCATGCAAGTGATGGTGTTATTGAGGGCTTGGAAAACAAGGCTGGCAATGTTTTGGCTGTTCAATGGCATCCAGAAATGCTTCACAAAAATCCAGATACTAAATTCCAAAATAATTTGTTTAAGTTCGTTATTGAGAATGCAAAGTAAAAGAAGATAATTATGAACACAAATGAGAAGGCAAATGACAAGTTAGGCTTTTGGTCGATTGTACTTTTAGCAATTAACTCAATTATTGGTTCCGGTATTTTTTTAACTCCCGGAAGTGTTGTTACTCAGGCAGGCAGCAAGTCTTTGATTGTTTACTTAATTGCAGCAATTTTTGCGGCGATTTTGGCCATTTCATTTTCGGCTGCGGCCAAATATGTGACTAAGTCTGGTGCTTCGTATGCGTACACAAAGGCTGCTTTTGGTGAAAATGTTGGCTTTTATGTCGGCATTCTGCGCTATTTTTCCGCTAGTGTTGCTTGGGGAGTAATGGCAGTAGGTGTGATTAAGTCAACGATTTCTATCTTCGGTGGTAATCCAGACAGCGTATTAAATGTAACCATTGGCTTTTTGGTTTTAATGTTAATAATTTCAGTGATTAACTTATTTGGTCAAAAATTTGTCAAGTTGGTAATGAACCTCGCGACAGCAGGAAAGCTGTTTGCATTAGTGCTAATTATTGTCGCTGGCGTAGTACTTTTGATTACGACGGGGGCGTCACACAACTTAACAATGGTTGACCAAATCACGCAAAATGGCCACAGAATTGTTCCGACACTGACAACCACAGGTTTTGTGATGGCTGTTGTTTCTGCTTTTTACGCTTTTACCGGTTTTGAATCGGTGGCTTCTGGGTCTGATGATATGCAGGAGCCAGAAAAGAACCTGCCTAAGGCTATTCCGCTGGCAATTTTTATTATTGCTGCAATTTATATTGGGGTAGTGGCTGTTGCTTTGATGCTAAATCCGAAAGCATTGATGACGACTAAACAGGTAGTAGCAATCAGTGCAATTTTTAATAATGAAATCTTGCGCGATGTAATCTTGGTAGGAGCATTAGTATCAATGCTGGGCATCAATGTGGCCTCAAGCTTTAATGCACCCCGGATTTTAGAAGCGATGGCGCGTGAAAATCAGTTGCCTTCTTCACTCACGAAAAGAACCAAAAGAAACTTTCCTGTTAGAACCTTCTTTATTTCTGAGGCTTTAGCAATCTTAGTTCCACTTGCTTTTCAATATAATATGGTAAATTTGATTACACTGAGTGCAATGGTGCGGTTTCTAGGCTTTATGATTGTGCCCCTAGCGGTCATTTGTTTTTACTTTGGTAAGAACAAGGAACCAATTTTGCCAGCGCCAAAGAACATTTGGACAGACATCATCGTACCGCTTTTATCGATTGCTTTAGTCATTTTTCTATTAGTGAAGTACAATTGGCAAGCACAATTTGGCATTATTGAAAATGGCAAAGTCGTTGGTGTCAATTGGTACGCGATATTCATGATGGTGTTTGGCTTTATCATTTTGCCATTGTTGATGTTTTGGTTTTCACGGTGGCAAAAAAATAAGCAGTAATTATTTGAGTAAAAAACAAACCGTCAATTAAAGTTAAATCTTTAACTCACGGTTTTTATGTTCATAATCATAGTAAATGTGTAACTAAAAACGACATTCTAACAAGAATGTCGTTTTTTGCTTTATTTATGCTGTTTTTTAATTTGGAAGTAGTGCACAATACTGTAGCAGAACAAAATTGCCATTCCAATTCCAGCCATTGTCATGTCAGAACGTGGAGTACCTGAACCCAAAGTGGCACCAAGCCAGTTAATGATAGTTGGTGAAACAGCACAGCCAATGTTTACTAATACTAGGGTAATTGTTGTAGCAAAGTTAACGGAATTTTTCGGGGCTGCTTCATCCAGCCAGTTAAAAATATAAGGAACTGATAGGCCAAAGCCAGCACCTAAGACGATAACGGCTACAAATAACATTGGCAAGTTAACAGCATATGCAATTGCAAGCAAGCCGGCAACTTGTAAAAACAAACCGATCGGCAGAATCAAATCATGCAGTTTCTTTTTCAAAAAGCCGTAGCACATGCCTACAGGAATTCCAATAAGTGTAACTACACTTGAAACGAAAGCGATTTGGCTAACATTTGCAATTTTCTGGCTTGTTGCCAATTGCGGTAGTTTGAAAGACATTGGCATAAAGAAAACATACATAAAGAACATAACGATGGCGATTTCAATCACGCTGGCATTAATTTTGTTTTCTTCCCGGTTAGCTGATTGGTCAGTACTATCAGTTTGTTGTTGATCAGGTAATTTAACCACAAAGCCGAACAACAGTAGAATAGGCAAAGCTGCTAGGTAAATAGCGAAGGTTGCGTGCCAGCCATTAACTGCTAATATGCCGACACAAAATGAAAAAATAGCTGCTCCTACACTACCCATTGAATTTTGGAAACCCAGCATTGTTGATAGTTCATCGCCCGCATAGAATTTGGATAATAAGCTAACTGCAAGGGAATTAAATAGACCAATTCCAGCACCCAGTAAGAAACGTGATACCAAAATTAGGGTATAGCCAGTAGCATACATCGGATAAGTTCCGGCTAGAAGTGCAATAATAAGACCCGTAATTACGGTTGTTTTGGTACCCAATAATTTGATTAAAAATGGGCTTAATACTAAGCCAACAACTATTCCAATATTTGGAATAGTACTTAAAGTTTCAACGGCTGCACGTGAGACATCTGGGAATGATGAGTACATTAATGGCAGTACCGATGAAATTTGTGGCGCTATCATCAATAATAAAGAAATTGATAATAAGGCAACTTTGAACAATCCAGATTTTGGATTAACTTTTTTCATACTAGCTCCTCATTTCTTCAGCTATAAATCGTTTTCGTTAATATTATACTTGCTTTTTCCATTTGAAATAACGCTTTCAGTCGCCTGAATCTGGCGCTGAGGAACCTTTGCGAATTTGCATACCGGTCTGCCCATAATTAGCGACCATCGCCCGATTCAAAGATCTGACACCACTAAAGCCGTTATTCATGGCAACGGCTGTTAGCGTGTGAGAAGTACCGCATAATTCTTGATAGGCACGTTGAGCACGATAATTTCTAATATATTTACCCAAAGTAATGCCCATGTTTTGCCGAAAAATTCGTTGTAAATATTGTCGTGCTAAATGGCAGCTATCTGCAATATCCTGCAATGAAAATGGTTCTTGATAATGATCCTGAATGAAATCTAATGCTCGCCTTAAGTGCCCAGTAATTAATAGATTGCTTGATAGCTGGCTATTATTGTCGCGAGTCCGTAAAAAATACTTAAGTAAAATTTCTAACACCTGATAGCTCAGAATTGTTAGTTCCAAGTTTTGAAATTCGCTGTCATTAGCTAACTTTGTCTCGGTAATCCGGCTAAGTAGAGCTTGTAAGTGGTGATATTGAGCGATTTGTTCCACTGATAATTCGGCTAGTGGTTTAAGGTCAATCATATATTGATCCATTTCAGGAAATACTTGTAAAACCAGTGAATAAGGAAAAAGCATGGTAAGCATCAAGTCCGAGCAAGAGGATGTACTGCTTCGGACGCTGTGAACAACTTGGGAATTTATCACTAAGATCTCGCCTGGATGTGTATGATGATCGACACCGTTAATAATAAAGTGAGCAATTTGACCACGCATGGTAAAACTGAGTTCTATACTTTGGTGCCAATGCGGCGCCACGTCTGACTCATTGTTTTGCTGGTGAATTTCAATGTATAGCGGTAGTTTATCTAACTGGACCAGTTCGTGTTTATCAGGCACTAGAAACTCCTCCTTTAGTCAAAAAAATGATTGAACTACCTTGTTAGTTCAACCATTATTTTACAACGAGATGAAATTCTAATTTAAATACTTACGGAAAAAGTTTAATTCATCTAAGTTACATTTTTTAGCTAGATCGTCTCTTTGGTTCACATGGAAAACGTGCTCGCGGCGGTGCTCAGCATCACCGTAAAAGTGAATTTCATGGAAGATGCCCTTAGCATGTAAGTAACCCGAAAGCATATAGGCATTGTCGCGTAAAAAGTCATCCGTACAAGTCATTAGGTAAATTGGCGGCAAGTCTTTTGTTAAAAATTGTTCAACGTTTAGCTGCTCATGTTCAGTTAAGCGAATTTCTGGCCGAAAATATGCTTCTGGTGCTCCTGCGATTGAATTGATTTCCGTTAAGAAATAAGCACCACAATTAAGTGCAGCCGCCTTAATTGTTAGTTGTGGTAACGCATAGCCAAAGTATTTGCGGTAATTCTCATTGGTATAAATTGCTAAAATTTGTTCTCCCATTTGACCGCCAGCACTATCGCCGACGATGAAGACGTTATCAAGGTCAAACTGGTATTTTTGGGCATTAGCAGTGTCTGCTACCCAATGAAAAACGCGATTAACATCATCAAGTTCACCTGGATAAACAACATCAGGAGCTAACCGATAATTTGCATTTACAACGGCAAAACCCTCTTTAGCCAGTGCCATACAGTAAAATTGATATGTTTCTTTGGTGCCATAAACCCAGCCGCCCCCGTGAATATTGACGATGACAGGTAATTTAGCCTCGGTGCGCTTACTTGGTAAATAAACATCTAATATCTGATATTTAGGATCTTTGCCATAAGGAATATTATCGAAACGCTCCACTTCGGGAATGTGGGTCGGCAAGCCTGCGTCACGCTTGTCATCACCCTCCTTAAATTCTTTACGCATATCATTGACTAATTTTTGATAATCTGGTTCTGCCATATCTAGCACTCCTTTTATATGTAATCGCTTTACTAAAAACATTGTACTTCATCAAAAAGAAAAAGAAAGTCCAGAAAAGCACCTCAAACTGGCAGATAAGGCCTTTTTAAAATTAATGTTAGTAAAAAAGCCTACCAAATCTGGCAGACTTTTGTTCATTGCTTTAAAAAGCTTTTATCCTTTTTTAGCTAACCATTCTTTTACTAAGGCGCGATATTTAGTTAGTGTAATGGCGCTCTTGGTTCCTTTATTTGTGGCATTGTAGGCATCAACATAGCCATAGTCAGGGCTTTGCGTCATGTGAGCCATTCCCATCACCCGATGATTTTTGTTAACGACATTAGTATAATGTCCAGCGGTTTTGTAACCATTTGTTCCTAGAACTGCGTGCGTGTATTTCTTATTGCTCCAATTGGGTGCAAATTGATAGCGAGCAAGATTCGGCGTTTTCTTAACATCCCACTTCCAGTTTGCTTTTTCACCCAGCCACATAGTAACTGGATTACCACCAGCAGCTAGATTTTCTAGGTTACCAGCATAATGATAGTATTGCGGATGTGCGAGTCCGCCACGCTTTTGGTAGTCACTATCAATCATTGAGATTGCGGTTGAAATAAGAGAAATCTTTAGCCGCTTCTCACCAAGCTTAGCCCTTTTTTGGTTAAGACTAGTCAAGTTGGGAAGGGATGCAGCAATATTAGCCGCACTAGTTGCATCATCAGGACTACCAAATTTGACAGTTGTAGTAAACCAAGAAGGAGCCGCTGTAGCGCCAAGCTTACCTGTTCTAAGCAACTTAGCTGCTTTTTTGGCCTCATTTTTCTGCGCAGATGTCAGTGATTTCTTTTTGGCAATAAAATCCATGAAATTGGCTGCGTTTTTACTCGGCGACATAGCAGAAATGTTGGCAGTTGTGACCGCTGCTTGGACTTTAGGTGTGCCCGCAAGCTTTCCACAACTAAGCAAAACGAGGATGGCGGGTAATATTAGCTTTAATGCTTTCTTTTTCATTTTTATACAACTTTCTTGATCAAAATCTAAAAATAATTCAACTTATTTTACCAGATTATGATTAACTGAATTACTTATTTTTGCCGAGCCATATTTTTAAGTAAAACATTATTATATAAATACAAAATTGCCAATTTAAGGGCAAGCTTGCTTACTATTTATTATTTGAAATAAAGGCTTGATATGCCGCATTTTCTGAGGTCTGCTCAACTTGAAAAAGACTGAAGTCCGGCAAATCCTGGTGAAATAAACTTTCGTCAGCATTGATATTATGTGTGACGGTAGCGTTACCGATGAGCTCAATCCAATAATGATTTTCTTGCTGGTGTACTCTAGTTTGAACGAAGCCGCCTGGATTGGAAACGGTGAGTAAGTGATTAAAACCTTTTTCCTGCTGGTGCGTTAGTGCAAATACCAAACTGGCGGCCGACATTCCCGTGCCACAAGCATTAGTAAAACCAACCCCACGCTCAAAAGTACGGACAAAGAGGTGCCGTGAATCAATCACTTGGGCAAAGCTGACATTCACGCCATCGGGAAAATATGGATTCGGTTGATTGAGCTTGGTGCCGAGTTTTTCTAATAAGGAACTGGCTAAAACTTCCGCAGAAACAATGCTGATTAAATGCGGGTTGGGGACAGCCACAGCAGTAAACTTTAGGCCCGGGGCAAAAGCGGGTACTTCTTGATTAATGAGCTTACTGCAATTCAACTGTGCAAAAGGTAGATCCTGCTTGGCAAAGCTGACGGGGCTGATTTCAACACTAATCGCTTTGACGCTCTCTGCCCAGTCGGGTTCAACACTCACCTTGAGATCCGCTTGCTGGGTCTCAACTTTAAACGAATTTTGGTGATATTTTTCGGCTAAATAGCGCCCAACGGTCCTAAGACCATTACCGCACATGGAGGCAATCGACCCATCTGCGTTAATAACCTGCATTTTTCCAAGAACATTTTGGTGGCTTGATGAACTGACTACCAAAAGACCATCTGCTCCACCCAATAGGCCCGTTTTGGCATTGGTCAATTGCTTTGCCAGCCGAACTAATTCTGCTTGTGAAAGTGTCTGCTTTAACTGTGTTTGATCGAGTAAGAAAAAAGTGTTCTGCGAACCATGAACTTTTTGCATGTAAACCATTTGTTTGAACTCCCTTGAAAATTATTTGAAAAATTGGTGGTAAATCTGGGTAACGGCGGCAGCCGCATCCTCTTTTTTAGTTCCCAGCATTATTGAAATACGGGAAGCCCCTTGATTAATCATATGAATTGCAACGTGCCTTTGGGCCAGTGGGGTAGTGATGTTTTGCATGGCACCGATTTTGTTACGCATGCCTTCGCCGACAACCATGATGATGGCATAATCATCAATCCATTCTAATTGATCAGGCTGGAGAACTCGCTTAATCTCGGCACACATTTGTTGGCGCAGTTTTTCAGTAAACTGGCGTTTGTCAAAAATAACGGTTAAGTCGTCAATTCCAGATGGCATATGCTCATATGAGATATTAAACTGGTAAAATATTTTTAGTAGTTTTAACGTAAAACCAGTTTCTTTATTAAGTAAATATCGATGTAAGTATAAAGCGGCAAAGTGATTGGAACTTGCGACACCGGTAATAATATTTTTGGGATGAAAATTCTTTTCGGGAACAATTAGCGTACCCGGAAGCTCAGGGTGGTTAGTATTTTTCACGTTGATATATACCTGACCTTGAATCGCCGGAATTAGTGCCTCATCATGGAAAACCGAAAACCCGGCATAAGATAATTCCCGTAATTCTCGGTAGGTCATGATTTTGATTGGGTGCGGCTTGGTCACAATTCTTGGATCAGCAGCATAAATGGCATTAACATCAGTAAAATTCTCGTACAAGTCGGCAGCAGTTCCTCGGGCCCAAATTGCGCCGGTGATATCTGAACCACCCCGTGAAAAGGTTGCAATGCTGCCAGTTGGGGTAACACCGTAAAATCCCGGAACAACAAGAATTTCAGGTATGTCGCGCCAGCGAGAGAGATTTTGGTAGGTTTCTTCCAGAACTTGAGCATCATTAGCGACATTGCTGACTAAAAAGCCGGCTTCTTGGGGATCGAGAAAGCGCGCCGGAAAATTTTTTTGTTGTAAAAGAAGGGCTAGCAGCTGAGCGTTGAGCTTTTCACCGTGGGCTTTAAATGCAGCCATGAGAAAATCATTGTCTGGATACGAAATTGTGGGTAAGTCGCACAATTCCTGGTGTAAAGGTGCAATTGTGTCCGGACTTAAGTCAAAAAATTGTGCAATTTCGCTATATCTGGCCCAAATTTGTTGAACGATTACGGCACAGTCTTGGTGCTTGATCGTTTTTTTAGCATAGTCAATTAATAAGTCAGTCACCTTGGTATCCTGCTCAAATCTTTTTCCTGGTGCTGAAGTAACAATTACTTTTCTGGTTGGATCAGCATTTATAATATTAAGCACTTTTTGAAATTGTTCTCCGTTTGCCAGAGAACTACCACCAAATTTAACAACTTTCATTCTCGATCACCTGCTTGATTAAATTATTTTAAGTTTGATAGTAACGCATTTTAACATTTTAATTTTAATCTGCAACCGAAAAGGCGATTTAGCGCGTATTTAAATTAGGCAAGTGAATTATTTATGAAAAAATGTTGACATCGGCTATGATTAATAATAAGATTTTTATTAATCGAAGAGGTCGCGACCAACAAGAGTAGCTGGTGGAGTTTCTGCAAAAACTAAGAAACCAGTGAAAGGGGCGGTTGCCGAAGCGTTAATTATTGCGGTAATTAATTGGCTGGGACGTAATTTAAGAGATTACGGACTGTCGCAAGTTAATAATTTGCGGAGCGCTCGTCAAAATTGAACCAGATAATAATTAATTTTAATTTTTGAAGGACTCTTTTGTATGCTAAGCGCACACAAAAGAGTCCTTTTTTATTCAAGAAAACGGAGGGTTACCAGATGCCAGCAGATGATTATTACGAGACTAATGATCAAGGACACTTAACGATCGGTGGGGTTGATGCACTAGATTTAGCCCGTGAATACGGCACGCCGCTTGTAGTTTACGATGTTACTCAAATTCGGCAACAGTTTCGGGCTTTGCAGCAAGCCTTTACCAAACAGCACATCGATTATGCAATCAGTTACGCTAGCAAAGCTTTTGCCACCATTGCGATGTATCAGGTGGTCAATCAAGAACACGGCCATATTGATGTCGTTTCAGGCGGTGAATTGTTTACCGCCCTTAAAGCTGGCTTTCCAAGTAGCAAAATCAGTTTTCACGGAAATAACAAAACTAGGGCAGAACTTTTAATGGCGGTGCAAAATCATGTTGGCGTAATTATTCTGGATAACTTTCATGAAATTAAACTTCTTGAGGAAGTTCTTGCTGATACTAAAAGTCATATTCAGGTCATGTTAAGAATTACCCCCGGCGTTACGGCACATACTCATGAATATGATCAGACCGGTCAAGAAGACAGTAAGTTTGGCTTTGACGTCAAATCTGGGCAAGCCGAGCAGGCTTTTTTACAAGTACAGGCTAGTGAACAGATGACTTTAATTGGCCTTCATGCACATATTGGTTCCCAAATTTTAGAAACGACTGGCTTTAAGCTTGAAGTTAAAAAACTGATGCTACTTGTCCGTGAATGGGCCAAAAAATATGATTATCAGCCCCAAATCTTAAATCTTGGGGGCGGCTTTGGTATTCGTTATACCGCCCAAGACCAAGTATTGGCTTTAGGAACTTTTGTTGAACAGATTGTGACAACTCTTCGCCAGTTAGCTGAAGAATATCAACTGAAAGTTCCAGCTGTTTGGGTTGAACCTGGTCGCTCAATCGTCGGTAGCGCGGGCTACAGTTTGTATACGATTGGCGCACGTAAAGATGTTCCCGGATTAATGCCCTATGTAGCAGTAGATGGCGGTATGGGTGACAATATTAGGCCGGCTCTTTACCAAGCTGATTATGAAGCACTTCTTGCCCGTGATCCCGCTGCTCAACCTAGCGAAACAGTCCACTTGGCTGGGCGCTATTGTGAATCAGGGGACTTGTTAATCAAAAAACTGCCGCTGCCAGCGACCAAAGCAGGTGATGTAATTGCAATGCTAGCAACTGGTGCTTATGGTTACAGCATGGCATCGAACTATAACCGGGTGCCTCGGCCAGCTGTTGTGTTTGCAGAAAATGGTCACGCACAAGAAGTTGTTACACGTGAAACCAATGAAGATTTAGTCAGTCATGATCGTTTTTATCAAGAATAGTGAGGAATTCAAATGAAAAATATGTCAGCGACAGAAATAATTGATTTTATTGCCAATGCACCCAAGAAAACGCCAGTTAAGGTTTATGTAAAAGGTGACCTGGCAAAATTAGACTGGCCAGTAGAAGTAAGACCCTTTGTAAATGATCATGTTGGGGTGGTTTTCGGTGACTGGGCGGATTTAGTACCATTTTTAAGAACCAATGCGGCTAAGATCAATGATTATCAAGTAGAAAATTGTAGCCGCAATTCAGCCGTTCCCTTATTGGATTTAAAAAATGTTTCGGCCCGGATCGAACCTGGTGCGTTGATTCGCCAACAAGTAAGTATTGGTGCTAATGCAGTAATTATGATGGGAGCAGTAATCAATATTGGCGCGGAAATCGGTGAAAATGCCATGATCGACATGAATGCTGTCCTTGGTGGGCGCGCAATTATTGGTGCCAATACTCATGTTGGTGCGGGCGCGGTTATTGCTGGCGTGGTTGAACCGGCTTCTGCTAAACCGGTTAGAATCGGCCAAAACGTTTTAGTTGGCGCCAATGCCGTTGTCTTAGAAGGAGTTCAAGTTGGTGATAACGCAGTTATTGCTGCCGGAGCAGTTGTTACTGCTGATGTGCCAGCAAATGCGGTAGTAGCCGGTGTCCCAGCTAAAATTATTAAGCAGCGGGATGAAAAAACCACAAGTAAGACCAAGATTGAACAAGATTTAAGAAAGCTGTAAGCCAATGCTAACAAATGAGCAATTAATCCAAATCCGCCGTGATTTACATCAAATACCGGAATTAGCCCTAGAAGAAAAACAAACGCAAAAGTACTTGTTACAAGTTATCCACCAATTTCGGCAAGACTATTTGGAAATTAAGACTGTGTCTGAATTGCCAACTGCTATTTTAGTCAGAGTCAAGGGAAGCAATCCCACTAAAACCATTGGCTATCGCGCTGACATTGACGGCTTACCGGTAACAGAAAAAACGGGGTTGCCTTTTTCTTCAAAACATGATGGTCAAATGCATGCCTGTGGGCATGACATCCATATGACCGTAGCCCTGGGTGTTCTTAACTATTTTAGTGAGCACCAGCCAAAAGATAATTTGCTGTTCTTTTTTCAACCAGCAGAAGAGAGCAAAAATGGGGGCAAACTTGCTTACGAGCAAGGGGTCTTCACTGGTCAGTGGCGTCCTGATGAATTTTTTGCACTTCATGTTACCCCTGACTTGCCTACTGGAACAATTGGCTGCCGCAATGGCACTTTATTTGCCGGAGCAGCAGAAGTTAACATCGATTTATACGGGCAAGATGGGCATGCAGCTTATCCTCAACGGGCAAATGACATGGTTGTGGCTGCGGCAGCTCTAATTGAGCAAGTGCAAACCGTTATTTCCCGCAGCATTGATCCAATTGCTGGTGGGGTAATCACGATTGGCAAGATCCAGGCGGGGACGATTAGAAACGCAATCGCTGGACATGCACGTTTAGAAGGAACAATTCGTGGATTAACGCAAACGATGATTGAACGCATTGAACAACGTTTACGTGAAGTAACTACCGGTATAGGTCAAAGTTTTCAAGCAAAAGTTAAATTGGAGATTAATCAGGGTGGCTATTGGCCAGTTGAAAATGATCCGGAGATAACTGCTCAGTTGATTACCTATTTAAAAAACGATTCTGCTGTTAATTATCAAGAAACGGAGCCAGCAATGACGGGAGAAGATTTCGGCTATTTACTAGCTAAAATTCCGGGCAGCATGTTTTGGCTAGGCGTGCAGGATGATTCACAGCTTCATTCGGCAACTTTTAGTCCGCAAGAAGAAGCTATTAAAGTCGGAATTGATGCAATTGTCGGTTTCTTTAAGCAACACATGTAACTCTATTGAAAGGAAGAACAAGATGACGGATTTTACGCAAGCAGACTTAATGACAGCAATCATTACGCCATTTAATGAACAAGGTGAGGTTGATTATCCTGGCTTAGAAGAATTAACCGAGCATTTGCTCAAAACGGGCAGCCGGGGATTTGTCATTGGCGGCACAACTGGTGAGACAGCCACAATGACCCATGATGAAAAAATTCAGCTTTACACCAAATTTGCACAGATAGTTAATAACCGTGTACCAGTCATCGCCGGCACGGGTAGCAATAACACGGCACAAACCGCGGAATTTACTGCAGAGGTCAGTCAAATTCCTGGAATTGATTTAGCTTTAGTGGTTGCACCTTATTACAACAAGCCTAACCAGCGTGGCATTAAGGCCCATTTTGAGGCTGTAGCCAAAAAGGCGCAAATTCCGCTAATGATTTATAACATTCCCGGCAGAACAGGAATTACGATTGCAAAAGAAACAATTGTGGAATTAGCACAAAATCCGCAAATTGCCGGTGTCAAGCAATGCACGGAACTGGAAGATTTAGAGTATATTATCGAGCACACTGCAGATGACTTTTTAATTTATACGGGTGAGGACGTGCAGGCTTTAGCTGCCAAGATGCTTGGAGCACATGGCGTAATTTCAGTTGCCTCCCACATTTACGGCCAAGTTATGCGGCAAATGTATGATGAATTAGCTCGGGGCAATATTGCTCGCGCCGGTAAGCTGCAACGACAATTAGTGCCTAAAATGCAGGCTTTATTTATGTATCCGTCACCGTCACCGGTAAAAGCGGTCTTGAATGCACAAGGATTAGCTGCCGGGGGATGCCGGTTGCCAATCGTTACTTTAAATAAGGAAGAAAAACAACAGTTAGCCTGTCATCTAGGCTTAAATGAAACGGCTTTGTTTAACCGCTTGCCTAAAGAATTAGGAGTGAATTAATCATGAAAAAAATTTTACTTGCTGGTGCAACAGGTTCAATGGGAAAAAAGGTTGCCCACTTAATTGCGCAACTACCTGACTGTGAATTAGTTGGCGTTTTGGCACCAGATGCAACGACTAGTGGTGAAGTGAGTGCTTCGGTAGCTCGCTTTACGCAACTAGCAGATATTAATCTTAGTGCGGATGTTTGGATTGACTTTACTACTCCAAGTGCCGTTTACGCTAATACGAAGTTTGCCTTGGAGCATCATATGCGCCCAATCATTGGTACTAGCGGATTAAGTGATGAACAAATAAAACAATTACAAGAAATTGCGCGTAAACAAAAAATGGGTGGAATTATTGTTCCTAACTTTGGACTATCGGCCGTTTTATTAATGAAATTTGCTCAAGAAGCAGCTCAGTATTTTCCGGATGCAGAAGTTATTGAGATGCATCATGCCGATAAACTTGACGCACCATCCGGTACGGCAAGCGCCACTGCTAAATTAATTGCCCAAAGCCGCAAAAAGCAGCCCCAAGCTGATAGCTGCGACGATAATCCAGCGCGTGGTGCCAATTGTGCTGGCGTTCCCGTTCATGCGGTTCGCTTACCGGGCTATGTTGCTCATGAACAAGTTTTATTTGGTGGACCAGGCGAAGCCCTGACCATTAGGCAAGATTCTTTTGACCGCTCCTCGTTCATGCAAGGAGTAAAAGTAGCATTAGCTAAAATCATGGATCTGGATGAATTAATTGTTGGTTTAGATAAAATCTTATAAAGAAAAGGAGTAATTAAAATGCCTCATTTAGCTGCTGATTTAACTGCAATAACTGCCACGCCCTTGGCCGAAATACCACCTTCAGGGATTCGTGCGTTTGCCCAAAAAGTTGATGATATTCCGGGTTTAATTAAATTAACTTTAGGAGAACCAGATTTAAATACACCTGAACACGTTAAACAAGCAGCTGTTCAAAGCATTTTAGATAATGATTCCCATTATTCGGCCCAAAAGGGTACTCCAAAATTGCGTCGAGCAATAAGCGCCTATTTAAAACGCAAACAAAATTTGTCTTATGATCCCGAAACTGAAGTCATTGTTACGGTTGGTGCGACAGAAGCGATTGCTTGCGCGATGCTGGCGTTGTTTCAGCCAGGGGATGAAATTATTGTGCCGACCCCATCTTATGCCTTATATTTTCCGCTAATTCAATTTACTAAAGCAAAATTGGTGCCAATTAATACCGCTAAAACCGATTTCGTTCTGACGCCGGAAGCCTTGAAAGACACATTACGGCAGCATCCTCATGCCAAAGCAATTTTGCTCAATTATCCGACCAATCCTACCGGTCGCGAATGTTCTAGCAGCGTTTTGGCTCAGCTGGCCCCGATTATTGCAGAAAATCACTTATATGTAATTTCTGATGAGATTTATGGTGAACTGACTTATGGCATTAAGCATACTTCCATTGCCCGTTATTTGCCCGACCGTACCCTCTTAATTAATGGCTTATCTAAGTCACACGCGATGACAGGCTACCGCATCGGCTATATTGCGGGTCCGGCTAATTTGATCAGTCCAATTGCTAAAATGCATGCTTTTTTAGTGACAGCTCCGTCTAATCCGGCCCAGGCAGCGGCTGCAGAAGCGCTAGAACATGGCGATTATGATCCAGCACAGGCGCGCCCAATTTATCAAAAAAGGCGTGACTACCTGGTTAAAGCTCTTAATGATTTGGGCTTAAAGACGATGACCAGCGAGGGGGCATTTTATGTTTTTACCCAAATTCCGGCTGAATACGGGACAGACGATGAAAAATTTGCACTTGACTTAGCGCGGCAAGCTAAAGTCGGCGGTACCCCCGGCAGTGCATTTGGTCCCGGAGGAGAGGGACATGTCCGCTTTTCTTATGCTGCTAGTGATGCAGACTTACATGAGGCCGTAAACAGAATTAAGAATTTTTTAGTAACAAAGGATGATAACAAATGAGAGAATACGTCGTTGCAATACTAGGAGCAACCGGTGCGGTTGGTCAGCGTTTAATTAGTGAGCTTGAACAGGCGAATATTCCGGTTAAACAAGTTAAACTACTGGCTTCAAAGCGTTCCGCCGGGAAAAAATTGCAGTTCAAGGGACGTGAAATCACCGTCGAAGAGGCTACGCCTGAATCATTTACCGGGGTTGATTTGGTTTTATCTTCAGCCGGTGGTGCAGTTTCTCAAAAATTATTGCCAGAAGCGGTTAAGCGCGGTGCGGTTTGCGTCGATAATACAAGTGCATTCAGGATGGACGATGACGTACCACTAATTATTCCTGGAGTAAACGATGAGCAATTAGCCCATCATCATGGCATCATTGCCAATCCCAATTGTTCAACTATTCAAATGGTAGCTGCGTTGTATCCTATTTTTCAGCGTTTTGGCTTAAGCCAGATAATTGTTTCAACTTATCAGGCGGTGTCCGGTGCTGGAAAAGCTGCTTGGGATGAAATGCTGCAGCAGGCTCAAGACTTATTGAATGGGCAACAGCCCCAAGCCCAAATTTTGCCAACCGGGGCTGATCGCAAGCACTATCCTTTGGCCTTTAATTTGCTACCCCAGATTGATGTCTTTGAAAATGACGGTTACACTCACGAAGAATGGAAAATGATTCATGAAACCAAGAAAATTTTGTTTAATGACCAGGACTCCAGTCAAATTAAAGTTACCGCAACTTGTGTCAGGGTTCCGGTTGAAATTGGTCATGGTGAAACTGTCTATTTTGTTGTGAAAGATCATGCTGCAAGCGTTAAGGCAATTCAGCAAATAATTACGCAAACAGCGGGCTTAGTTTTACAAGATGACCCGTCAAAGCAGCTTTATCCGCAGCCACTACAAGCAGCGGGCAAGCGTGAAACCTTTGTGGGTCGAATCCGTGCCGATGAAGAAAACGCCGGAGCGTTCCACATGTGGGTAGTGGCCGATAACTTGTTACGTGGTGCTGCCAGCAACACGGTTGAAATTGCTGAGTGCTTGGTGCGCGATAATTTGGTTCGGGTGCCCCAAGATTAATAATTCTGGTTAAACCAAAAATTGGGTAATTAAAAACGGTGAGAATTTTTTCTCGCCGTTTTTTATTGTGTATTGTGCGTAAAAAATCCCTTAATCAATCCATTTGGCCTTTTCTGTTAGTTCCGCATTTTTAAGGGTGTGAAAAACTGGTTTAAAATAAGCCTTTTTTTCGTAACCCTTTCGGTAGGCGATACCGTTCTCAAATGCCAATTTATAATCTAGCAAAATAAAATTGAGATTTTCGTTAACCTTATCGTAAAGAATGCTAGGGATGATTCCCACACAGCGGTTACTTGCACAAAGAATTTCTAAAACAACCTCATCGCTGATACTCTTAAAGTTAAATTCGGGATATTTCAGTGACAGTTCAAACTTAAAGTGATTGATTAAAGGGAGGGGTGGAACCGAATTCCAAATATAAACGTTTTGCTTAAAAAGATCTTTAATACTAATCGCCCTTTTTTGGCTTAAAAGATTTTTCTTTGACGTAATAACGGATAAGCCCGTGGCAAATACCGGCTTAAAAGTTATTTCTTTTTTATCAATAAAAAAGTCTTTTTGGTATAAGACGAAGTCATACTTACCCTGAATTAATGCGGTTGAAATTCCGTTACCGTCATTAGGATCGAAAATTTCCAGGTTAATTCTTGGCTGCAGTTTTTCATCTAGATTTTGAATAAATTGGGATAAAAACTCAATTTCAAATAATGAACCAGTAAAAGCAATGGTAATTGGCTCTAAAGCTTTTAAATTGCTGTTTTTAATATCAGTTACGGTATCATCAATGTCTTGGTAGATCCTTTTTGCCTTGACGTAAAAAAATTCACCACTTGTGGTTAGTTCAATTCCGCGGCGACCTGGCTTAATCAACTTGGTTCCTAGGAATGTTTCTAATTTATGAATATTCTTAGAAACGGTTGAAGGAGAAACAAACATCTGATTAGCCGTTTGGGTAATATTTTTTGTTCGAACAAGCGATAAAAAATACTTTATTTGGTTAGTATTCATTTTAATTACCAAAAGTTATGTATGAGCTTTGCCAATTTGGCAAAGCTGATTTCTTTAATGTCTGCTGAAAGTGCTTAACTCAATGCTACCATAAATTTGAATAAAGCAAAAAAGGAGCAGAGTTGATGAAGAAAAAGCAAAAAATTTATCCGTGGTTGATGATTGTCACAACTGGCTTGTTGTGTGGGGTTGTCGCCGGTGTTTTTACCCAAGTAATGGGACTCTTTTTGACGCCATTAGCCAATTCAATTGGTGGCGGCAAATTAGGGTCAGTTTCTTATTACTACACGGTCTTAATCCTAGCAATGGCGATTGGGACTACGCTTGTTGGCAAGTTTATCCACCAAGTTAATGTTTCACTGATCTTGATAGGGGCTATTATCGTATCAGCAGCAGCGACTTGGTTATTTTCAACAGCAACAAATGTCATTGCGTTCTATCTTTTAGCTGCAATTGTTGGTATTTGTTGCGGGTTTAGTGGTTATGTTGTTCAAGGTGTAGTGATTAATAATTGGTTTGTGAAGAAAAAGAACTTTGCCTTTACTGCAGGTGCCTTTTTTAACACCATCTTTTTAGCAATTATTACCCCAGTTTCCTCACAGATAATCCAGGCAAATGGCTGGCGCAGAGCATTTATTATTTTGGCCATTATTATGCTAGTTATTGGCTTACCATGTGCCTTTTTAACCAAGGTAGAACCAGCTAAGATTGGCCTTTTGCCTTATGGAGTGTCTTCGCAAGCTGAACTAACTAATTCTGCTGAAGGTGATGGTGCAGAAAAGAGCAATAATTCAGGCACGAGTAAAGTGATTTTTTCACTTTCCTTTGTCCTAGTTTTAATTTTCTTTTGTTTTAATGAATTTGCGGGCAACATTACCTCACTTTGGCCGTCATTTGCGGAAGCAGTCGGTTTCGGTGCAGGAACTGGCGGCGCAATCGCAACAATTATTACCGTTGCGGATCTTATTTTGACACCTTTATTTGGTATAACGACTGATCGCTTTGGCGGCAGAAAAGCATTACCTTGGTGGCTGTTTTTAGCAATTTTAGCCCCCGTTTTGATGATCGTTGCTAATCAAGCTAGATTAGCGTCATTAGCACTTGTTGCAGCCGTGCCGGCAGATGCTATTTCGGTTGTGATGGGTTCGGGTGAACAAGTTTTTGCCAAAGACATATTAGGTAAAAATTTTGATGCGGGTTATTCGTATGCTAGCTCGCTAACTTACGTGGTCAGTGCTTTTGCCACACCGGTTTTGAGCAATATCGCCGATGCGACCCATAACTGGAATATCGTTGTTGGCATCGTCGCAATTTGTGAAGTAGTTGTGTTATTGGCCGTTATTATTGGCGAAAACCGGGCTAGCCGTTTAACAAAGTAGGAGAAGAAAATGAAAGTAAATGAATATGATGTGATCGTTATTGGAGCAAGTAATTCTGGCGGGATGGCCGCGTGTGCAGCTGCCGAAAAAGGTGCCAAAGTCTTAGTGATTGATAAGATGAAAAGTACCCACTATTTATACCGCTTGTCGCTTGCTGCTGTTGGGACTAAGGCCCAGAAAAAAGCTGGAATTGACATTGATAAGTACCAGTTAATTAACTATTTATGTGCTTTTGCGCAGGATAATGTTGATCAAAAGCTTTTGTGGACCTGGGTTAATAATAGTGCCGCTACGGTTGACTGGCTTGAAGATAATGTTCTAAAACCTCATGGTGCACATCTTTATGCGCAAAAAGATGCACATTACCAAACTTTAATTAACACGGCCTTTCCAACTGAACATGATGTTACTAATAAGCAGCATGAAGATATTTTTTACGGAAATTGGGTCATTGAAAAAGCCCAAGAATTAGGTGCAGATTTTTTGTGGCAAACTAAGCTTGAACATTTAATTACGGAAAACGGTGTGGTTACCGGACTAATTGCTAAGAAGATGGCAACTTCAGAAGTGCTTGAATTAAGGGCTAAAAAAGGCGTAATCATTTGTACGGGTGGATATGGCTCAAACGAAGCTTTAATGCAAAAATGGAATCCATTAGGCTTAAAGAAAAATGTTTATTCTGATAGTCCGCGTGATGATGGTTCGGGTCAGCTTGCGGCAGTAGAAATTGGTGCTTGGCGCGATGAAGAACCTGCTGAAATTATTTTTGACCGGGGAGCTGTACCGGTTGGCACTAATACAAATGATTATTATGTGAAATCATGGGAAGATGTTGGTTACTTTTGGCTAGGCAGTTATCCGCTGTTAAAACTAAACTTAAATGGTGAACGTGTTGGTAATGAAAGTGCGCCCTATGAATTTGACATGAATCGGGCCACTAAGCAACCAGGCTACTTGCAAGTAGCTCTGTGGGATGATGCAACGATGAATAATTTAAAACAGTTTCATACCTTAGGTTGTGCTCGACTTAATTGGCCCGGTTTTTATAATACTGACGAGAATAAAGAAGAAATTAATAACCGGGTAAAAGAAGGCTTTATTCAAAAAGCTAACTCAATTGCAGAATTAGCGCAAAAACTGCATTTGCCAGTTGAAAATGTGCAAAATAGTGTTGCCAGTTATAATCAAATGTGCGAGCAAGGCCAAGATACCCAATTTGGTAAAGAAGATTTCAGACTGGTGCCAATTAAGACTGGTGCTTATTATGGTGCTATCTATGGCGGACGCTTATTGGCTACTTTGGATGGTCTTAGAATTAACACTAAAATGCAAGTCTTGAATACACAGGGACAGGTCATTCCGCATCTATATGCGGCAGGTAATGCTAGTGGGGGCTTTTTCTGGGGCTCATATCCGGATCATGTGCCTGGTTTAACGGCTAGTCATGCTCAGACATTTGGCAGACTAGCTGGTCAGCAGGCGGCTAACTAAATGCATTATTTTTATTAATAGTTAAAAAGCAAGCAGAAAAGAAATCTTCGGTGCTTGCTTTTTTGTGTTCAAGTGATTTTGCTGCTTTGTGCAGCACTGCCGAATTGATAGAATAGCCGAGCTTGGACAACTTAATTCTGCTTGAACCGTTTACATAAAATCGCTAACATAGTCATAAAGTTATGTGATGAGGGAATTGGCATGAGTGTAAAAGAAAAATTACTGTCGTTAATTGAGCAAGATAGCCAAGAAAAGGATCATTATCTGTCAACCCAAGAATTGGCTGATAAATTAGCGCTTAAACGCAATACGGTCAGTCATTATTTAAACGAGCTGGTCAAAGAAAACAAGCTAATTAAAGTTAATACACGTCCGGCGATTTTTCTTGCTAAAAAGAAGGCGGAACAAGAAGCAGGCCGTGAACTGGCTAGCGAATATGATAGTTTGGCTACTTTGCAGCACTTAAAAGGCGAAGATGTTTTTGCAACCGTTATTGGTAATGATAAATCGCTGTACAGCCAGATAAAAAAGCTCAAAGCTGCTGCTTCGTATCCTGGTAGTTTGCCAGTTTTAATTAATGGTCAGACTGGGACGGGTAAAAGCTATCTGGCAAAAAAATACTTTGATTATTGTGTGGCAGAAAACTATCTTGCACCTGATAGTAAATTCATCAGTTTCAATTGTGCTGAATATGCCGATAATCCGGAACTGTTGACTAGTACTTTATTTGGCTATGTTAAAGGCGCTTTTACCGGAGCTGAGCAAGATCACGCGGGGTTATTCGATCAAGCAGATGGTGGGATGCTTTTTTTGGATGAAGTTCATCGACTCGATGCCAAGGGGCAGGAAAAGCTGTTTTCTTACCTTGATACTGGCATGATTTCTCCATTGGGCGCTGCTGGTAAAAATAAAAAGGTTAATGTCCGCCTAGTCTGCGCAACAACCGAAGAAATTAAAAGCAGTTTTTTGGTAACTTTTATTCGGCGAATGCCGGTTCAAATTACCATGCCGCCGCTAAAAAAGCGAACTACTAGCGAAATTCGGGCCCTAATCATCTATTTTTATATTGAGCATGCCAAAAAGATTAATAAAGCCATTAGCATTAACAGTCAGGCGTTTTTAGCACTCACGAGTGCCAGTTTTGCCAACAATATTGGCCAGTTAAAAAATGACGTGCTTCTTTCTGTCGCAAGTAGCTTAGAAAAAAATCCACAAGCGACACAAGTTAATATCAAACTTGCCGATTTACCACAGGAATTACTATTAGCCAATCTGGATGAAGGAGTAGTTTTACCCGCAAATAAAAGTGATTTGTTAATTAAGCCGGATAGTAAAGTCAGTTCCTTTTTGGGTAGTCCGCAACGGTTAAATTATATTCAAAAAACTATCCAAAAAATTTTTCTATTGTACCGCCAAGAAAAGTTTTCATCATTTAAGGCAAAAGCGATTGAGGCCATTAATTCTTTGTGTGACTATTTGATTTTTAAAAAAGATGATTTAAAAATTGGTGAATTGCCACTAGCCCTAATTAAAAAGACACTCGATCAAAAAGTCGGCTACTTGCAAAATGATCAAACAAATGAATTTAATGGCAATATTATTGTGGCAATCTCCTCCTATTTTTATTTTCGTCAAGAAAAATCTTGGCCTATTTCCGTTGCGGAAGGCAAGATGGCGGACGAGATTGTGGCTAAACTAAATGAAACTACTTACGTTAAGCCAGTCGTGCAGCTGATTTTGGATACGGTTAACAATCTTTTGAATCTTTATACTGATGAAGTTGACCGCCTGTTTTTGACGCTTTATCTTGAAAATATCCAACGCGAAAAAAGCACCGACATTGTTCACTGCATTCTCTTAGCGCATGGCTATTCAACTGCAAGCAGCATCGCAGATGCAGTTAATAAAATTATGGGCGAGCCTCTGCTTGACTCTTTTGATATGCCTATTGATATTGAACCAGCGGCTATTGCACAAAAGGTGGCTGACTACATCCGAGTGCGGCATGTCAATAATGGTTTAGTGCTGATGGCCGACATGGGCTCACTTGAAAAAATTCCCGAGTTACTAGAACTAGACATTAGCTTTCCAATTGTAATTTTTAATAATGTATCAACGCAGTTAGCACTGTTTGCGGCTGATTACTTAAAGAAGCGACGCCCAATTGAAGCAATGGCGCAGAATATGAACCAAAATATTCATAATGATTACCGGACGATTTTTCCCAAAATGATTAAACAAGACGTAATCATCGTTTGTTGCACGACAGGTGTAGGTACAGCAATTAAGATTAAAGACATGATCAAAGAAAGCTTACCGGCTAAGACTAAGGTAATGATTAAGGCGTATTCATATGATGCTTTAAAAATTGATGATCAGGAAGATGTGCTCAAGCGCAAGTATAATATTTTAACAATTATTGGCACCGCTAATCCTAATTATCAGAATATCCCCTTTATCTCGATTGACCAGCTGGTAAACGGCTCTAAGCTAAACGTTTTAAAAGAAGCTCTAAAAAATGACCTCACGAGCCAAGACCTGGATAATTTCAATGATGCCGTCTTAAAAAACTTTAGTATTGAACGGGTAATCAACTCGCTAACCATTTTGGATACTAAGGCGGTAATTAAAAATATTAGCCAGTGCGTTGGGCACCTAAATAATTATTTGACACCGCGCTTGCCAAACCAAATTGTTATGGCGCTATATGTCCATGTCAGTTGCATGATTGAACGAATTATTCGGAACCAATCACTTGAGAATAGCCCACGTAATTTTCACGATAGCCCAAAAAAGCGCCAGGGAATGGCGGTCATTCACAGCTCATTTGCTCCACTTGAGGAAATATACAACATTAAAATACCACTAACGGAAATTGCCTATATTTACGAATTAATTTTTAATTCGGGCAATAAAATTAAGCTTAGACAGTAGACTATTGCTATTTGCTTAGTGGCAAAAATGACAGTTGCAATTGTGGTAATTAATAAAAAATAGCTTGATAACACGCAGAAGTTATTCAATTGCTGTTTTTTGGACACTAACTTGGCATAAAAATTGCTAATAGGTAAGTGAAACAAGTAAAAAAGCTAGTTGCTTTTAAGGAGGAAGAAAAATGAGTGTTGTGTTAGCCAGAATTGACAACCGCTTACTACATGGAATTATTGTTACGCAGTGGGCACCAGAATCGGGCTCAAATCGAGTAATGGTCATCGATGATGCCACTGCAAATGACCCGATCAGCAAGGCAACAATGAAAATGGCTCGGCCAGCGGGTAATGCGATTTCGATTATTACGGAAGAAAAGGCCTTAACTAATTTTAAGAGCGGTAAATATGATCCAGAAAAACTCTTAGTTTTGGCAAAAGAACCAAAAACCTTTTTAGACTTAGTTAATAGTGGCGTAAAAATTACTAAGTTAATTATTGGTGGGACAACTGCACGTGAAAATGGCATTGAGTTATCCAAAAGAGCCTTTGCTGATAAGGATGAAGTTGCCGACTATGAAGCACTTTTAGATGCTGGAGTAGAACTAGTGTCGCAATATGTTCCGGCAGACAAAGAAGTTAATGTGACCAAAGAATTTTTAGAAAGTAGAGCGAGATAACTAAAATGCACTTTACAATATTACAAATTATTCTTTTAACACTTCTTGCATTCATTAAGCACGTTGATTATTACGGTATCCCAATGCTTTTTGTTAACTATCCAGTATTTTGGGGCCTTTTCACGGGCATTATCATGGGTGATATTCAGACCGGCTTACTAGTTGGTGGAACGGTTCAATTAATGTCATTGGGTGTTGCTGGCTTTGGTGGCTCATCAGTTCCAGATTATGGGACAACCGCAATTATTGCGACCGCATTTGGTGTGTCGATGGGTAAAAGTGCTGGGTTAGCAATTGGATTACCAGTTGGGATGCTGGGTGTCCAATTAGATGTCATTGTTAAAATCCTAAATGGCTTTGTTGCTAAAAAAGCTAAAAGCTATGCGGATGCGCATCAGTTTAAAAAAATGACCGCCGTAACTTGGCTTGGACCGTTGTTCTTTGGTTTATCGGCTGCCATTCCCGTTTTTATTGCAGTAACTTTAGGTCAATCGGCAGTAAACTTTATTTTACAGGTAATGCCCAAATGGTTTATGAGCGGTTTAACAATTGCCGGTGAAATGTTACCAGCAGTTGGAATTGCAATGCTGCTAAATTATATGCCTACGGGAAAACTGGTTAATTATTTGTTAATTGGCTTCTTCTTAGCCGCCTTTTTGAAAGTACCGATTATTGGTGCAGCAATTATTGGCTTTGCGGCTGCGTTTGCAACGTATAAGCAGGCTGAAAAAGAAGGACAAAATAGAGCAGCTGCTAGTGCAGTAAATACTGCTGGCATAGGAGAGGACGAATAAGATGACAAAGAAAAATGACCAGAAAATATACGGGCCAATCGTAACTAAAAAGGATCTGCACAAGGCAAATTACCGCTGGTTAATGAGTGTTGAAACCTTTAACTATGAAACTCAGCAAGGGGCCTCTGTTGCATATGCCTTGTCACCGATTTTACGAAAAATTTATCGTAACGATGACGACTACGTTGAAGCACTCGACAATCATTTTCAATACTATAATACCCAACCTTGGTTAGCCGCAATTGTTCTTGGTGCATGTGTTGCCATGGAGGAAAAGCAGGGACTGGCAGCAAAAAGTGCCATCAATGATTTTAAAGTGGGGACAATGGGTCCTTTAGCAGGAATTGGTGACTCACTTTTAATGACAATGATTCCGACTATCATGGGTTCGATTGCTGCTTACATGGCACTACAAAATAATCCGTTTGGCATTTTGCTTTGGGGAATTTTAATTGCAGTAATCTTTTTCTTACGGATGCATTGTTTTGAATTTGGTTATCGTCAAGGTTCAAAGATTATCACTGAATATGGCGATAAAATCAATTATTTAACGGAAGCAGCTTCAGTTTTGGGAATTACTGTGGTTGGCGCCCTAATTGGCTCGGTTATTTCCGTTACTTCACCATTAAAATTTCAGTTTGGCAAGGTTTCAATGCAGATTCAGCCGATGCTTGATAAAATTCTGCCGCAAATGATTCCTGCTTTATTAGTTTTATTGGCATACAAACTTTTAAAATCGAAAAAGCTAAGCATGACTTGGGTAATTCTATTATTCATTGTTATTGCAATGTTTGGTGCGGCTTTCGGGTTTTTGAAATAGGGAATGTTTATGAAAAAAATAATTGTAATCACTCATTATAAGTTGGCACGTGGCTACCAAGAAACGCTTGCCGGTCTGACGGGTGACCAAGAAATTGTGACATCTGTCTGTGCCTATATGCATAATGAGGGAACAGAGGAATTAAAAGCGCAAATAAGTGTTTTGCTTAATCCAGATGATGAGTTCTATTTATTAACGGACTTGGGCTTTGGCAGTGTGAATCAAGTTGTTAGCCAGTTTTTAGCAAATAATATTCACGTGATTACGGGCATCAATTTGCCCTTCACACTTGAATTAGCCTTGGCGGTTAAAAATAAGCAGCCAATTGATCTTGACCAAATGATTGCGGCTGCAAGACAGCAGCTTTTTCAAGTAACAATAACAGACACTAATGATGATAACGATGAATAGGTAAGCATAATGAGTACTTTAGATGACGTATTACATTTTAAAAATGAAAAAAGCAGGACAATTTCGGCTGAAAACAAAACTGGCGAGCCAGGAAGGGCTGCAATGGCCACGGGAAAATTGGGCCCGCAAAGAAAGGGTAGCGCTGATATTTCGCTTGACCAAGGCGAAACCGTTACTTTGGCCGATATTCAGGGCCCCGGTGAAATTAGGCACATGTGGTTTACCGTAACGGATAAAACGACTAAGGGTAGCTTTGTTTTACGGGATTTGGTTCTAAGAATGTACTGGGATAATGAAGAAAACCCGTCAGTTGAGGTTCCGCTGGGCGACTTCTTTTGTAATGGTTTTGCCAGTCGGTGCTTGGTTAATTCGGTACCAATTGTCGTCAATCCATTTGGAGGAATGAATTCCTACTTTAAAATGCCCTTTAATCACCATGCTAAAATCACAATCACTAACGAGCATCCTGGTTTTATCAAGCATTTCTTCTACACGATTAATTATGTTGAAAAGCCCCAGGAAGATCCTGAATTGTTATACTTTCATGCTTTCTGGAATCGGGAAGATCCGGTTAAAAAAGGGCGTGATTATACCTTGATTGATGGTGTTCAAGGCCAAGGTTATTATGTTGGTACTTACATGGCGATTTGTGCATTGCAAAGATATTGGTGGGGTGAAGGTGAGTTTAAATTTTACCTAGACGATGATGAGCAGTTCCCGACTGTTACCTCAACCGGCGCAGAGGATTATTTTGGTGGTGCGTGGGCCTTTCAAAAGCAGGAATACGGTCAATTGCCACAAACTTACACTTATTCTACGGCGTTTCAGGGCTATCCATTCCATGAAACGCAGGATCACACCCGTGACCTGTTCAGCGCTGGAAAACCCGATCCTAATTCTGTTCATGCTTGTGGCAATGATGGACTGCCCCAGCATGGCTTGTACCGCTGGCACTTGTCAGATCCCATCGCTTTTTCCAACCGGTTAAAAGTAACTTTTCAGGATATTGGCAATGATGATATTGGCTTATATGAGCGCTCAGATGATATTTCGACGGTTGCCTATTGGTACCAAACGGAGCCCCACAGCCCATTTCGGCCATTTTTAGCAAGAGCAGACAGACTGCCAAGATAAGGCATTGGTATAATAGAGCCCCGATTCTATGAATACGGTTTGATAGTTGTGTCAAAGATTTAAGATCTTAATTTAGTCATAATAAAAGCCCCGAAGTTGTTCTAACTTCGGGGCCTTATTATTTTTTAATGAATTGCTAGGCTAGTATCTGGTAACAATCTTTGGCAACTTAGTGTGAAATCAATTAAATATCACATGCAAAAATTAAAGAGCCAATAATCTGTAAGAGTAATTCCTACAAATTATTGGGTCTGCGTCTTCGCGTCTGGCTCTTTAATAACTGTAATAATTCCATGTTTTAGATTAATTAGATTTTCGTGTCTACACTTGGGACAGAATAGTGGAAACCTTAATAGCTCCGTATCTTCACGTACCTTAATTCGGGTCTTGCTATTGCAAGTAGGACATAATACCCATGATTGTTTTTCCATTAATAACTTACCTTTTTCATTAATTTATCTCACAGGAACACAAAATTCGCATAAGTGTGCTGAAACTTTTGAAGAAGCATACCGCTCAATTATTGGTTTAGTGTTATCTACTGGTAAATCACTCGTTAAATTTTGAATGTTTTCCCAAAAATGTGATACTCCCCCAACGGTATGAGCAACTTCAAAGATTGCGTAACGTCCGTCAGGAATCTTACGAGTAGGTAAATCAATCTTTTTTTCGCCATCGGTGATAATAATGCCTACATCATATCTTTGCTTTTCTGGTGGCGTTTGGATTGGATCATCCATTGCTATCCCAAGTATGGTGCTATTGTCTGTGAGTAAGTTATGCTCTTTTAAGTGCGCTTTGAAATCATCCATTAATTGATTATTTCCCGGGCCATAAGCACCCGTTCTCCGCATATATGCGATTTCAATATCCTTAAATTCTTCAATACCGCTAAATTTTTCTTTCATCAATGCTTTGAACCTCCTACATCAAAATATCTTATCAAGCTTTGACAAAACCAATCGTAAGGGCAATTAAAATGATTTTCAAGAAAAATTTTAAAATATATTATTGTTTGGTTATTGTTATGACATTCAAAGATCTGCTAGATTATGGCTCAAATAGTGATTTTTTAAGGTTTAATTATTAGCTAAAACAAAAAATCCCAGTGCTGCTACCTAACCGCACTGGGATATTCATTATTTTAACGGAAATAGTTAATTAATGCTATAACAAATTACTTATCTGGATAAAATAGCAATTATTTATCACCGCTCATAATGGTGTTTTTAACGATAACATAATCAACAAGCTTAATTGAACTAAGCGTTTTACCACCGGCATAAGAGATAGAAGATTGCAAGTCTTCCTGCATTTCGGTCAAAGTATCGGCAATTGAGCCCCGATATGGTACAAGCATTTGTTTACCCTCAACGTTGCGGTAGGCTCCTTTTTGAACTTCAGATGCGGAGCCCCAATATTGCTTGTAGGTTTTACCGTCAATCTTAATAACGTTACCTGGGGATTCTTCGTGGCCAGCTAGCATTGAACCAATCATGACCATTGTTGCACCAAAGCGAACAGATTTTGCTATATCGCCGTTATAACGGATACCGCCATCAGCGATTAGTGGCTTGCTGGCAACTTTACTGCACATTCTAAGAGCAGCTAGCTGCCAGCCACCAGTACCAAAACCGGTTTTAAGTTTCGTAATACATGCACGTCCAGGACCAACACCAACTTTGGTAGCATCAGCACCAGCGTTTTCTAGTTCACGAACAGCTTCTGGGGTGGCAATGTTTCCCGCGGTTAAGAAAGTATCTGGTAATTTTTCTTTAATGTATTTAATCATGTCAATGACATAGACGGAATGGCCGTGTGCAACATCAATCGTAATGTATTCGGGAACGATTTTTTCAGCTGCTAATTGATCAATAAAGTTATATTCGTCCTTTTTAATACCGACAGAAATTGAAGCAAAAAGGCCTTTTTCATGCATCATTTTGATGAAATCGAGCCGCTTTTCAGGTTGAAAGCGGTGCATTACATAGTAATAGCCGTTTTGCGCAAGCCAAATAGCCAACTCGTCATTAATGACGCTCTCCATGTTAGCTGGAACAACCGGGATTTTAAATGTTCGGTTTCCAAACTTAACACTAGTATCCGCATCATGACGGCTTTTGATGATTCCTTTGTTAGGAACAAGTTGAATATCATCGTAATCAAAGGCTTCTACACTAAAATAATTACTCATAAGTAAATCGGCTCCTATTTAAATATCTCTTTTCCAAACCAAGTTACTATAATCAAAAAGCATATTTTTGTCAATATAAAAATCGAACTATCTAAAATAGATTAGTCGGAATAATTCGCATTTAAATTTGACTATGATAGCTTAAATTGCTAGACTATTTACGTGATATTTGTAGATTTTTAATGAGGTGAAGGAAAATGACAGCAGTTACAGTTGTTGGTAGCCAATGGGGCGACGAAGGAAAAGGTAAAATAACCGATTTTTTGAGTAAGGAAGCAGCTTACTCCGTTCGTTCCAACGGTGGTAATAATGCTGGGCACACAATTGAAATCGATAATCAAACTTTTAAGATGCGCTTAATTCCATCCGGTATTTTCGCATCTGCTAAAGGAGCAGTTATCGGTAATGGTGTAGTAATTAACCCAGAGGTTTTATTAGGTGAACTCGAAAACCTTGAAAAAAATGGGATTGATACCAGCAAATTACGAATTTCCAACCGTGCTCATGTCATCATGCCTTATCATATTAAGCAAGACGAGTATCAAGAAGAAGCAAAAGGTGCAAATAAAATTGGCACAACCAAAAATGGTATTGGACCAACTTACATGGATAAGGCTTCAAGAATTGGTATCAGAGTTTGTGATTTACTTGAAAAAGATACATTTGCAGAAAAATTACGCGCTAATTTAGCTGCTAAAAACGAATTATTTACTAAAATTTATGGTAAGCCTGAACTTGATTATGACGAAATCTTCAACAAGTACTATGAATACGGCCAAAAAATGAAAAAATACGTAACTGATACTTCTGTATTAGTTAATGATGCGTTAGATAACGATGAAAAAGTATTGTTTGAAGGTGCACAGGGAATTATGCTCGACTTAGATGAAGGAACATACCCATTTGTAACTTCATCAAATACAATTTCAGGTGGAATTGCCAGCGGAATTGGGATTGGCGCTAACCGACTAAACACTGTAATCGGTGTTTGCAAGGCTTACACTACTCGTGTTGGTGCTGGTCCATTCCCAACAGAACTTCTTGATGAGACTGGCGACCGCATCCGTGAAACTGCTCATGAATACGGCACAGTTACCGGTCGACCACGTCGGGTTGGCTGGTTTGACTCCGTTGCATTGCGTCATGCTAAACGAGTTGCTGGCATTAACGGCTTAAGCCTGAACTTGCTTGATATCTTCAGTGGTTTTGACACGATTAAGATTGCGACCGCATATGAACTAGATGGCCAAGAAATCGATTACTATCCAGCCAGTCTAAAAGAATTGGAGCGCTGCAAGCCGGTTTACGAAGAATTACCTGCATGGCAAGAAGATATTACTAATGCCAAAACCTGGGAAGATTTGCCTGAAAATGCGCAAAAATTCTTAAACCGTGTTGCTGAGTTAGTTGGCGTTCCGCTGGTAACCGTTTCGGTTGGACCAGAACGTGAACAAACAATTGTTTTACGTAATCCTTGGGAAATGTAATTGATGTTAGAACGATACACTCGCCCTGAAATGGGCAAAATATGGTCAGATGAAAATAAATATGCGGCTTGGCTAAAAGTTGAGATTGCTGCGACAAATGCTTGGAGCGAAATCGGCGAAGTGCCACGAGAAGATGCTGCCAAAATTGCGCAAAATGCTCGTTTTACAGCCGAAAGAGTGGCTGAGCTCGAACAAGTAACGCATCATGATGTTGTCGCATTTACTAGAACGGTTTCTGAAAGCCTTGGCCCGGAGAAAAAGTGGGTTCACTTTGGCCTGACTTCAACTGATGTTGTTGATACTGCCCAAGGTTATATTCTCAAACAAGCCGATGAAATCATTAGGCAAGACTTGCAGGAATTGAAAAAGACGATTGCAGAAAAAGCGCGTAAATACAAAAATACCGTTGAAATGGGTCGCACGCATGGTGTGCAAGCTGAACCTACTACTTTTGGTTTAAAACTGGCTCGCTGGTATGCAGAAATCAACCGCGATATTGATCGCTTTGAACATGCTGCTAAAGGCGTAGAATCCGGTAAAATTTCTGGTGCGGTTGGTACTTTTGCGAATGTGCCACCAGAAATTGAAACTAGTGTGCTTCAACAGCTTGGGCTGACTCAACAGCCGATTACAAGTCAAATTTTGCCCCGCGATTTGCACGCAGAATACATTGCTACACTAGCCTTAATTGCCACTAGCATTGAAAATTGGGCAACAGAGATTCGCAGCTTGCAACGGTCGGAAATTCATGAAGTTGAAGAGCATTTCCGTGCGGGTCAAAAGGGTTCATCCGCGATGCCGCATAAACGCAATCCAATTGGTTCAGAAAATCTGTGCGGAATGGCGCGGGTTTTGCGTGGACACATTGTAACGGCGTATGAGGATGTCACTCTTTGGCACGAACGCGATATTTCGCATTCAAGTGCCGAACGAATTATTTTGCCTGATACCACGATTGGCATTGATTATATGTTAAATCGGTTTAACCGAATTTTGACCAATCTTGATGTTTTCCCCGAAACCATGCTCAAGAATATGGATAAAACTTATGGCTTAATTTATTCACAAAGACTGCTGCTTAAACTAATCGATGAAGCAGGGCTTTCTCGTGAAGACGCATATGATATGGTGCAACAGCTGACAACTAAATCTTGGAATGAAGGAATTTCATTTAGAAAATTAGTTGAGAACAGTAAAATTATGAATTATCTTTCAGAAGATGATGTTGCGGATGCTTTTGATTACCACTATCACTTGCGCCACGTTGACGATATTTTTAAAAAAGTCGGTTTAGAATAAAGTAGGTTAAATCTTTGCACTCATCGTGTTAGCTCTTACTAGCAGTATGAGTGCTTTTTGCGTCCGGCAGTTTAACTCTTTTTGTTTAACCACTTAAGCAAAAAAAGTGACCACTTGAGAAAATAAACTGGCTTTTAAAAATTAATTAGCGTTTAATAAAAATATCAGATGAAAGGCAGGTGAGAATCTTGAAGGTGAAAATTGAGCTTGACCCAGAACAAGAAGAACCGTCAGTGACCATTCATGCACGGGAATTGTCCCCCGAAGTGGAACAAATTTATCGCCAATTGCAAGAATTGGATGGACGACCTGATCAGCTTGAGTGTCATAAAGATGAATTAACCTATTATGTAAATCTAGCGGATATTTTGTTTTTTGAAACTGAGGGGCGGCAGGTAATCGCGCATACGAAAACGGAAGCTTTTACTGTCAATTACAAACTTTATGAATTAGAAAATTTGTTGAGCAGCCAATTTATGAGGATTTCAAAATCAACAATTTTAAATTTAAAACAGATCTATGCGTTAACAAGGTCAATTTCAAATTGTCAGGTTCACTTTCGGGATTCATATAAAACCGTCTATGTATCGCGCCGCTATTATCACAGTTTAAGTGATCGATTAAACGAGAGAAGGTCATCATAATGAGAAAACAAAAAATTAAGGAAATACTTTGGGGCATTGGGTTAGTTGCTGCAGCAGTCTATATTGTTATGAACCAAATGCACCTTTTATCATTTCATTTAGGCTTAGGAACAATTTTTTGGACAGCCGTTTTTGGCATTTTACTGATTAATAGCATTGCTGGTAAAAGCATTTTTGGAATGGTTTTTTCAGTAACATTTTTACTAATTGTTTATGCTGGGCCGCTTCATATTACTAAAATTGTCCCGTGGACCTTATTACTGGCCGCATGTTTGGTATATGTTGGCTTATGCCTGATTTTTGCTAAAGGTTGGCGTCGTGATACGCTATTTCGCATTAATCATCACCAAAATAAATATGACCAAATCTGGGAAGATGGTGAGTTTAAAACGACAGGTAATAACTTTTCTTCTAGAAGTAGGGATGAAAACGACCGCAATATTGTCATTAATCAGCGTTTATCTGAGGTCTCACGTTACGTTCATTCACAAAATTTAGAAAGTGTGACGATTAATTCTACTTTAGGTGAAACTAATGTTTATCTTGATTCTGCTAAGGTCGCTGGTGATACGGTGGTCATTAATCTGAATGCTTCAATGAGTGAAGTAGTAATTTATCTGCCATTATCTTGGCGAATAGAAGATCATTTAGCAGCTGTTTTTGGTGAAGTTGAAATCAATGGTACTTCTACCGGCGGTGGTCCTAAAGTGCTTTTGCAGGGATCAAGCAAATTTGGTGAAGTGACGATTAATTATGTTTAATGAGAGTTATCAAAATGAGCAAAGACCTACTTAAAAACGTGGCCGCTGATCGTATGATTAAAGAAATGATGGGTAAATTTTCCCAACATCAACAAAATTACTTTTTAGCGGGAAAAACGATTGGGACCAGCATCTATTGGATTAACGACTTTCATCCGACTGCTCTTAATTTTGCTGCTTATCTTTCACCTCAAGTAGCCTTAGCTGAACAAGAACGGTTCTTTCAGCAAATGATCGAAGAACTAGAGCAAGTTGCTCGCAAAAAGCAAAAGAAAGCCCTAATTACTTATGATTATGCTCCGCAACTAGTCTTTAATACTCTGGCCAAGGACAATGGCTTTAACTTAATTAGAACGACGGTTATGCCGAAAATGTCCTTAGCGATAGCTTTAGATCAGACCAAAGCTATTAAAATTGCAAGTGATTTTGAGCTCTTAAGTCTGACCGCTTTAAAAAATGTCCAGAACAATTAGCGGAATTAACGCGACAAAGTTATGCCGATTACCAAGAAAATCACCGGGCTAACCCAGTGGCTGATCTTTCTTTAGAAAAGTGGCAAGAAGTTATTTATGCCGATCAGTTGCTAGAGGCGCCACTAGTTTTAAGAGTAAAAAATCAGCTTATTGCCTACTGTTTTACCTTTGAAGATCATCCGCATGAATTAACGTGGGGCTGGATGGGAGCAGTAAAACCAGAACTACTAGATTTTTTACAACAACGGCAATTAAGCTGGGCGCAAGCAAGATATCAGACTTTAACTGGTGAATTTGACTCAACAGATAAGTTGGCAACAAGAACTTACCGTAATTATGCCTTTGAACTGTGTCCGGTCTATGAAACTTATTTAAAAAATGTGTAAATAAGAATATTAGGGCTAAAGTAATATGAGACAGTAGTTAATTATTTAAAATTAAATCAATAAAAAACTCCGCTAATAAACGGAGTTTTTGTGTGCTTAAAATAGCGGGCAGTTTTAATGCTGCCAATTAGTGTTTAGCATTGCGGCCACAGTTTCTGCAATATTACTGCTTTGTGCAATCATTGAAATAACAGCGGCGCCGGCAGCTTTAGTACCCGCAATTTGGGTTAAATCTTTTTCTGTAATACCCCCAATTGCAACAATTGGACGGTCAGTTTGTTGGACCAATTTTGTCAGTCCAGCAATTCCAATTTCTGGATCAGCATCATCTTTAGACTGAGTAGCAAAGATGGGACCACTACCGTAATAATCAATTCCGCTAATATGATCCGCAAGACTTATTTCAGCACTTGTTGAACAAGAATAACCGACAATCATTTTTCCTTGCACATCTTTTATTACCCGGGAAATATCTTCATCGTCTTGTCCAACATGAATTCCTTCGGCACCAACCTTTTGGGCAAGTTTGACATCATCATCAACGAAGAAAGGAACATGGTATTTTTGGCAAAGTTCATGAAGCTCTTTTGCCATTGGTAAGCGGTCATCTTCGTTTAACGTTGACTTTGGTCCTTTATCACGAAACTGATAAGCAGTGATACCTGCTTCTAAAGCTTCTTCGACTAATTTAGGTAAAGTCTTTCCGGCTGGCAAGTCTTGTGTCCCGCAGACGAAATATGCGGTTAATTGTGTTGCGTTAAATTGAGCCATAATCTCCTCCTAATCTACCTTAACCCAATGATTAAGTGGTCCATGACCGTGACCAACCTGAATCGTTTGTTCAATCGCCTTGGTGACATACTGTTTGCCGATTTTAATTGCTTCACTGAGAGTATGGCCCAGAGCTAATTGAGCAGTAATGGCGGCTGCAAGAGTATCACCAGTACCGTGAGTCCTGTTAGTGTGCGTCCGTGGACTGCTAACCCAAAAGTCGGTGCCATCTGCTAATAAAGCGTAATCGCGCACAACTTCAGCGTTAGAATGTCCGCCTTTAATAAGCACGTTTTCTACACCCATTTTTTGCAAGCTTCGTGCTAATTGGGGATATTCTTGTTCACTAGTAGCCTTAATTCCGGTAAGAGCTTCTGCTTCAGGCAAGTTAGGCGTAATGAGGTTAGCTAGCGGCAATAGCTCATTTTTAACGGTGGCAATAGCATCTTGGCTAAGAAGAGGCGCACCGCCTTTAGCCACCATAACTGGGTCGATGGTTACCGGACCAAAGTCATATTTTTGCAGATTAAGAGCTACTTGATGGACGTGCGCTGCATCTCCCAACATCCCCGTTTTACAAGCCTTAATCTTAAAGTCTGAGGCTAATGACGCAAATTGGGCATCGACCATTTCAAGTGGTAATAAAAACGAGTCTTGGACTCCGAGCGTATTTTGGGCAGTCACAGCTACAACCACCGCTGTCCCAAAAACATGTTGCATCTGAAAAGTTTTTAGATCCGCCATAATTCCGGCTCCACCACCGGAATCAGTCCCAGCAATGGTCAAAACTTGGGGAAATGAATTTAGTTCTTCTGTCATTATTGCTAACCTCCTTAATCAAATTTAGCAATAGCTGTAATCTCGGTTTCTTTGACTTTAGCTAAATAATCCATCAAATACATGCTAAATGTGCCAGGGCCTACTTCAGGATGATCATTAACGAGCAATTCTCCAGTAGCTGCAAAAACTAGGCAAGCTGTTTGCGCAGCTTCAAAAGAATTATCGCAGACGGCCGCAAAGGCGGCAACAATGCTTGAGAGCATGTCACCTGAACCAACGTGTGCCTGAAATAGCGGGGTACCATTGTAAACATGAGCGATATTTTGGCCATCGCTAATTGTGTCTGTTACGCCACTGGCAATAATTGTACAATGCAATTTTTGCGCGGTTTTACGCGTAATTTCGTCAAGATCGCCACTGCCTGAACCCGCATCAATACCTTTGGCATTCCAGGCAAAACCACCTAAAGCGGCAATTTCACCAGCGTTGCCACGAATGATTGTAGCTGGGAAAGCTTCTAGCAATTTTTGTGCGGTTTGCAGGCGGTAATTGACTGCGCCAACGGCAACGGGATCAAGGACAATCGGTTTCTGAGCTTGCGCGGCAAGTAGCCCCATTTCTTTCATTTGCATAATTTGCAATTTAGTCAAAGTCCCGAGGTTGATGGCAATGCTTGATGCCATCTGAACCATTTCTTCGACCTCAGCAATTTCCTTACTCATGATGGGCGAGGCACCCAGCGCATTTAAGCCGTTAGCGACATCTTGAACGGTCACAAAATTGGCGGCATTAAGGACAATTGGATTAGTTTCACGTAATTTAGCTAACAGATCTAGTTTCATAATCTCTCCTTTAAAAATCTCCTGCGCCGATTTTAGGTCAATAAAAAAGCTTTGACATATTTGTGTCAAAGCATAAGTGGATTTTGACACGTTCCTACGCAAGAATTAGCTTACAGGTTCAAAGGGTCTGGCTATTCGCCATCTCAGCCTTCAAAAAGGCACCCCTCGTGTTATCGGTTTCAATTATAGCGACTTTTGCTGGGCAAGACAATAACTAATTTAACCGAATTGCTGCAGTGACTCGACTAAGGTAAACTAACTACTAAAAAACACGCAACTATTAATTGGGCGAGGGAGATAATAATGACTGAATTTACAGCACAATTGCGTTATGCGGCAAAGGATTTGTGGGAAAAAAGCATGGAGCAGCCCTTTGTTAAAGAACTGCAAAGTGGCCAATTGCCATTGGCTACTTTTCGGTTTTACTTATTGCAAGACAGGTACTATTTAGCTGAATTTAGCAAAATTCACCGGCTAATGGCAAAGAAAACTACTAGTCAAGAAGTGCAACGATTCTTGCTGGCAGGTGCCCAAGATTTGCAAGAATGTGAAATAACGATGCAACAGCATTTTTTAGCGGAATTAAAAGTCACATCCAATGAAATTAAAGAAACTGACGCAGCACCAACGGCGTATGCCTATGTCAATCATCTGTTTAAAACGCTTGAAAAAGATGGTCTTGCACCTTGTGTCTGTGCCATTTTGCCTTGCTACTGGCTTTACCAGGAAATTGGTCAAGCATTGGCGCAAACGGGTTCACCGGTTGCACTTTACCAGAAATGGATTGAGACCTATGATAGCGACTGGTATGACGTCAATGTTAGTCGCATGTTAAAGTTGACCAATGACTTAGCTGCGCAAGCTTCAGAACGAGAGCGTGGGCAGATGCAGAAAGCCTTTGTGCGTAGCAGCTATTATGAATGCCGGTTTTGGCAAATGGCGTATGAGCAAGAGCAGTGGCAATAGTTTTCTGCCTTAAAGAATTTTTTTAATTAAAAAAGCCTAGCTTCACTACGAATAGCAAAGCTAAGCTTGGAGAGCGCATAATAATTAGTGCTTGATTTGAACGAAAAATATAGTAAGAGAGTTTTTAATAATAGATTTTGGCCACGCGCTCGACTAAATTAGTGCCATATTCAAAGCCATCAGCTGCAATTTTAAGTGTGTTAGCTGCTTGATCTTGTTTAAATGCTAATGGCTTTTGGTTGTCTAGCCAAGCGATATGGTCAATTTTTTGTTTTGCAAAATTAGTGAAAACTAATTCACGTGCCTGTTCGCCACCTAGAACGACGTTGCTGTTGCCAATATTTCCTAGGTCATCAACAAATAAGTAATTACCTTTAATAAAATCATGGTCATTAGAAATAGTGGAGTAGGTTGAATGCTCATAATTATTGGTATGGTAAATTGCTTCATGGTTGATAGCCATCCATTGACCAACTAGTTCGATTAGTGAACGACAGTGGATATTCAGTGAACCATCAAATTCTGGTCCAACATTAATTAATAGGTTAGCGCCGACCATGCGCGTCCGGCAAATTTGCTCAATTAACTGGTGCCCAGAAAGATAATTAAGGTCATTTTGGGCATTGCCCCAGTGTTTATTGAGTGTTAGCGAAGTTTCAGCGGCTAAATAGCGTTGGTTTTGAACATGCTTAATTGCAGTTGGATTACCACGCTCAAATGTTAATACGTCAACTTCTCGCCCTTCCGTTACGCCTTGTTTTTCTAGTCCGGTATTATTGGTAATAATGGCATTAGGTTGTAATTGCCGGATTTCTTGGTAAAGCAAATCTTCTTGCCAATCTGCATGTGGCTTATCCCAATTACCATCGAACCAGAAACCACCAATTTCGCCGTAATTAGTGCATAAAAGTTTAATTAGTTGACGCATTTCGGCTAAATAGCCGTTAAAGTCGTCGCGGTACTTAACGTTATTCCAATCATAAGTAGCGTAATAGATAAAGGGAGCAATCTTTTGCCGGTGACATTCATCGGTAAAAATTTTGATAACATCTTTGTGAAATGGGGTATGGACGCTGTCAAAGTTATTAATATTCTTGGTATCAAAGAGGTAAAAGCCATCATGATGTTTGGCAGTAAGAACAATATACTTAAAGCCGCACTTCTTAGCTAGTCTAACTAAGCTGCGAATATTTTCTTCTTTTGGGTTGAATTCATTAAACGCCGCCTGATAGGTCGGAATATTTAAGATGTTCTGTGACCATTCGCCCTTGGCAAATTTAGAGTAGAGTCCCCAATGGACGAAGAGGCCAATCCCCATCTTTTCAAAATTGCTTATTTTTGTTTCTATCTTCATTATCTATATACTTTCAATTGCTTATATTATCATCTGGTCAATTGCTACTAACTTAAACGAAAAATTACTGTTTTTTAGCTACTTCTTGCCGCAATTTGACCAATTCTTGGTTGGTCTTAATCAACTCGGTGGCAAAGTCTAAAAAACTTTCTGCTGTAATCATTTGATCTTCAGCATGCATATATAACGGGTCAATTTTGTTATTACCAGTTTTAGCAAAATCAGCTAAAACCTTTAAGTGCAAGTTTTGCGCCTGCTTTAGTTCTTCTTTGGCGTCTTTCAGCAATGGCTCAGGGTCTTTAGCGTCAGACTTAGAGCAGGTAACTGCCTCCATAATTTCTGCTTTTGCTTGCCCCGAATGACTAATAATTTCAAAACTAATTTCTTCTAAACCTTCCATAGCGGCCTTTCTTTAATAATTATCTACATCAATAAACTTAAATTTGTCCCATGGCTGAATGAAGGCAATAAACTGCAAATCACTAGGGACAATTTGCGCAACAACGTTTTTGCGGTGGTCGTGGTTGTCCATATCCTGCTTGACAATGTTAAGCTCGCCCTTGTACTGGTCAAAGTCATTATTGCCAATTGTAATCATTCCCCGGGTCAAAGTGTTGACAGGGTTATTGACCGGTATGTCGCGTTTATTATATTTCAGCTTAACGAAGGTCGAACGAATCGCATAGCTATTGATATCTCCCCGGTTAAAGTGCAAATTGGCTAAGACAATTTCTTTTTCTAAAGTGGTTGCGTTAGGGGCAAACTTGACAAAAAACTGTGGTATTTTTGCCTCCAAGTTGGCCACTTTAACTAATTCGTCATCACTGGCAAATGCATTCCCAATAATAATGTCATCAATTAGCTGGGTATTAATTAAATACTGCGCCTGTTTTTCAAGGGGTAAACCGCGATGGATTTCTAACGTTGGTAAACCAGCATTATAGGGATGCGGTCCAATTGCACCATGATTTGATGAGATAAAAGCGGCTGTCCGCAAACCTAGGTCATGATATTTCCGCGTAGTCTTTAAAAAATAATCTGTATCTAGTCCCGTGTATCGTTGCGGATAAAAATTATGACAACCGATGATTTTGTCCTTAAGCGGTCGGTAGGTGAGAATATTCGCAATATTACCAGTATCGTTGCTAATATTGACCTCAATCGTTAAGTTCTCGGAATTATAAGTCATAATTGACTCTGGCATACCATCGAAATTTGAATCTAATCGTACGATGTCGGCACCTAGTTTTTTAAAAAAAGACAGGTCATTGTAACTAATGTTTAAGTTTGTAAAAAGGCCCGGATTAACATCTAAGCTGACCCACATCCCTTTTTCATGGGCATAGCTTAAAACGGTTTTAAACTTTTGTAAGACCATTTCTTTGTCATCATTTAGCTCTAATAAGCTTGTAAAAAGCCTTTGGTAGCCAAGTTGAGCAGCACGATCAATGTATTCAAGACAGTCATCGACTTTAGTTTTGTTCGGATAAACTGAGATCCCCTTCATTTTCCTGAGCCTCTTTCTCTAATTTTACTTGGTTGTTGTCAAACATTTTGAAGAATGGGTAATAGATAATGAGAGAAATCAGAATGTTAACAAGACATAAAACGATTGCGCGCCAGTCAAAGCCGGTTGCCATCCAAGCACCGATTGGTCCGGGCAGCGTCCAAGGCGCAACGGCTGTTGTATAAGCCACTAAGTGCAGCTTCATTGCTACGTAGGTTACAGCTGCCATTGCGGTTGGCGCTAAGACAAATGGAATGGCAAAATACGGGTTCATGATGATTGGAATACCAAAAATCAGGGGTTCATTGATATTGAAAATAGCGGGCACGATAGTGACAGCACCCATTGTTTTACTAAATTTAGATTTTCCTAAAACTAATAACAGGATTGCCAGTGAAAGAGTAGCACCAGCACCACCAACCCAAACAAACCATTGGAAAAATTGTTCGGTCATGAAGTGAACTGGAGCGTGACCATGAGCAACAGCGGTAACATTGGCATTTAAGTTGGCATACCAGTAAGGATAGAGAATTGGTGTAGCAATAACCATTCCGTGAACCCCGAACAACCAGATAATGGTAATTAAAAGAACGGGCACGATTGCTGATAAGAATGTGTCACGACCAAAGTAGCCAATCGGTGAGAAAATCCAGATCAAAATCTTATTGATGTCTAAGTTGCAGAGTTCTTTTAGCACAAACGAAATCACAATAATTAAGATTCCTGGTAGCAGGGCACTGAAAGATTTACCAACTGCTGCAGGCACACCGTCAGGCATTTTAATTACCAAGTTGTGCTCGGTGAAAAAGCGCACAATTTCAACGGTGAAAATAGCACATAAAATGGCAGTAAACAGTCCTTGAGCACCCATATTGCTAATTGACATATAAGTGCCAGGAGCCATGCCAGCTTTAGCCTTATCTAGTACAATTGGTTCAATTGCTAGAATAAAGAAAGACATTTCAGCTAAGACACTAGTTGAGATTGGGTCAATCTTATAGTATTTAGCTAAATGTGAAGTTATCGAGAATACACAGTAAATTGCCATCAAGTTGATGGAATAATACATCGGTACGGATAACATTGCGGCATATGGCTGAATAAAATTCTTCCAAGCATCAATTGGCAAGTTCAGTAAAATAGTGAAAAATGAGCCAATAATTGATACCGGAATAATAACCGACATTCCGTCTCTAATAGCGGTTAAATAGCGATTGTTAGCTATTTGGCCCATTTTTGCAGAAACTGTATCGAAGTTCATTATTTTGTCTCCTTGATAATTAGTTCATACAATTTATCTACTTTAGCTGGGTTGTACATCGTCATTGGAATTAAAATAAATTTGGCATGTTTTTGCTCGGCTTCTTCTTCAAAGTCCTTCTTTTTAAAAGAAACTTGGGGTGCTAGCAAAATCAATTGGTAGTCGCCTTCGTTCAGGTCATCAGCTACCTTGTCAATGCTGGTTTCGTGAACGTGCCAATTTTGCTGGTTTTTAGCAGCTTCTTTAGTTAAAGCAGTTGCCAAAATAGATGAGCTCATACCGCCACCACAGGCTAATAAAATATTCATAATCTTTCCTCCTTAACTTGAATCGGTTCAAGTTTAGCTAAAAAATAAAAAATCTAAAAAGTCCGCCTTTTTAAAGTAAGCAGTCTGTACTTCTTTAAAAAATGAATCATTTCAAATTCAGGCTAAATTATATTCTCATGTTGATAAAAAAGCAAGCGCTTTCTACATTTGGTGGAAAATGTTACGGCAGTAAACTGTTTGACAACTTGTTTCGGCAGGGTTGGTTAGTTTGGCAATTACCAGTTTGCCAGCAGTGGTTCCAATCTGTTTTACAGGCTGTTCAATTGAACTGATTTCTGGAAAGAAAAGATCATTTACGAAGAAATGATCATAGACAAGAAACTCAATGTTTGGCTGGTGATTTTTTTCCCGGTAGGCCTTAATGGCACCTAAAGACATGTAGTAATTAATGATAAAAATGGCATCGAGATCTGGATTTTGCTTAATCAGCCTGTTAAAGCCTTCATATCCGGACTTGATGGTATAATCGCCCGACCAAATATAACTATTTTTTACAGTGAGACCATTTTCTTTTAAGGCATCTTCATAACCTTGCTGCCTTTTTTGCGCAATATAGTTTTCAGATGAGCCGGTGATAATGCCAATATGACGGTAGCCCTTCTTAAGCAAATAATTTACGCCCGCTTTAGAAGAGTCGTAATTATTGACGACTACAACATCAGTCTTAAGACCATTAATGGGGGCATCGATAGCAACAATCGGGATGTTGCTATTAGCAATTTTTTCAAGCATTGGCGTTGATTGATCTTGGTGAAAAACAATAATTGCGTCAATTGAGCGTTTTAGTAAAAAATCAATCTTTTGTTCCAAGCGCTTTTTATCATCATGATAATCGCACACAATGATGCTGTAGCCGAACTTTTCAACATAAGCTTCGATAGCGGAAACGATTGACATAGAAAAAAAGTCAGTTAACTGATTGATAACAATCCCAATTGACATGGTTTTGTTTTTCTTCAGTCCACTGGCAATAATGTTTTGATGATAATCCAATTGCGTCATCGCTGTTTTGATTTTTTCAGCTGTTGCTTTTCTTTGATGCCTGCCATTGAGATAATTCGAAACTGAACCAATTGACACACCAGCTAGTGCCGCGACATCTTTTGCCGTTGCCACAAATATCACCTGCCTGAATTTTCTTAAATTAATGAGCGTTAAAAACGATTATACCGCCTTATCAGCCGCTGCTTTTTTCATGCGCTCATCGTGCCATTCTAAAATCATCTTAACGATAGCATTTGCCACGTTAAGATTTTTTAAAATTGGGCCATGAGAGTAGGTTCCGATAAAATTGCGGTAGCGCAGACCTTCAACGTGATCTTGTGGGTTGTTGCCGTAGCCTTCAATCATTGTGCCCAAAGGATGCAATTTATCGGGATCGTCAAAATAAGTTTGTCCCGAGTGATTTTCAAAGGCTCTGACTTCACCCCACTCACTCATGTAGCGGGTATCGCCAATCATCCGTTTATCAGCTTTAAATACGGTATGGAAAGGCAAGATATCTAGTCCTTTGATGGTAACGCCTGAGTTGGTCTTATAATACGTTCCAACCAGTTGATAGCCACCACAAACGCCCAGCATTGGTTTGCCGTCATTAATATACTTTGTCAAAGTTTCTTTATGACGTGGAAGGTCTTTGGCAATCACGGTTTGTTCGAAGTCTTGTCCACCACCAAAAAAGACAAAGTCATAGTCAAAAGCATCGAACTTATCACCTAAGGAAATATTGTCTATTTGAGTAGAATAGCCCTGTTTTTTAAGTAAAAACCGAATGATTTTGACATCACCGGAATCACCATAGGTATTCATTAAATCTTCATATAAGTATGCAATTTTAATTGTCTTGCTTGCCATTGTGCATCAGCTCCTACTATCTTGTTAAAGTATATCTTAAAGGCGCAGTAGGGGCAAAAGATAATTATTTTCCTCGTTTTTAAAAAAACTTACATAAAATAAGCAAACACGTTAAAAGATTAATTGTTTAAGAAAAAATTGTTCCACTAAAATTCTGACCGTGTGAATTGTCAAAATAAAGCAGAACAATTTTGTACTAATTAGTAATGTAATTGCCGAAATTATGTAATTATTTCGTATCTTCCTGCGCCGCAAAGTGATTAATCGGGCCATACTTAGAGCCAACTTCAATTGGGTGGGCAATTGCTTCGTAGGTGAAGTCTTTGGCCGTTTGGACACTGGCAATAATTGACCTGCCTTTAGCCAGTTCGGCGGCAATAACTGCGGATAAAGTGTCACCAGTTCCGTTAATTCTTTCTGTGTTGATAAATGGCTTAGTAAATTCGTAGAATTGACCATCTTCAGCCAAGAGAATATCAGTTACTTCGCTTTGAGCAGCATTATCGTGTCGGCCCTTCATCAAGACGTTTTTAGCACCCATCTTCTGCAATTTTTCGGCGCCGCGGTGAATTTCTTCCTTAGTATCTAGTTGCATGCCAGTTAACTTTTGTTGTTCATAAAAGTTGGGCGTAATAATATCAGCAAGCGGCATTAAGTCGTCTAAAAAAGCTTGGTAAGCATCATCATCCAAGAGCGTGTCCCCGTGCTTGGTCATAATTACGGGATCAAGCACAATTTTGCCCATATCGTATTTGCGCAAATTGGCAGCTACACAGGCGATGACTTCTTTATTAGCTAGCATTCCCGTCTTTAAAGCGGCAATTTTAAAGTCGTCATTTAGGACGTCAAATTGCTTTTGAATAAATGACACTGGCATTACTTCTTGTGCGTAAATACCGGTAGTGTTGCCAGCAACAGCAGCCGTTAAGAGCCCCATACCGTACACCTGTCTGGCATAAAACGAATGCAGGTCGGCTGTCATTCCAGCGCTGCCATCGCTATCATTGCCAGCGATAGTTAAAGTGATAATTTCTTTTTTCATTATTATGGATCCTCATTTTAATCGAAACTTTATGTTCACAGTATAACTTAAAATAAGGGTAATGCTATAATTATTTCTTGTAAAAATAGGGTCAAATAGTAAAATTATAGTGAACCGCTTTCTTAAGGAAGGATACATTATGTTAAAAAATTACATTATGGCAATTGATGAAGGTACCACATCAACACGCGCAATGATTTTTGATCACGAGGGGCATAAAGTTTCGTCCTCGCAAAAAGAGTTTCCCCAATATTTTCCCCAGCCTGGCTGGGTTGAACACAAGGCTGAGGAAATTTGGCATGCTGTTCAAACCACAATTGCTAATGCGATTATTAATTCAGGTATTCGTCCGGAACAAATCAAGGGCATTGGCATTACTAATCAACGTGAAACCACGGTAATCTGGGATAAAAAAACCGGTAAACCGATTTACAATGCAATTGTTTGGCAATCGCGACAAACTACTGAATTAGCTGAAAGACTTAAAGCTGACGGTTATAGTTCAATGATCCATAAGAAAACGGGCTTAATTATTGACCCTTATTTTAGTGCAACTAAAATTCGCTGGATTTTAGATCATGTTGAAGGTGCGCAAGAAAAAGCCGAAAAGGGTGATTTGCTCTTTGGCACAATTGATACTTGGCTTTTGTGGAAATTAACTGATGGCGAAGTTCACGTTACCGATTACACGAATGCCTCAAGAACCATGCTTTATAATATCCATGACCTAAAATGGGATGATGACATTCTTGAGTTGCTCAATATTCCGAAAAAGATGTTGCCTGAAGTAAGATCGAATTCAGAAATCTACGGCTACACTAAGTCTTACACCTTTTTCGGCGGCAAGGTACCCATCTGTGGGATTGCTGGTGACCAGCAGGCCGCCCTTGTTGGTCAATTGGCCCTGAAAAAAGGGATGGTTAAAAATACCTACGGCACAGGTTCATTCATTGTTATGAATACAGGAGAAGAACCCACAGAGTCTGATAACAACCTGTTAACAACGATTGCTTATGGGATTGATGGCAAAATTAACTATGCTTTAGAAGGCTCAATCTTTGTTTCTGGCAGTGCAATCCAGTGGTTGCGTGACTCAATGAAGATGATCAAAACGGCGGCGGAATCCGAAAAGGCGGCACGTGCGTCCAAATCAGAAAATGAGGTTTACGTTGTACCTGCCTTCACGGGACTAGGCGCGCCTTACTGGGATTCCGAAGCTAGGGGTGCAGTTTTTGGCGTTACACGTGGAACAAGTAACAATGATTTAATCAAGGCAACTTTGCAGTCACTTGCTTACCAGACTCGTGATGTAGTTGACACCATGCAAATTGATTCTGGAATACAGATCCCAACATTACGTGTGGACGGTGGGGCATCAAATAATGATTACTTACTGCAATTCCAAGCTGATATATTGGGTACTAAAATTGAACGATCAAAGACGCTTGAAACGACTTCAATGGGAGCTGCATTTTTAGCAGGCTTGGCAGTAGGCTATTGGAAAGATGTTGACGAACTGAAAGATATTTTTGTTGTAGGCAAGACTTTTGAGAGCAAAATGGGACAAAAAGAACGTGAGCATCTGTATCAAGGCTGGAAGCGTGCGGTCAAGGCAACCCAAGTATTTGCTCACGGCGAATAAAAGTGCGAATACAGTAGTGTGAGGTGAGAAAATTGGCACATGATCGAATTGTTAAATTAGATGGTCCGTTAAATTTTAGGGATGTTGGTGGCTACCAAAATCAAAATGGCCAAAAGATAAAGTGGAATAAAATTTATCGCTCCGATTCACTTAGTACCCTAACGGAAGCTGATCAAGAAAAACTGACGGAATTGCATGTCACAATTGATTGTGATTTACGTTCACAATACGAAAAACATTCTTCACCGGACAAAGCATGGCCAAATGTTCATTATCTTGATTTACCGGTTTATTCAGAAAACCCTGAGGACCGACCCAATGGTCACAAAATTTATCGTTTTCTTCATCATATTCCGGATTTAAGCAATAATTTTATTGGTCAAATTTACCAACAGACTTTGCTTAGTGAGCATAGTCGTAAGATGTTTGCTCGCATTTTTAGTGAATTACTAGCAATGCCTGCTAACGAAGCTCTTGTTTATCATTGCAGTGCCGGTAAGGACAGAACGGGGATGGTTTCTGCTTTGATTTTAATGGCACTAGGTGTTGATGACGATACAATTGCCCGTGACTATTTATTAACTAACAAATTATATGACTTCGCCGTTTCACGCCAATTGCCAAGCAATGACGAAATTTCACAGATGGTTGCCAAAATGAATGTAACCAAAGGCGAAGGGATCGCTATTCGTGGCATTACCGAGACTGTCCGTGGTGGCTGGGGCGACTTTGATACCTTTTTTAAAAAAGAATTGGGCTTTAATGATGCCGACTTGGCAAGATTAAGGCAAATGTATTTAGAATAGGGGCATAAATCAGTGGTAACTTTGCTTGATGTCGCTAAAAAGGCCAATGTTTCAAAGATGACGGTTTCGCGAGTCATTAATCACCCCGAACAAGTGACAGATGAATTACGTGAATTAGTTGAACAGGCCATGCAGGAATTAAATTACCAACCGAATTATGTTGCACAAGCCCTAGTAAATAACCGGACTAATGTCGTTAAGTTCGTTACGCTTGAAGATATTGATACAACTGAGCCCTATTACATGAACCTGCTTTTCGGTATTGCTCAAGGTTTATCTAAAAAGCAATACGCTATTCAGCTAGTCACTGATCGCAAGCAAATCAAAGAAGGTAATTTTGATGGTTACTTAATTACTGGCGCGCGGTCATCTGATTATAGTTTGTTTGACGAACTAGCTAAGCCGTTCGTTCTTTTTGGTGAAAATCACCGCGGTTTTGATTTTGTTGATAACAATAATCAGCTCGGTGGCGAAATTGCTACTAAATATGCCTTATCGCGTTTATATCGCAATGTTATCTTTATTGGTATCGATGTCCGGGAGCCGTTTGAAGTTTCACGTGAAACAGGCTATGTTAACACATTACAGCAAAATAAATTGATTCCGCAAATATACAGGATACCTAATCATAGCCATGCGGCCCAGAAAATAATCAAGGAAAATTTAGGTAAGTTCCATCACGATACTTGCTTTGTTTGTGCCAGCGATCGGATTGCAATTGGTGTTGTACGCCAACTACTGAACGAAGGGGCCAAGGTACCCGAAGATTTTGGCGTAATCGGCTATGATGGGGTCTTTTTAGATCAGGTTTCAAATTTAAAATTAACAACGGTCAAGCAACCAATTTTTGCGATGGGTGAATTATTGGCTAAGATGCTGTTACAAAAAATTGAGCAGGACGGCTCACCCCAAGGGGAGGCAATGCTTAAGCCTAAGTTGATTCGCAGGCAGTCAACGAGGTAAAAATTAAAAAATAAAGTAGCTAAAGGTGCATTAATACTTTTAGCTATTTTTTATTCAGTATAAAATTATTAGAAAATTACAAAATTGTTATAAATGATGGCAATGATTTTGTATATACGCTAATATATATCTTATAAAGCAATTCGTTAAATATGAACTAACAGTGAGGTACATTGATGAGAGATGAGACTTATGGAAAGAAGTTCAGACGCATCAGAAAGCTTAAACGCTTAAGCTTGGTTAAAGCTTCTACTGGAGTAATTTCAAAATCAAGCCTAGCACGCTGGGAATTAGGCTACGATAATCTATCTTGGGGAAATGTTCTAAAACTACTTGATCAAAATAACATATATCCGGTTGAATTTATAGAAAATAGTAAGGCTTCTTATTTAGGAGTAAATATTAAAGCGATTCAGAGTGCTTTTGTTCGTGGACAAACTTCTCTTTTGAAGAAATATGCGCTTGATGCTTTGAAATCTTGTAAATTAGATCCGTTAAATGAAAAAGTTTTCTTTAAGGCGGCAGTTGCATGTGACCTCTATAAAAAACACACAAATAAAAGCATTTGTCCAAAGCGTGTACAAGTAAAACTCAGATTGTATTTTTCTAATATCATTGCTGAAAATGATTATTGGAACTATAAAAATATTTTCTTCTTTAAAAATATCGTAATGCTTTTAAAGGGAAAAGAAGCTTATATGTTTGCTTATGATTTACTTGACTATGCAAAACAAGAAAGTCTTGAACAGAGCAGTTTTCGCCATATAGTATTACAAGCACTGCTTGAAACGACAAATGCATTAATAAGAAAAAATATTATCTATGCCAAAAAAATCTTATTTGAGGTAAAATCACTGATTTTTTCTGATTATGACTCACTAGAAAAAATTGAAATTAGTTTTTTAGATTCTGCAATCAAATTTATTGAGGAAGATGAGACAGCAGAATTAAAAGCCCTTTACAATGTGTTAGATTATCTGGAAATGAAAGACCTCAAATATCATTTAGAAAACAATATAATGATATTAACAAAACTCTATAAAAATATAGAATTTGATTCTCAAATTTGGGAAAAGTAGGAAAAAATCAATTTTTCCTGTTGTAAACTAAGATTATCAAGTGGCATGGATTAAAAATATTTTTGGGGTAGTAACCGCTGCTACAGGAATAGATAATGATACAGAAGCAACTACTAACACTGACAATGTGAAAGTATATGGCGGCTGCACTTGGGAGCAAAGATACTAAGTCCGATTTTAAAAAAATGGTAATTATGCTCCATTTAATGGTGAAGCTACACCTAAACTCCACTTTAGTGCTGATACAAAGTAATTGCGTAATATTATCTTAGAGATAACTGAATCTAGAAAGGGGGGTTATTCTCCCCTTTTTTTTAATTTTATTGGAATATATTGCTTTAATGAATACTAAATTAAAACCATATAACCACATATAGTAAAAAGGAATAATAATGTTAAAACGAACAAAAATTTTTTCTGTTGTGACTATGATATTTTATTTATCACTGATTACTTGGGGAGCTTTTGCTGGTATTAGAGACTACCAAGGAATTCTTCCATCAGGTAACAGAGTATCTGATGTTTCTATAAATCTCTTCTTTGCATTACAACCCAAAGGAGTTGATGAAAATATTATTGCAGCTGTTATTATGATGGCATTAGCGCCAACTTTAGGCTCGGGTCTTTTCATTTACTTAAAAAATAATAATATGTTTAGTGCTGTTCAACAAAGAATTGGTTATAAATCCTTTTTGAAAAAAGGTGTTGTTACCACTTTTTTCGGCGCTATGAGCGTTTCTCTAATAACTAATCTATATCAAATAGGATTAATTAATTGGTTTTACTATCCTTTCGTCTTTAAAACTATCCCTAGAAAATTAGCTCAGGGATATAGACCAGGGTATTTTTCGCCTAATGAATTATTTGATTTAATTTTATACATTATTTTAGCGGCTATTGGTTGGGGAGTCTTTGCAGTGCTAGTTTTTAGTGTGGGACTTTTTGTTCGTAAGAATGCGCTTTATCTGATTCTTGGACCAGTTTTGGGACTAGCTTTGGTACTATTAGCCGTTTTAGGAAATATGAATAGCCTAATCTGGCGCACCTTCGCATTTTCCTGGTTTTTTTATACCTTAACTGCGCCGGGACAATATACTTTTGCTGGGCAACTACCACCAATAAATTCTCTGGTAGCTTTTTTCATTGCGGCCATTATCTATTTAGTAATTGCTGCGAGCTTAATCAAAATATGGTATAGAAGAAAAAGAAAGCAGGGTTGACTTTGCAATATAAACGAATACACCGCCGTATCATATTAATTGGGCTCATAATGATTCTGTTTGGACTAGCAGGAAGTTTTGAACTGTTACTAAGAAATGATCCCAATACTATGGAATTGCCTAATGCTTTTCTTAACGCACACTTAATTTCTTTATATTTGCAACCAGCTATTTTGGCGCTGTTCTATAGTCAAGTGCTCACTTTTCGCCGAATTAATTTACTTGTTGGTGTGCGGCAAAAGACTAATCTTATGATTATTCGCTTGTTAAGTTTGGCTACCGTTTATTGCATACTATTTTTAGTAGCCTTGTTTGTACCGTATTTCTTTTCAGATCATCCTTTATTTAAGTATGGCAATCCGTTATTGGGTATAGCACTGATAGTACTCCATATAGCTGTCCTATTATTTTTGTTTTGGCTATTGGTGGGGGCTTATAATTCACGCTACCCATATTTATTCTTGGCTCTAGTGATTATCCTAGATTTGGTATATCACTACTATATTGAGAAGAAACTTTTAATAAATTATAGTCCCATGTATGATGAGCTTTATCGTGCTATACACCATATATACGGCGGCTTTTAAGGAAGGATCAAAATGTTAAAAATTACAGGAATTAAAAAATCATTTGGTCGTAAATCGGTTTTAAAAAACGTATCTATGATTGCTAAACCGGGCCAACTAATTCATATCTCGGGAATTAATGGTTCAGGTAAATCGACGATTTTTAAAATTGTTACTGGTCTGTTAGAAGCGGATAGTGGAAAAGTAGAGCTAGATCATGGTGATGTCATAGGGGCACTAATTGAAAATCCTAGTTTTTTAGAATATGAATCTGCCATGACAAACTTGCATTTTCTAGCTAACCTCAATCATCGTTATAATGAAAAGCGGGTAAGAAATTTATTACAACAATTTGAGCTTGATCCAGATGATTCCCAAGCTATCGCTAAATATTCGGTAGGTATGCGTCAAAAGGTAGGTATTATTCAAGCGGTAATGGAGGAGCAAAACATAATATTACTTGATGAGCCCACACGCGGTATTGACCAAGAAAGCATTGGGCAATTTTTGACCCTCCTAAATCGACTGAAACAGGAAAATAAAACAGTAATCATTGCTAGTCATGATCAAATTGACGAGATTAACTATGATCAGGGCTTAACACTACAAAATGGAATTTTGCTTAATGAATAAAAAATATTCTTTCACTATTTATGCCGTTATTTCTGCGTTAATCATTTTGCTGGCTAGGCAAAATTGGAATACGGTATATTTAAAGTTACCTCAATTGGTGCAGGCAAGTTTTGGTTGGATTAGAAGTCCAATGAAACTGGCGTTAATAAGTGCTAATAATTTTGTTTTTGATTATGTCACGATTATCCTGCCCCGAATGGAAAGAAATTCAATCGAGTCTTTTATTATTGTGCGTAAACCCAAGCTGCAGGCTTTAATAAGGGGCTTAGCTCCTAAAGAATATTCGTATTTACTTTTATTTGTCATAGTCCACTTAACTGCTTTTGATATCAGTAATCTTATTAGTTCAGTATTAATATTGTTGGTAATGATAATAGCCTGGTTAGTATTAGTGTTTGTTATGACATATCGCTTGTCAGTAGTTAAACAGAATGTATTAGTCTTCTTGCTCTTATTGGGATTACGTACTTTAATATTTAGTTTGAATTTATAGTTTGAAAAATCGATCTGATCCGCATCTTGTTTGGTTTATGCATGAATTTCGATTTGAGGAGAAAGCGATCTTTCAGACTAAACCAAAAAACGTTGAGAGTTTTTTCTCAACGTTTTTTAGTATTGTCATATGACAGATTAGCTATTCTGGTTGGTAATCTGGATCGATAATTAATACAGGCTTAATCGTCTTACCAGAAATTGAATCGGCATTTGCTTGATTAATGTCTTCAAACTTGTAGAACTTTTCGGTTTCGTCAAATGGGAATTTACCTAATTGATAAAATTCAAGCAGTCGTGGAATGTCAACTTGTGGAATTGCGTCCCCCATGTTGACGCCGACAACTTTTTTATCATCGACACATAGATCATTCCAGGTAGAAACAGTGAGATTTTGAGCAGTAACTGCAATTGCCGCGCAGGTGCCGCCTTGTGCTAAGGCATCAACCGCATTCTTGATTACACCGCTAATTCCTGTAGTATCAACGGTCCAGTCAACACCATAGCCATTAGTAAGCTCTTTTATTTTAGCAACTGGGTCATCTGTCTTGCTGTTAATTGCTGCTGTTGCCCCTAATTTTTTAGCTAATTCTAACCGTTCAGGAACAACATCAACTGCAATTACCTTAGTGCAGCCACTAATTGAGCCGGCCATCATGGCAGCAAGACCAACAGCGCCCGTACCAAAGACAGCAATTGTATCGCCAGGTTTAGGTTGCAAAGTATTAAAGACGGTTCCAGAACCTGTAACATAACCACAGCCAAGAGGACCGGCCTTACGTAAGTCAACGCTGTTATCAACTTTAACTGCATTGCGCTGATCAACTACGGTAGTAGTGGTAAAGGACGATTGGTTAAACATGTCACAAATTCGTTTACCATTTTTTTGAAAATGATCTTCACCATCAGCCCGGACGCCTGATAAGTTATAGTCACTGTAGTGGCGACATTGAGTAGGAATACCTTTGAGACAATTATCACAAATTCCGTCCGCATAAAACGACAAAATTACGTGATCGCCAACTTTGAAGTTTTTAACTTGATTGCCGACCTTTTCAACAATTCCAGCGCCTTCATGGCCTAAAATTACGGGATAACCAACACTGGAATCACCCTTGCGCAAGGCTTCATCTGAGTGACAAATACCGGTAGCAACCATATGGATTTGCAAATCGGTTGGGCCAACTTCGTGTAAATCGATATCATCTTCAATTTCGAATTGGCTACCCATTTTTTGAACGACAGCTGCTTTAATCTTCATCAAAATTTCCTCCTCTTATAATTTTTTAATAGTTTCAAAGTTATTGTGAGCTTTTTAACATTTAAATGCAATACTTTGCCCAAAAAATATATGCAGATAGTTAATTACCACCTAAAACCATTTTTTGATACCGGTAACATTCACTACTGTCTTGTAACTAACCGCAGTTCTTCGCTAAACTACAGCTGGAGGATTAAGCAAATGACGCATTGGTATGATAACGCAATAATTTATCAAATTTATCCTAAATCTTTTCAAGATAGTAATGGTGATGGGATTGGCGATCTGAATGGGATTAGACAACGTATTCCTTATTTGAAAAAGCTGGGGATTAACGCGGTGTGGCTCAATCCAATCTTTGTTTCACCCCAAGTTGATAATGGCTATGACGTGGCAGATTACTTTGCGATTGATCCTGCAATGGGAACAATGGCAGATTTTGAGCAGTTAATTAAGCAGCTGCATCAAGAAAAAATTAAAATTATCCTCGATTTGGTACTTAATCACACTTCCGATCAACATCCTTGGTTTCAAAAGGCGATTAATAATCCAAAAAGCAAGTACCGCAATTATTATCTTTTCGCGGGTAGTAACAACAAGCGGCCAAATAATTGGGGCAGCTTCTTTGGCGGTAGTGTCTGGGAGAGTGACCCGAAAAATAGCGGTCAGTCATATTTTCACTTGTTTGATAAACACATGCCCGATTTAAACTGGGCAAATCCGGCACTCAGACAGGAAATGATCCAAGTTGCTGAATATTGGCTGGCTAAAGGAATTGACGGTCTTCGGTTAGATGCATTTATTCATATCGCCAAGGCTGACTTGCGTCAAAATTTTCCGGCACCAAATGATGCTGAACCAGTTATTGCTGAACCGTTTTTTGCTAACTTGCCCCAAGTGCAAGAGTGGCTGCAACCATTTTGTCAGCAAATAAAGCGTGACTTTCCTGACGCCTTGCTCTTGGGCGAAGCAGCAAGTGCAAACGTGAACTTAGCAGCCGATTATACAAGTAAGAAAAATAGCTTGCTAGATAGCGTGATCACTTTTCGCTATTTCACGGATGATGAGAGCAAAATTAATCCGCGTTTACCAGCGCAATATCAGCCAAAAGAGCTTGACTGGCAAATCTTCAAGCAGACGCAAGCTATCTGGCAGCAAACCCTGGCAGAGATTTCGTTACCGACTCTTTACTGGAATAACCATGATATGCCAAGAATGGCAACTCGTTTGGCGCATACCAGAATTCAGATCCAAAGCCTAGCAATGCTGATGTATTTGCAGCGCGGTATTCCGATTATTTATTATGGCGAAGAACTGGGTTTACAAAATTTGCTTTTTACTTCAGACAAGGAGTTTGCCGACGAAACGGTTACCCAATTTATTGCCCAAGCAAAGAGCATGGGAATAAGTGAGCAAGAAGCATTAAAAATGGTCAGTGCAACGCATAAATTGCCTGCTCGGGGAGTAATGCCGTGGACTGATGAACCGCACGATGGCTTTTCATCCACAAAGCCGTGGCTTGATGGCCAAAAAATGGTTAAGGTTGATGCTTGTTCTGAAGTAGTAGACCCGGACAGTATCTTCAATTTTTATCGTCAACTGATTGCGTTGAAGAAAAGAAAATTATTTCAGGCTGGCCGCTTTTATTTACGGGAAACGGGTCAAGACAGTTATGTCTATCAGCGTGATCTGGGCAATAGTAGTGCGCTTGTTGCTGTTTCATTAAGTAGTCAAAAAACAAGAATAAGAATTCCGCGTGCTTATCACCATGAAGAATTAACTGCAGGGAAATATTATTTGGCTGATGGCGAGTTAGTGCTGATGCCATATTCTGGTGTTGTTTTAAGTAAATAAAGGAGAATAAAAGATGCAATTAGCAGCCTTAAAGCACCGAACAGAAAGTGAAGATTGCTTTGTTATAAGTCCGCACCACGTTCGGATCCGGTTTCATAGCGCAAAAAATGATGTTGCCAAGGTAGTTGTTCATTATACCGATAATTATCTGGATACTAAGACAGATAAAAAAGCGGACTTAAAATTACTGGGTCACGGACAAGTGAGTGATCACTGGGGTGTAACTTTAAAGGCCCCTTACCGGCGCCTTAAGTATACGTTTGAAGTCATTGGTAAAGACGACAGCCATGTTATCGTCGGCGATCGCGGGATTAGCAGCTTTAATTCGCAAAATCTGAACGCTGACAGTAGCTATTTTAAATTACCCTATTTGCACACAATTGACATGACAACGGTACCTCAATGGGTAAAGCAGACGGTTTGGTACCAAATTTTCCCGGAACGTTTTGCTAACGGGGATACTTATAACGACCCGCAGGGAACGAAAAAATGGCAGCCTAGTGATCATCCCGGAAGAGAAGATTATTATGGCGGCGATTTGCAGGGAATCATCGACCATTTAGATTATTTGCAAGAATTGGGCGTTACAGGATTATATCTTTGTCCCATTTTTAAGGCAAGTTCCAATCATAAATACGACACAATTGACTATTTAGAAATTGATCCTGCTTTTGGTGACAAACAGCTTTTTGCCGAGCTAGTTGAGCAGGCACATAAGCGGGGGATGCGCGTGATGCTTGATGCCGTTTTTAATCACCTAGGGAGTCAATCATTGCAGTGGCAAGATGTAGTTAAAAACGGTGCGAAATCAAAATTTGCTGACTGGTTTCACATTAATCAATTTCCGGTTAACCCAAATCAAACTGGTCAAAAAGCAATGCCCAATTATGATACTTTTGCCTTTGAACCAAGCATGCCTAAACTTAATACCGCCAACCCGGCAGTGCAGGATTTTCTCTTAGAAATTGCCACTTACTGGGTAAAATATTTCGACATTGATGCTTGGCGGCTTGACGTGGCAAATGAAGTTGATCATCATTTTTGGCGCAGATTTCATGCTGCTCTGACCGCTATTAAGCCGGATTTTTACATTGTTGGTGAAATCTGGCACAGCGCTAGACCATGGCTAAATGGCGACGAGTTCACTGCTGTAATGAATTATCCGTATACTTTGCAGATTGAGGAGCACTTTTTTAAGAAAACAAAAACGGCGCAAGCATTGGTTGCGGCGCTAACTGATCAGTTAATGCTGTATCGCGATAGCACTAACCAAGCCATGATGAATATGCTAGATTCTCACGATACCGCCCGAATTTTAACGCTGGCACAAGGTGATCAAGAATTGGCCTTGCAGGCGTTAACCTTTATGTTTATGCAGACTGGCAGTCCGTGTATTTATTACGGCACCGAAATGGGCATGACTGGCGGAAATGATCCAGATTGCCGTAAGCCGATGGATTGGAGTAAGAAAAATAGTGCAGTTTGGCAGCAAGTACAGCAATTAATTGCCTTTCGGAAAAAATACGCAGATACCTTGGGCCAAGGTGAAATATCTTTAACTGTTACTGCAACCGGCTTAATTAAAGTTGTTCGGACAAAAGACGTCAAAATTACGGCATATTTCAACACAACTACCAAAGATGTCGCACTTACGGGGCAAGCAATCTTACAGCAAAACTTTGCCAATGGATTGTTAAAGCCCAAGGGAATTGCAATTGAAGTTGAATAATATCTAAGCAGCAGGCAAAGAAAGCCTGCTGCTTTTTTCATAATTATTTTGATACCGTTAACAGAGGATTTTGGATTGCAAAGATGCTCCATTTTGGCGAATAATGAAAGCGTAAACAAAACCGCACAAGAGGAGATAAGCAGATGAAACGGATTTTTGAGATTAATCCTTGGCAAGTTACTACGCATGAGTTTAATCCGGCAGATAAACGTCTGCAGGAAAGCATTACGTCAATTGGTAATGATTACATGGGGATGCGCGGTAATTTTGAAGAGGGTTATTCAGGCGATAGCTTGCAAGGAACCTACTTGGCTGGAGTTTGGTTTCCGGATAAGACACGAGTGGGCTGGTGGAAAAATGGTTATCCCAAGTACTTTGGCAAGTCCATCAATGCCCCCAGTTTTATTGGCATCGGCATTAATATTAACGGCGAAAAGCTGGATCTAGCAACCAGCAAGATCAAAGATTTTTCTTTTTCACTGGATATGCATCAAGGCCTCTTGACGCGGAGCTTTACTTATTTGGGAACAACAACCACGGTTAGGTTTGAATTTCAACGTTTTTTACATATTAAACAAAAAGAAGCGGCACTGATTAACGTTGTGGCGACAGTCTTAACGGGAAAAGCCAAAATTACCTTTACAGCAACGCTGGATGGCACGGTTACTAATGAAGACAGCAACTACAATGAGCATTTTTGGCAAAGCTGCGGTGAAGATAGCGATCAGCGCACGATTCAGGTTAAAACAATCCCCAATCCATATGGAGTTCCGCAATTTACAGTTCTCTTAAAGCAGGGATTGCGGCATAACAATCATTTTGTCAAAGGAATGGTCACAACAACTAAAGCTGGGCTCAGTGAAAAGTTAACGGTTGACCTCAATTCCGGTGATCGCTATAACCTTGAAAAAGACGTAATTGTTGTTACTAGTCGCGATGTTGAGCCAGAAATGCAAGCTCAAAAAGCCGCCGAATTGATGACACGCTTGCAGGCCAAGAGCTTTGCCGAAAATCTAGCTGAGCATACCGCTATCTGGCAAAGACGGTGGGAAAAAAGTGACGTGGTAATCACCGGTAATGATTTGGCCCAGCAGGGAATTAGGTTCAATATTTTACAGTTGTTTATGACTTACTATGGCGAAGATAAACGACTCAATGTTGGTCCCAAGGGTTTTACCGGCGAAAAGTATGGTGGTGCGACTTACTGGGATACTGAAGCCTTTATCTTCCCGATGTATTTATGCGTGGCTAAGCCAAACGTGACGAGGGCACTGCTTCAATATCGGCACGATCAACTGGCAGGAGCCTATCAGAATGCTAAAGATCTTGGGTTAAAGGGTGCGCTTTTCCCAATGGTGACCTTTAACGGTCTTGAATGCCACAATGAATGGGAAATTACCTTTGAAGAAATTCACCGTAATGCTGATATTGCATTTGCAATTAAGCGTTATACCAGTTATACCGGGGATGAGTCTTATGTTAAAAACGAGGGAATGGATGTTTTAGTTGAAACAGCACGTTTTTGGGCAGATCGGGTTCACTATTCAAAATGGCGGCAAAAGTATGTCATGCACGGTGTAACCGGGCCGAATGAGTATGAGAATAATGTCAACAATAACTGGTTTACTAACCTGATGGCGCAATGGGTTTTGCAATACACCTTAGAGCGCCTGCCCCTAGCTGATCCCGCAGCCCAAAAGAGAGTTCACGTTAGTGAACAGGAAAAAGCTAACTGGCAGGACATTATTGCTAATATGTATTTGCCGGAAGATCATGAACGCGGCATCTTTTTACAGCAAGATGACTTTTTAGACAAAGATTTGCAGCCAGCAAAGGAAATTCCGGCAACTGAACGTCCAATTAACCAGCATTGGTCTTGGGATAAAATCCTTCGTTCACCGTTTATCAAGCAAGCAGATGTCTTGCAGGGAATCTACTATTTGGATGATCGCTTTACTAAAGAAGAAAAGGAGCGCAACTTTGATTTTTATGAACCACTCACCGTTCATGAGAGTTCTCTTTCGCCTTGTGTTCACTCAATTTTAGCGGCTGAATTAGGTAAAAAGAAACAATCGGTTGCTCTTTATGAACGAACAGCCAGGTTAGACCTTGATAACTACAATAATGATACTACCGATGGACTACATATAACTTCAATGAGCGGTTCATGGCTTGCAATTGTTCAAGGCTTTGCGGGAATGCGTTATGACAAAGAGCAGCTAAAGTTCAATCCGTTCGTTCCCGATAACTGGCAGAATTATAGTTTCAAACTTAACTACCGTAATCGTTTAATTAAAGTAGCCGTTAGCCATGATGAAGTTAAGCTTGATTTGATTAGTGGTAAGCAGCTTACAGTCATGGTTAAAGACCAACAGGTTGAATTGAAAGAAGGTGAAGTGGCATGCTTAAAGGTTTGATTTTTGATTTAGACGGCGTTTTGACAGATTCAGCGAAGTTTCATTTAGCCGCTTGGAATGATTTAGCTAAAGAATTAGGAATTAGACTGACAAACGAGCAACTGAACTCGTTACGAGGAATTTCTCGCATGGATTCCCTAGATTTAATCTTGCAATATGGTCATCAAACTAATGAGTATACTGAGCAGCAGAAGAAGCAGTTTGCGGCAGCTAAGAACGAGAAGTTCTTACAGCAAGTAGATACGATGACGCCGAAAGACATTTTACCTGGCATTCCGCAACTACTTGCGGATGCACAAGAGGCCAATTTAAAAATGTGCATTGCTTCGGCTTCGAAAAATGCGCCTAAAATATTGCACAAATTGAAGATTGCCAGTAAGTTTGCTGGCATTGTCGATGCGGCAACAGTTAACAAGGGCAAGCCAGATCCGGAAATCTATCAAAAGGCGCAACAACTTTTGCACTTAAAGGCGAGTGAAGTGATCAGTTTTGAAGATGCCGCAGCTGGGGTTGCTGCAATTAAAGCGGCCGGGCAATTTGCCGTTGGTATTGGCGACCGCACCGTGTTGAAAGAGGCCGACTATCTTGTCGCTTCAACCAAAGACTTGCAGTTAGATAAGATCGTGGCTGCTTATATAAACAGCTAGTTAAGAAGGTAGGTAAAAAGAATGGTTGAAGTTGATTTAAACCATCTATGCAAAAAATATGAGGGTAATGACCAGTATTCTGTGAAGGACTTTGATTTACATATCAAAGATAAGGAATTTATCGTCTTTGTTGGGCCTTCTGGTTGTGGTAAATCGACTACTTTGAGGATGATTGCCGGATTGGAAGATATCAGCAAAGGCACACTCGAGATTGATCATCAGGTAATGAACGATGTAGCGCCAAAGGACCGCCATATTGCAATGGTATTTCAAAACTACGCGCTTTATCCGCACATGACAATTTACGACAATATGGCCTTTGGGCTAAAGCTGCGTCATTATAAGAAAAGCGAAATTGATCAGCGAGTGCAACATGCAGCTGAAATTTTGAACCTGAAAGAATACTTGGATAAAAAACCAGCTGAGCTATCTGGCGGTCAAAGACAGCGGGTAGCTTTAGGTAGAGCAATCGTGCGGGATGCACCCATCTTTTTAATGGATGAGCCTTTATCCAACCTGGATGCAAAATTGCGGGTATCAATGCGGGCCGAAATTGCCAAGCTGCATCAGGACTTAGGTACAACAACCATTTACGTCACGCACGATCAAACAGAGGCGATGACTTTAGCTGACCGTGTAGTTGTAATGTCGGTTGGTAAAGTTGAGCAAATTGGTTCCCCGCAAGAAGTATATAACCATCCCGTTAATCAATTCGTAGCAGGCTTTATCGGTTCGCCCCAGATGAATTTCTTTAATGTCCATTATCATAATGGGCGTGTGACTGATAATCGCGGCATTGACATGGGAATACCTGAGGGGAAAGCAAAATTGCTCGAAAAGAAGGGCTATAACGACCGTGATTTGATTTTGGGCATTAGACCTGAAGATATTCACGCTGAAGAAGCGTTTCTCGAAACTTGGCCGAACGCAGTGGTTAATTCGACGGTCGTTGTGTCCGAATTACTAGGGGCAACAATTCAGCTTTACCAAAAAGTTGCTAATACGGAATTCGTTGCCAATATTAATGCGCGGGATCTTTACCAACCCGGTGATCAAGTCAAGATGGGATTTGACCTCAACAAGGCCCACTTTTTTGATCAAGACACCACGCTGGCAATTGTTAATTAGGGAATAAATTCAGTTGCCAAATGGGAACTGAAAATAAAAAAGCATGTTGTTTTAAATTAGGAGGTAAATAACATGAAAATTTGGAAGAAAGTAGCATTAGGTAGTACAGCAATTTTAGCGGCAATGTCTCTTGCAGCTTGCTCAAATAATGATTCAAAATCAGCAAGCGGAAATAGCAGCCAAAATACGAAATTGACGCTCTGGGTTGATACTAATCAAGTGTCATATTATAAGAAAATTGCTAGTGATTTTACTAAATCGCATAAAAATATCACTGTTCGCGTTACGCAAAATCCAACTGGTTCAGCTAATGCCAAAACTGATGTCGGCAAGGACCCATCAAAAGCTGCCGATGTTTTTGAAGCACCTAACGACCAATTAGGACAAATGGCAGACTCAGGTTACATTAACCCGCTCTCACCAAAAGATACCAGCAATATTAAGGCTAATTACATTGCCGTTGCTGCTAAGGGAGTAACCTGGAAAGGAAAAATTTATGCCTATCCATACGCACAACAGGCACAGACAATTTATTACGATAAGTCTAAGTTATCTGCTAATGATGTCAAAAATTGGAAAACCTTAACTTCTAAAGGTGTTGTTGCAACGGACTTTACTAACGCTTATGTTATGTGGCCAGTCTTCTTCTCAGCTGGTACAAAGTTGTATGGTGACAGCGGTGAAGATTTAAAGGGCTCAACGTTTAATTCACAAAAGGGTGTTAATGCACTGAAATGGTACGCTGAACAAAGAAATAACAAGGGCGTAATGCAGACTTCAAACGCATTAAACCAATTGAAGAAGGGTAATGCGCAAGCTATTTTAGATGGTCCTTGGAATGCTGCCAATATCAAGAAAATTCTAGGCAAGAACTTTGCGGTTGCGAAGTATCCAATGATTGAAGTTGGCGGTAAGTCAGTTCAAATGCAGGCATTCCTTGGAATCGAAGGTTTTGCAGTTAATGCTCACACTAAGAATCCAAAAGCTGCTTCAGAATTGGCTGCTTACATCACAAATAAGAAAGCACAATTAATCGCTCATAAGGAAGCTGGGCAAATTCCAGTTCTTAAAGAAGCAATTAACGATCCAGCTGTGAAGAAGGATTCAGTGGCTGATGCGGTAATTGAAATGTCTAAACCAGGCAACTCAGTCTTGATGCCAAAATTACCACAAATGTCAGTCTTCTGGAATGATGTTCCTCCTCTAGTTAACGGTGCTTATGATGGCAAAGTTAAACCAGCACAATACAAGGCTCAACTTGCTAAATTGGCCAAGGCTTCTGAAAAGAAATAGTTAATCTTAAGCACTAAAGGTTGGGCAGGCAGCGTCCAACCTTTTTGCTCAGGAAGAGGAGAAATTATGTTTAAAAAGAAAAAGCATGCTGCTGTTAAGGCAACTTTTCGTGAGGTTTGGTCTAAAGGCAGTATTGCAACCAAATTGTCCTTCTTTATTATGGGCAGCAATGCCCTTGAGAATAAGCAGTGGGTTAAGGGCTTAACACTGTTATTAGCAGAAGTTGCATTTATTATCTGGTTTATTTTTAGCGGAATATCGGCAATTAGTATGCTGACTACTCTGGGAGAAAATAAAACCAAAAAAGTGGTTTATGATAGTGCCCAAGGCGTTTATATCACTAAGCAGCCGTCAAATTCGGTGTTAATTCTGTTATTTGGCCTTCTTGCTGTCATTATCTGTATTGCAATGATTTATCTTTATATCGTTAACTTGCGCTCGACCAGAAAGAATTACGTCTTGAGTCGTGATGGCAAACACATTTTAAGTAATAAAGAAGAGCTAGCAAGTTTGTTTGATTCCCGGTTGCACGATACGTTAATGGCTTTTCCTATTTTAGGAATTCTGTGTTTTACTATTTTGCCAACAATCTTTATGATTTCAATGGCTTTTACGAACTATGACCGGCAGCATCCCATTGCTTTTTCTTGGACTGGTTTCCAGGCTTTTGGAAGTGTGATTAGCGGGGACTTATCCGGTACCTTTTTCCCAGTTTTAGGCTGGACAATTGTCTGGGCAATAGCCGCTACAGCGACGACTTTCTTCTTTGGCGTTTTATTGGCGCTGTTAATTGAATCAAAGGGCATTAAGCATAAAGGCTTTTGGCGGACAATTTTTGTAATTGTTTGGGCTGTGCCACAATTTGTTTCTTTACTGATGATGGCACAATTTCTTGATTATCAGGGTGCGCTCAATAATATCTTGATGAATATTGGCATGATAGCTCACCCAATTCATTTCATTGATAGTCAGGCTTCGCCCTTAGTAGCGCGGATTACGGTTATTATCGTTAACATGTGGATTGGTATTCCAGTTTCAATGTTAGTATCCACTGCTATTATTCAAAACCTGCCGACAGATCAAATTGAGGCTGCTAAAATGGACGGTGCTAACGCAATGCAGATTTTTAAATCAATTACTTTTCCGCAGATTCTCTTCGTGATGGCTCCTTCCTTAATTCAGCAATTTATCGGCAATATTAATAACTTTAATGTCATTTACCTGCTAACTGGTGGTGCACCAATGAATAATCGCTATAACGGGGCAGGTTCAACGGACTTGCTGGTAACTTGGCTGTACAATCTGACATTTGGTCAAGAGCAGCGCTACAATGCCTCGGCAGTTTTAGGTATTTTAATCTTTATCATTAGTGCCGTCTTTTCGCTGCTGGCCTATCGTCATACCAATGCTTTTAAGGAGGGCTAAAGATGAAATCTTATCAAAATCAAAAACGCCTTTCGCTATTTTTCCGTTATCTTTTATTAATTATCTTGGCAATTGTCTGGATTTTACCAATCATTTGGATTATTTTAGCGAGTTTCTCATACAATGATACTGGCTTTGTTTCGACTTTTTGGCCAGATAAGTTCACGTTTGATAATTATATTGGTATTTTTACCAATTCCCAGTATCCATTAGTTAATTGGATTATTAATACGTTGATCATCTCAATTTTATCAATGATTATTTCAACCTTTTTAACTATTTCAGTGGCATATGTCTTATCGCGGTTGCGCTTTTCGTTTCGTAAACCGTTTATGCAAATTGCCCTTATTTTGGGAATGTTTCCCGGGTTCATGTCAATGATTGCTCTTTACTATATTTTAAAGGGACTCAACATGCTCAATCTGGGCGGATTATTGCTAGTTTATGTCGGTGGTGCCGGACTAGGATTCTATGTTGCCAAGGGCTTCTTCGATACGGTGCCGTTTTCAATTGATGAAGCAGCTGAAATTGATGGGGCAACTAAGTGGCAGATTTTTACTAACGTTGATTTACCTTTAGCAAAACCAATGATTGTCTACACCGCTTTGACGGCATTTATTGCTCCGTGGACTGACTTCATTTTCTCTGGCATTATCTTATCGACTTCGGGGAATCCCAAAACATATACAATTGCCTATGGTTTGTACAACATGGTGCATAATACCAAGGGCAATGCGACCCAGTTCTTTGCGGAATTTGTCGCTGGCTGTGTTATTATTGCTATTCCAATTACAATTTTGTTTATCTTCATGCAAAAATTTTATGTTAATGGCATTACCGCCGGTGCCGAAAAAGGTTAATTTACGGCAAAAAGTTCAAAGTGCGACCATAAGCAGTCGCACTTTTTTGTTTACGTCCAAGATTTTTAATTGCGGTAAAATATAACTAAAAAAGAAGGTGAGCTAATGATTAAAATTATTCAGGGAGATATAACCAAATTAGTCGTAGATGCAATTGTTAATGCTGCCAATAATTCACTTCTTGGCGGTCTTGGTGTTGATGGCGCAATTCATCAAGCAGCTGGCCCCGACTTACTTCAGGAATGTCGCGAACTTCACGGTTGTGAGACCGGTCAAGCAAAAATTACCCGGGGCTATCGCCTGCCTGCTAAGCATGTGATTCATACAGTTGGCCCGGTTTATTCAGGTTCATCTACCGATAGCCAGCTTTTACGCGCTTGTTACCTTAATTCGCTATCTTTAGCCAAGCAGAATAACTTACACAGTATTGCCTTTCCGGCTATTTCAACTGGTGCTTACGGTTTTCCTGCAAAAAGGGCGGCTGAAATTGCATTTGCAGCAGTAAAAGACTGGTTAAAGCAAAATCCTTCAGCTAAGATGGAAGTTACGATGTGTGCTTTTGACAACGCAACATTTCAGCTTTATCAAAAAGAACTAGCCAAATAAAAAAACTCGTGAATGCTCATCCGTCCGCTAACTAGTAGACGGTTTTTATCAAGTTCACGAGTTTTTATTTAACTTAGTTAACAATTGCAGCAAAGGCTTCATATGGCTTTAAGGTAAGTGCCTGTAAAGTTTGCGGAGCGCAATAGTTACTGAGTAAAACCTGTTTAAGCTGATCTGGTGCAGTAAATTGCGCTTTATTTTCACTAAGATTAGCGACAATTAGCCAGCGCTGATCGCCTAATTCGCGGTAATATGCTAAGACATCAGCAGAAGTTGTTAGCGGCTTAAATGAGCCCGTAACAACAATTTCGTTTTCATGGCGCAAACGAATTAGTTTTTGGTAAGTGTAAAAAATAGAATTAGGATCAGCTAAAGCGGCTTGAACATTAATTTGCTGGTAATTGGGATTAACTTTAAGCCAAGGCTCACCACTGGTAAAACCGGCTTGCAGCCGATCCGACCATTGCATTGGCCGCCGAGCGTTATCGCGACCTTTGGCATTAATTGCCTTAAGGAGCTCTTGTTTAGAATAGCCCTTTTGAAGTCGGTCATGATACATATTGATGCTTTCAAGGTCTGCAACTTCAGTGATATCTTTAACCGGATAATTAGTCATCCCAATTTCTTCACCATTATAAATATAAGGTGTGCCGCGCATTAAATGGAGGGCAATTGCGAACATCTTCGCTGATTGCACGCGATAAGTAGTGTCGCTGCCCCAGCGCGAGATGACACGGGGAAGATCATGATTTTCCCAAAAAAGACTATTCCAAGCATGGCGGTAGTCTAGCTGCGTTTGCCATTTAAGCAAAATCTTTTTAAGAGCAGCTGGTCGATAGGGGGCAAGATCCCACTTTTCTTTGCCTGGCTGCTGGTCAACTTGCTGATCCTCAAACTGAAAGACCATTGAAAGCTCATGCCGTGCTGGATCTGAATACTTAGTAACTGTTTCTAAATCGGCGCTCCATGTTTCGCCAACGGTCATGATATCACGATTGGCTAATACTTTCTGGTTCATTTCTTGCAAGTAGGGATGCAATTTTGGTCCGTTTGCGCCAATCTTGCGATCAGGCTCTTTACCAATTAGCTCAATTACATCCATGCGAAAACCGCCAATGCCCTTATCAAGCCAAAAAGTCATCATCTCATAAATTTTTTGTCGTAATTCAGGATTTTGCCAATTTAAGTCAGGCTGCTCAGGAGCAAAAAAGTGGAGGTAGTATTGGCCAGTTGTCTGATCATATTGCCACGCAGAACCAGAGAAATTAGAAGTTAAGTCATTAGGCTCGTGCCTATTGATAGGATCACGCCAAATGTAAAAATCACGCTTAGGATTATTTTTACTTTTCCGTGCTTCGATAAACCATTGGTGTTGATCAGAGGTATGGTTAACCACGAGATCCATAATAATGCGGATATTTCTTTTTTTGGCTTCTGCAATCAGCCTGTCTAAATCCGCCATGGTCCCATATTGCGGGTCAATGGCCTGATAGTCAGAAATATCATAACCGTTATCAACGCCAGGTGACTGATAAATGGGTGAGAGCCAGATGGCATCAATTCCCAATTTTTGTAAATAATCTAGGCGGTTAATAATCCCGTTTAGGTCGCCAATACCGTCACCATTGCTGTCTTGGAATGATTTAGGGTAAATTTGATAGATAACTGCGTTTTTCCACCAAGGTGTCATATTTTTCCTCCCACTTGTAAGCGTTAACTTGAGATGCTAGTAAAATTATAACATGGTGCAGCTTCAGTAGATTTTGTTACCGGTATCTAATTAAAGCCCTAATTCATTGCGCAAAGCTAGCGCATCTTGATCGTTACCTAATTGAGCAAGTGCATCTTTTAAGCCTAATAGCGGTTTACCATCACGGTCTGGCGTGGTTTTGCCATGAGCTAGTGAGCTTAGGATAGCTTCATTAACAATATCGACAGTAATTCTGAAGTAGCGGTCAATCTTATCATCAGTAATTGCTTGAATCGAACTCAATTCATGTTCAGGAAAATGACTAATCCGGTTTGCAGTTGAAAAGGCTAGTGTAATTTCGCCACTGCCATTGCCACTAAATGAACCGCTGCGAGTAATGCCGATACTAGAACGTTTAGCGATTCTTTTTAATTGACGCGAATTAAATGGAATATCCGTTGCAATAATCGTGATAATACTACCTTTTTCTTTACTATCTTTATTATCAACAATCTTTTTGCCAATTGCTCGGCCGTAAATATTTAAGTCGGTGCTGAGGCCAAAATTAGACATGACTAAAGCGCCCATTGTGAAAGTCTGGTCATCAATTTTAATTTTGCGTGAAGCAGAACCGATACCGCCTTTAAGTTCATAGCAGCGCATTCCAGTACCAGCGCCTACGCCACCTTCAGCAAATTCAGACGAAGCAGCCGCAAAGGCCTCGTTAACGTCTTCTTCAGTAACGCCTAAATCGCGAATATGATTAATACTACTGTCATTGCATTCCATTACTATCGGATTAACACTACCCGTTGTCAGGCCGATTTCTGGATTTTCAGCAAGCATTCTTTTCACTAAAGCAGTAGTGGCGGTTCCGACACTTAGAGTATTAGTTAAGACTAGCGGTGTTTCAATTGTACCCAGTTCTTCTATCTGAACTAAACCAGTGCTTTTACCAAAGCCGTTGATAACATGCGCAGCTGCCGGCATTTTTTCACGAAAAATATTATCCTGGCAAGGCTTGATGACGGTTACACCTGTTTGCAAACGATCAGTAACAATTGTTTTATGGCCAACGGTCACGCCAGCCACATCGGTAATTAGATTTCGCTGTCCGGTCGGTGCATCACTAAGCGCAAATAAAAGTGGTTTGTTAAGTCCCATGGTATCTCCTTTAATACTATAAATTGTAATTAATATCTTATTTTAAGCTTAAGGTTAAATTAATGAAAGACTTTAAAATTTATATGAGAAAAGAAAAAAGCCAAATTCGTCATAGAAATTGGCTTTCTTAGTTTAATATTTAGTTTTTCTTGCGACTAAACCAAATGCCTGCTAAGCTGCTGAGCAATAATGCCGCACCTGCTGAAATGACGGCAATTTGCGTCTTTTTGTCAGTACCTGTTTGCGGTAGATGGCTAGGGTCAGAACTGCTTGCCGTGCTAGCTTGGGAGGAACTAGCGGAAGAGGTTTGTTGGGTTACGCCAGTTGGTACAAGACCGAGGTGTGAATTGGTTTTACCTTTAGCAGTTGGTTTACTGCTTGGGGTTTTACCATTCTTGCCATTTTTACTGTTCTTACTTTTACCTTTACCGTTTGCGGCAATTTCAGCCGCACTAGCAGTACCTTCTTGAGCATAAACATAGGTTACTGATTGTGGGCTAGCAGAAAAGAAACCGGTAGCATTGTCTGGACGGGCCTTTAACGTATAGCCAGAAACGGTCTTGGCCATTGAAATGTAGCCATCGCCAACATTACCTTTAAGTACTTCATCAGGCGCAATGGTTTTACCATTTTCATCTTGGTAATGGACAGTTACATCAGCGGCTTGGACTGGGGTAGTAACAGCTGCAGTAGATGCAGGAATTTTCGCATAAACAGCAGTAACTTCACGGGACGTATTATAGTTGCCGGAAAAAGTTTTATCACCGCCCACAAGGTTATAGCCAGGAATTTGGTCTGCACTAAGATTATAGCTGTCACCAATTGGACCACAGAATTTAGTATCATCAATACCAGGGATAGGTTTGCCACTTTCATCAACGTGGTGCAAAGTAATTGGTTCACTTAGACGGACATAAGTATCGGTAGGAAGATCTTCTGTGTTTGTTGCTTCATAATCATAATAATAAGTTTTTAACAAGTCTAGGGGTGATAATTTTTGCTTACCTTTGGGATTAAAAATAGTGCCACCGTGAGCAGCATCAACTTGTTGCCAAGGTTCTTTAACTGCTTTATCAAATGCGAAGTTTTCACTCATTTGCTCCCATTGTTCGTCAGTATAATGAGTAAGGCCAGCAAATGCTGCTAACGCTGATTTAGGGCCAAGAACTAAAGTACTGAGGTTAGATAGACCCCCGAGCATATGATCAACACAGTTATCACCTTTAGCTAATTTCGAGGACACTAAGTCAAAATAACTCAGATCAAGCTTTCTTAGGTTAGTACAACCGTAAAACAAACGGGCAGTATAAGCTAATTTAGGAGTAGTAGAGGGAAAGGTAAATTCGGTTAATCCCGTGCACCCTTCAAACATTGATGGAATGCTTTCCAACACCGGTGTCTTAAAGCTAGACAAATCAATGGTTGATAACGAAGAGCAACCATAAAACATAGTAGACATGCTGGTTACTTTCTCAGTATTAAAGCCTTTCAAATTAATTTGCTTAAGGCTAGAGCAACCATAAAACATGCCGTCCATGTATACAACATTTGAAGTATCTAAGCTGGAGAGATCAAGGCTAGTTAACTTAGGGCAATTGGCAAACATACTACCCATATAAATAGCTTCCGAAGTATCGAGCAGCTTTAGACCAGTAATCTCAGTTAATTCCGCAAAATTACTGAAAAATCCGCTTGTAGCGTTACCGCTCAGTTTAGTTGCAGCTGTAATTTTTATTTTTTTAGCTTTTGCAAGTGAAACATCGCTGCCAGCGATTTTCCACGTAGCAAGGACATCATTCACATATTGCTGAGTGTCATAAGAACCACCATTGATTGATAACTCATCAGTATCTTGGTTATAGCTTAAGTTAAGACCATGGACTTGCCCCGAAACAGTTCTTTCTGCAGGAGCACTGTCGCGTTTAGTGGGCGTATCATTAGGTTCTGTAGCTGAAAGGTCGCTACTAGAATCAACTTCATTTTTGTCGGTGGCAGGACTATTTTCTTCCTCATTAGAAGAATCGTTCGGCACAGCCTCAGAAGAATTTTCTGTAGTTAAAGTTGTTGGTTGAATAGCAGCTTTCTTTGTAACTCGTTTTTTAGCTATATTAACGGTCTTTTTAGCAGCTTGATTAGTAGGTTGTGTTGCAGCGCTAACTTTATCGGGATTAGCAGCAACAAGGCTGAGTGCGATGGCAGCAGCACTTGTGAACAAGACTTTGCCTTTCGTGTGTGTTAGATTATTTGGCTTTTTCATGAAGTACCTCATAGATAATTTATATTATGTAAGTTTAGATAAAGTTGACGTTCCATTTAATTATTATGGTAATTTTCCAAAACTTTAGTTTTTCTTGCGACTAAACCAAATGCCTGCTAAGCTGCTGAGCAATAATGCCGCACCAGCCGAAATGACGGCAATTTGCGTCTTTTTATCAGTACCTGTTTGCGGTAGGTGACCAGGGTCAGAACTGTCCGCCGCGCTAGCTTGGGAGGAACTAGCGGAAGAGGTTTGTTTGGTCACGCCAGTTGGTACAAGACCGAGGTGTGAATTGGTTTTACCTTTAGCAGTTGGTTTATTGTTTAAGGTTTTACCATTCTTGCCATTTTTACTGTTCTTACCTTTACCGTTTGAGGCAATTTCAGCTGCGCCGGCAGTACCTTCTTGAGCATAAACGTAGGTTACTGACTGCGGACTAGCAGAAAAGAAGCCAGTAGCATTGTCTGGACGGGCCTTTAACGTATAACCAGAAACGGTCTTGGCCATTGAAATGTAGCCATCGCCAACATTACCTTTAAGTACTTCATCAGGGGCAATGGTTTTACCATTTTCATCTTGATAATGGACAGTTACATCAGCAGCTTGGACTGGAGTAGGGGTTACAGGAGTCGGAGCTGTAGGGTTCTTGATATAAATAGCAGTTACAGATCTGCCTGTACCATAAGTTCCCGTAAACGGATCTTGTCCAGCCTTAAGGGTATAGCCGGGAACTTGGTCTGGTGAAAGAGTGTAGTCGTCACCGATTGGACCATAGAATTTAGTATCTTCAACGCCGGGGATAGCTTTGCCACTTTCGTCAACGTGTTGCAAAGTAATTGGTTCACCAAGGCGGACATAAGTATCTTCTGGAAAATCTTTAGTTTTCTCGTGTGTGTGCGGATTTGCATCACTGTCCCGATATCCAAAAAATTGGTAAATGTCCATGATGTCTGTATTTGATAAATTCTTTTGGCCCTTTGGATTATTGATGGTTCCACCGTGAGTAGCATCAACTTGTTGCCAAGGTCCTTCGTTATCAAATCCACAATTAAATCCATCATCACCATGAAATGAGTCATACCAAAAGTTAGAAAGTGCTGTTTTTTTACCAAGAACTAATGTATTCAAGCTCGTTAAGTTGGATATCATGCCAAGACAGCTATTGTTGCCGTAAAGTTTCTGAGTAACTAGATCAATTCTACTAATGTCTAGTTTTTTGAGACTAGTGCAACCATTAAACATTTCTCCTACACCCATTAGATTAGGAGTGATAGAAGGAAAGGTAAATTCAGTTAATCCCTTGCATCCTGTAAACATTGATTGAGTACTTTCCAACTTTGGTGTCTTAAAATCAGATAAATTGATGGTTGATAACGAAGAGTCACCTTCAAACATACTAAGCATACTGGTTACTTTCTCAGTATTAAAGCCTTTCAAATTAATTTGCTTAAGGCCAGAGCAACCATAAAACATGCCGTCCATGTATACAACATTTGAAGTATCTAAGCTGGATAAATCAAGGCTGGTGAGGTTGGAACAATTGGCAAACATGTTTGACATATTGGTTGCTTGGGAAGTATCGAGCAGATTCAGACCAGTAATCTCGGTTAATTCTGTGAAATTGCTGAACAGACTCTCAGGAGCACTGTTACTCAACTGGGTTTTGGCAGTAATACTTATTTTTTTAGTTTTTGCGAGAGGAATATTTGTTCCATCATTACCAGTGATTATCCACTTGCTAATTCCGCTAGTATTTCTTCCATCGCTAGTAACAATTCTTGCTGTAACAGAACCACCATTGATTGATAACTCATCAGTATCTTGGTTATAGCTTAAGTTAAGACCATGGACTTGCCCCGAAACAGTTCTTTCTGCAGGAGCACTGTCGCGTTTTTCAATCTTAGCGGGCGTATCATTAGGTTCTGTAGCTGAAAGGTCGCTACTAGAATCAACTTCATTTTTGTCGGTGGCAAGACTATTTTCTTCCTCATTAGAAGAATCGTTCGGCACAGCTTCAGAATAATTTTCTGTAGTTAAAGTTGTGGGTTGAATAGCAGCTTTCTTGGTAACTCGTTTTTTAGCTATATTAACGGTCTTTTTAGCAGCTTGATTAGTAGGTTGTGTTGCAGCGCTAACTTTATCGGGATTAGCAGCAACAAGGCTGAGTGCGATGGCAGCAGCACTTGTGAACAAGACTTTGCCTTTTTGACCGTACAAATTATTTGACTTTTTCATATAATGTACCTCATATTTAGTTTATATTTAATGAGCATTATATATTTGCATATAAGCGAAATCAATATTAAAAATAAAAATAATTTATAGCATCAAACTATTTGTTTTTAAAATCACAAAGAAACGCTTAATACTGTTGAACTAGTCTTAAGGTGATTTGCTATTTTAAATAACAATAATCAGAATTAATCCTGTTTTTATACAAAAGGTATACGTTTTATTGAATTGTACATTAATTATATTGATAATATAATACATATAGTTAATTTAAGTAAATTTACAATTATAGATTAACTAGCTTTTTTGTGCATAAAAAAAGCGATCTATCTTAGTGATAAATCGCTTTTTGAATTCATGGATGAGTATCCTAGTGTAGAACGTAGAATAAAATCTTTCATCTAGTCTTAAGGAAGCTATGTAAAAAAGAAAACTAAGCAGCCAGTTGTTAATAAGATATTTTGTTTAGTTAATTTTTTTACTCCATCAATATCATAAAAATATACTGGCTACCTATTCAGTTTTTCCCTTTCGACTGAACCATGCACCTATCAAACCTCCAAATATTGATAGGAATCCCAGTCCTAACGCTTCCGCATGTGAACTGTTGTCTGCACCAGTTTGTGGCAAACGATGTTCTGAATCGTTACCTGCAATTACAGCTGCTTTTTGCGTTGCATTCTTACCCTTAAAGTTTGCAACAGGAGCAGACTTAGCTACTTTTTTACCAATAGCTGCAGCAGTCTTACTTACTTTTGTTTCTGGATCAACTTTAACTCCAGCACCAGCTTCGGCAAGACCGATACCAATTGCATCACCATCAACAATTGCGCCGTCAATGTCATAGACATAAGTTACATTTTGCAATTTATCGGTGAAGATGCCAGTTTCATTACTTGGCTTAGTAGTTAGAATATAGCCTGCGATATTTTGTGCAGTTGCAGTATAGTTAGCACCCACTTTACCTTTTAAAAATTGGTCAGGTGCCAAGGTTTTACCGATACTGTCACGGTAATGCACAACAACATTACCAGGAGCAGAGGAGACAGTTGAAGCAGCAAAATCTTCAGGAGCAGCTTCTAAAACAAAGGTTTTGGAGGCTGTTTTGGGACCTTTTTTATTGGCTTTTTTCTTTTTCGTACCAGCAGAAGCGGTGCTAGCAGCCTTTGAAACGGCAAAGTCTTCAGGAGCAGCTTTTAAAACAAAAGTTTTTGATGCAGTCGGACCTAAGGACTTTTTAGCTTTTAAGTGACTTGGAGCTGCAGTATCAGCTTTAACGGAAGTCACGTTAATTGAAGATACACCTAAAGTTGCAATCGCAACAGCACTAAGTAGTAATTTTCCCGTTTGTTGATATTTAGTTATTTTGTTATTCATTTTATATACTTTACTTCTCTATTTCTTTCGAATAATCAAGAAACACTTGTCATATAAATTAACTTTATGATGAATTCATTTTAGCATTTTTATGACCAAAAGTATAGTATAAACTAACAGAAAATTATAATTATTTATTTAACATAAATAGCTTATGTTATTAAAAGTTTAACGAATTGCTGGTAATAGCGGTATATACCACTGCCTGTTGATCTAAATTGTTTTTTTATGAAACGCATTCACTATAAAACTTATTTATCTTACTTTACAAGTGAAAACAATATTGGCGTTATCCTTAATAAGGCTCAGCAAAGCGGAAAATACGAATTTTCATTTTGTAGACTTTGTGAAACTGTTAATTTAATTAGTAGAAGTGTTATTTATATAAAATATAGTTCGAGATTGTGACGCAATTTATGTTCACATATAGATAAATGGAAAAAGTAATTGAAATTTTGGTTAATTTTGTCTAATACCTAATTATTTTAACGAATAAAAACAAAAGTTATTTTAAAAAATTTTTTCTGGAGGCAAATTTAGCCAAATTACCTCGTAGTTGAAGAAAAAATAGGCAAAAAAACACGTACACTCAATTTTTCATTGAATGTACGTGCATTAATTAGTTCGTTTTAAGATAGTTTTGAAAAGTGGTATTAGTATAGCGTAAGGCTACATGATTTTCTTGCGGGTATACCAGCCCCCAGCAAGACTTCCAATTATTGCAACCGATCCAAGCCCCATTGCGATTGCTTTGGAGTGATCATTAGTGCCCGTATGAGGTAATTCTTGCACTGAACTACTATTTTTTTGAGTAGAGGAGGGTGAATTTACGCCAAAAGCACGAGTATGATTACTTACTTTGATTTTTTGAATCGCCTTTTTAGCCTTACTCGCTGCCCGATGCTTTTTGTGTCCCTTTTTATGGGGAGCATGCTTGCCGGCAGCGACATCATCGGCAATTACGCCAGCTCCGCTTTCGTCAATGCCAATCCCAACTACATCATTTCCATCTCCTGGAAAATGCTCCGCTTGTTTAGCAGCTTCAGCAGGGGTCATCTTGTGATAAACATAAGTTACGTTTTGCTTATCATTGCTAAAAGTGCCGGTTGCATTTTTAGGTTGTGAATCTAGCACATAGTCGGTAAATTCTCTTGGTGAAGTAGTATATTTTTCACCAACATTACCGCTGATAACTTTGTCTGGAGCAATTACATTACCTTTTGTGTCTACGTAATGAATTGTTATTTGATTATTAATAGTTGAACCCACTGATTCTTGATTTTGTGATGCGCTTGCTACAACGGCAGCACTACTTGAAGAACGTCCACTAGTAGCAATGTCTGAAAATGATTTGCTTGCTACTTTTTTAACCGCTTTTTTCAATTTATCTTTTTTAGCCAATAAGTGACTTGTAGATGATAAAGTAGCGGCTTTAGCGGATTTGGCATTAGCACACATTAGACCCAAAGAAGTCATTGTAATAGCACTAAATAAAATTTTCCCAGCAGTGGGATGTTTGCTGACAAATTTATTCATTATTCTCCCCCTCTACGCTTATAATTTCTAAAAATATATAACTATAATCTAAAAAACATAACATAAGATACTTTTATAACCTTAGGAATTTCTCCGCACTAATCATACCATATGTATAGCTTGATGTGTAGCATAACATAATGCGCAGAAATAGCATTTTAATATTGATATTTGTTATTTTAATAATATTTAATTTTAGAAAGGCTTTAGGAGTAGAGCGATAACATAACTTAGTTTTACCAAAATTTGTAATTTTGTTATTAATAATTAATAATTTAATAACGTATATTTTTGCTATCGCATCAAATTGACTTTCTTAATTCAATCGGTGTATTTACCGGTATTTAAAAATGACTTATACCTTATTTAGCATTATTGATTTTAATAATTATGTAGTTATTTGGTGCACTACAAATTAAAGACGATTTTTTATCACAAAAAGCAAACCTAAGCAAAAAAGCCGTAACTGGCAAAAATAGTGCCAATTACGACTTAATAATGAGCGAATTAAATTAGTGTTACGCTCTAGTTATGAGCGCCAAATTTTAACTAGACGCCAGACAATAATTAGAAAGAAGATAACGTTAAAAATAATAATGGCAGCTTTAATAAGAGTCATGTTTTGGAAAAACTTAGGCTGAGCTTTCGCGCGAATTTGTTGGCTCTTTTTAATAGTATGCCGTCCCTTTTTGGTTGGTAAAGCGACCTTTTTTTGGCCTTTTTTTGCAGAAAAATTAGCAGTTAATTCAGTCGCAGATAAATTCTTGTTGGTTGCCTTAATTTTGCTGATTAAATCACCCTGCACAACTGTGCGGTGCTGCCCATACCCGTATTTCGAAGTGTTAAAGTCTGAGCATGTAATTAAGGTAATCATACTTCTATCCTTTATGTTGTTTTCGACTTCAACTTGTGTTGGTTTAATTGCAAAAGAAATTCTTTTAACTTCGTAAGCATAAATGTGATGAAGATCGGTCACATAGATTAAGTCACCCCGTTTTGCCAAGTGTAAATTGTCTAATACAGCAGGGCCATATGCGCCCATATAATGTCCTGCCAGAACATAGTTATTAGCTCCGCCCATTACACGATCCGGGAGGCAAGTAACAACGCCGTATTCCAAGTTTTGGTTTTCACTGCCATATCCGGCAAACAGCGGATTGTGAATGTTAACGGCTGGAAGCGAAATTCGCCCAATAGCATAAGCCTTAATTTTCTTTGACCTTAAAATCCGCGTTGTACTAATTGACTTGGTCTTACTAGCGTCATAAGTTGTTTTTCGGTGCTTATTTTGATCTGCTTTTTTAGGTGTTAATCCTGAAGAAGCTTGCTCTGCGTTTTGCTGGACAAGGTAGGAGTCACCGAAACCAGAACCGAAGAAAATAAGTGTTACCCCTAAGTAAAAAAGTATACCTATAAATAGAACCTGGATTGTAGACCCGATTTTTTGCTTGGTGGTTAAATTTTGCTTTTTAGTTGCCATTGCTATTTGTCCTCTGATTTTGCGAAAGTTATTCAAATTACCTCTTATTTTAATGATAAATTGGTAAAATGCCTAATTATTTGAGAAATAACTAGAAACACTGATAAAAAATCTTCAAATAACTATTGAAATCGCTTTAACACTGTTTTATAATCTTAAGAGTAAATAAGTGTGTTACTGATTCGATCAGGCATTAACCTATGAACAACAAGGCTTTAGTGTTGCTCATAGGTTTTTTTATTGAAAAGAGGAGTTTGCTGAGTGAAATTTATTAAAAATTTTAACAACAATGCTGCTTTAGTGTCGGATGAATCTGGTGTTGATTGGGTAGTAATTGGAAACGGAATTGGTTTTGGGAAAAAGCCCAATGATCCAATTGATGAAACAAAAATTACTCGTCGTTTTGTTGCTGTCGAAAAGAATATCAAGATGATTGACAGTGTTAGGGATATTGATAAACGTACTTTATCTCTGACAACTGATGTAATCAATCTTGTTTCAAAGAGACTAAGCGTTAATTTTACTGATTATCAGTACTTGGTTTTAGCTGATCACATCGATTTTATGCTTAAAAGAACCGATGAAGGCTTTGAATTAGGCCAAGGTACTGTGGGATGGGAATTAAAGAAGTTATTTCCTAAAGAATATTCAGCTGCGAAAGATGCGCTGAAGCTGCTTCAGGAAAAGACTAAGCTAACCTTTCCCAATTCAGAAGTTGTTTATCTGACCTATCACTTTATCAATGCTAGTTCTGATCAAACTAAGCTTCAAGATACAATCAAAATCACCAAGTTAATTCATGGTGTAATTGAAATCATTGAATATCAGTACGGGATGCAGCTTGATCCGGAATCATTTAATTTCAATCGGTTTATGACGCATTTACGTTCGTTCATGGTGCGGCACCTGTATGAAATTGGTGATGAAGATAGCGGCAGCGAACTTGATAATTCATTGCTCGAATTAATGAAGGTCAAGTACAAGAAAGCATACGAGACGGTTTTAAAAATCGGCACTTATTTATCTAAACAGGCTGGTTGGAAATTGCAACCTGATGATGAGGTCTATCTGACGCTCCATGTCTGGCGGGTAACGCATAGACAAAAAGATGGTACTGATTCGGAAGCAAAGCAAATTCCAGCCGATGAAAAATAATTAGTTTAAACGGTGTGTTACTGTTTTACAGGCATTAACCCGAGAACATAAAGAAAACTTCCTTGTTTCATCCTTAATTGAATGTTTGCAAGAGGTCTTCTTTAAGTCCCCGGGTTTTGTGATTTTTGGAGGAAAAGATGGCTTACGAAGAATTAAGTCGTGAAATTATCGCCAATGTTGGTGGTAAAGATAATGTAGCCAGCGTGGTGCATTGTACAACACGTTTGCGCTTTAAGTTAAAGGATGCTTCAAAGGCAAACGATGAAAAAATGAAGGCAACTGATGGTGTCTTGTCATTAGTTAAGTCTGGTGGTCAATACCAAGTTGTTATTGGTAATAACGTTGCTGATGTTTACGATACCCTAATTAAAATTGGCGGTTTCGGTGATGGTGGCTCAGTTCCTGATGATTATGTGGACACAAGCAACATGAGCATTGCGGATCGGTTCATTGATCTGATTTCTGGTATTTTCAACCCAATTTTAGGGCCAATGTGTGCTGCTGGAATGATCAAAGGTTTCAACGCCATGTTCTTGGCATTCGGTTGGCTTTCCGCAACCAATGGTACCTACATTATCCTAAATGCAATTGGTGACAGTTTATTCTACTTCTTACCAGTTATTCTAGGAATTTCAGCAGCCAAAAAATTTGGCATGGACGGATATATTGGTGCAACCATCGGTGCATCTCTTTGCTACCCAACAATTGTAGCAATGGCTGGTAGCAAGACTGCTTTATTTACAGTCTTTAAGGGCACTATCCTGCAAGCACCAGTTCATATGACTTTCTTAGGAATTCCGGTAATTTCGATGAACTACACTTCATCAGTTATTCCGATTATCCTATCAGTTTGGTTTGCTTCAAAGGTCCAAAAGGTTGCACGGAAGGTAATTCCAGATGTTGTTAAGACTTTCTTGGTACCATTCGCAATCTTACTAATTACAGTTCCAATTACCTTCTTAATTATTGGGCCAGTGGCTACTTGGCTTGGTAATGCGATTGCCGCAATTGTTAGTGCTGTATACAACTTCAGCCCAATCTTAGCTGGTATCTTGATGGGTGCTTTCTGGCAAGTATTTGTTATCTTTGGTGTTCACTGGGGCTTTGTTGCCGTTATGATGACCAATATTGCAGCCATGGGTTATGACCCAATCTTAGGTTTATCACTTGCTGCATCATTTGCTCAAACCGGTGTTGTTTTAGCTATTATTTTCCAAACTAAGAATGAAAAAACTCGTAGTATTGCGATTCCTGCATTCGTTTCCGGAATCTTTGGTGTTACTGAACCAGCAATCTATGGTGTGACATTACCACGTAAAAAACCATTTATCATCAGTTGTATTGCTTCCGCAATCGGTGGTGGTTTAATCGGATTCTTCGGTACTAAGGTTTACATTATGGCCGGAATGGGAATCTTCTCAATTCCTGATGCTATTGGTAAAAATGGTGTTGATGGTGCCGTTTATGGCTTAATCATTGCTATGGCTGTAGCAACTGTACTTGGTTTTGCACTGCAAATGATCTTTGGCCGCAAGACTGTTGACGAAACACTTGATGAACAAGTTGCTTTGGCTAATGCGAATGCTGCAGAAGGTGCAGATTCCGCAGATGCTACTGCAGAAACTGCAACTACTGCTAAACCAGCTGAAGCTACTTACAATGAACCTGAAAAATTAGTTGCGCCATTAAACGGAACAATCGTTGCGTTAAAAGATGTTAAAGATGAAGTTTTCTCCAGCGGCTCAATGGGTCAAGGTGTTGCAATTGAACCAAAAGAAGGTAAAGTATGTGCACCATTTGACTGTGAAGTTGCCATGACTTTCCCAACAGGCCATGCAATTGGTTTAAGATCAGCTAAGGGTGCTGAAGTAATGATCCATATTGGTATGGATACGGTTGAATTAGATGGTGAAGGCTTTAAAATATTAGTTGAGAAGGATCAATCTGTTAAAGCGGGCGATCCACTCATTGAGTTTGACTTGGCAGCTATTAAGAAGGCTGGATATGAAGTTACAACTCCGGTAATTGTGACAAATACTAACAATTACCACGAAGTTAATGTTGTTGCTAGTGGCGAAGTATCAATCGGTGATCAGCTGCTAGACTTAGAATAATCGGGCGAGAAAGAGGAGTATACACATGAATACAAACAATTTCCCTAAAGGCTTTTTATGGGGTGGCGCCACAGCGGCTAACCAACTCGAAGGTGCGTATCAAGAAGGAGGCAAGGGCTTGTCTCTTCCTGACGTTTTGCCTGGTGGTAAAGAACGGATGAAGATTATTGCTTCACCAGATTTTGATTTCAAAATCGATCCTAAATACGTTTATCCTAACCACATTGGAATCGATCACTATCACCACTATAAGGAAGATATTGAACTATTTGCGGAAATGGGCTTCAAATGCTACCGTTTCTCAATCGCTTGGTCACGTATTTTCCCTAACGGTGACGAAGAAGAGCCAAATGAAGAGGGACTTAAGTTCTACGATGGGGTAATTGATGAGTGCTTAAAGCACAATATTGAACCTGTAATTACGATTTCACACTATGAGCTTCCTTTGCACTTGATTACTGAATACGGTAGCTGGAAGAACAAGAAGTTGATCGACTTCTATGAACGTTTTGCTAGAACTGTATTAACTCGCTACAAGGACAAAGTTAAGTACTGGATGACTTTCAACGAAATTAACAGTGCTGCTCACTTCCCAATCATGAGCCAAGGCTTGACTGTAAGTAACGGTGCTCTTGACAAGAAGAATGTTTACCAATCATGGCACAACCAATTCGTTGCCAGTGCTAAAGCTGTTAAAATCGGTCATGAATTAAATCCTGACATGAAGATTGGTTGCATGATTCTTTATGCAACAACTTATAGCTATGATTCAGATCCAAAGAATCAAATTGCTACACTGCAAGAAAATCAAGCAAACAATTTCTTCTGCGCTGATGTACAAGTTCGGGGCCATTACCCAGCATACACGAAGAGCTTATTAGCTCGTCAAGGCGTTAAATTAAGCGACATTGACTACAGCGATGAAGAACTTGACTTGCTAGCTAAATACCCGGTTGATTACATTGGCTTTAGCTACTACATGTCATCTGTTGTTGATGTTACTCACGAAAATCAAGAAACAACTAACGGTAACTTGATGGGTGGCGTTAAGAATCCATTCTTGAAATCAAGTGACTGGGGTTGGCAAATTGACCCAACTGGTTTAAGAATTGCACTTAACGAATTATCTGATCGTTATGAAAAGCCATTATTTATCGTTGAAAATGGTTTAGGTGCCATTGATCAACCTGATGAAAATCACTATGTTGCTGATGATTACCGCATTGACTACCTGCGTGAACACATTGAAGCCATTTCAGAAGCCATTGATGATGGTGCAGACGTAATGGGTTACACTCCATGGGGCTGCATTGATTTAGTTAGTGCCTCAACTGGTGAAATGTCTAAGCGTTATGGCTTTATCTACGTTGATGAAGACGATGAGGGTAAGGGTACCTTCAACCGTTACAAGAAGAAGTCATTCGACTGGTACAAGAAAGTTATTGAAACTAATGGTGGCGATTTAGCCTAAATTTAGGGAATAACTTGGAGTGAGTAAGAAAATGAAACGGCGTGTGACAAAATTCTTGCTAGCATTAGCAAGTCTTATCGGAGCAGTCACAATTGGCACTAATCAAGCCGAGGCAAAAAGTAATAATAAACCGGTGACGATTTATTTGACCCGTCATGGCGAAACTACTGCTAATGTGATGCACCTTGCTCAAGGCTGGAGCGATTATACTCTAACTGATAATGGTGTAAAGGGTGCCGAGTATCTTGGTAAAGGGCTGAAAGGAATTAAGTTTAAAGCGGCTTATTCCGGTGACTTAACAAGACAGGAAAAGACTGCGCAAGGAGCCTTAAAATACTCTGGCAATCAAAAAGTTAAACTAAAAATTGATTGGCGTTTGCGTGAATGTAACTACGGTAGTTATGAAGGCCGCCCTGATGTTGCGCAGAATGTACCAGAAATTGCCCAATACTTTGGTTATGATAGTATTGCTGATTTTCAAGCTAAGACTGGCAAACTATTTCAAAATAAGATGCAAGACGGTTATTATGCCTTAGACCAGGAAAATAAGTTAAATACCAGCTTACCAGCACAATACCGTGCGGAAAGTACTGAAGCTGTTCAAAAGCGAATGACGGCGGTATTGACGAAAATTGCAAAAAGTCAACACAAAGGCGGAAACGTCTTAGTTGTGAGCTCTGGGATGGCAATTAATCTCTTCTTGTCGACGCAAAACTATCCTGCTTTTCAAGGGACTGGCCTTGCGAATGACTCAGTTACTAAATTAGTTTACCAAAAGGGTAAATTTAACTTAGTCGGCGAAATCGGCAGTTTGAAGTATTACAATGCTGGCCAAAAATAGAGTTTAGCTAATATTAGAAAAAGCGTGATTTTAAATCACGCTTTTTTTTAACCCCAAATTAGCGGTTAGTTGGTATTTTCATCGATCAGTTTTTGACAGTGCTGACTGAATTTTTCCATTCCGATTAAGGAAAGCTGCTTAACCTGCATTTCACAATTATCAAGATAAACTTGTAGTGGCTCATAGTGATAACTAATTAAATTTTCCAGTAAGAAGAGCACCATTTTACTAAAACATGTACTGGGTTTAGTAGGCACTTTCTTCGACATTTTGATCATTTGTGTGGCATTTTCATAAGATTGATGCTTAATGCTGATACCAATCATGTTAATTAAAATACCGAGAACTAAAAATTGAATCTTTTCATCATTGCTTCTACTGAATTTTTTGAAAATCTTTTTTGTAATCGTTAAATTACTGGTAAAGTCAAAAAAATACATGTAATTGCAGAAATTTTTTAGGGATTCTTGGTCCAAATTATCTTCATTGTAGAACTTATTTTTCAACTGCTGCTTTTCTTTTAAACTGAGTTTTTCAGGTGAACTGTTTGCAGTATAAATTAAGGTGTTAAGCTTAAGAATCAGGTCTTCTTTGTTATGCACAGCACTTTTGGCGATGGCATCTTTAATAGCGGAGAGCTGGTCGATATCGAACTTATAATAGGCATCAATTGATTTTGAAATTACGTTTTTCTTGAGTTCATCTTCAGATTTTGACCGGTAATCTAATTTGCTAAAAAAACTAGCAAGATCAATATGGTTAAAGCGCAGTATTTCAATCAAATCCTGAGCAGAAATCCTAGTAGTATTCTTCTCAATTTTAGAATAAAACGAGGGGCTAACAATATCACCGATCCATGCCCGCTGCGTCTTACCTGCTTCTTGTCGATATTGCCGTAGTAAGCTTCCAATAGTCATTAAAATTTCTCCGAAAAATTAGTTTCATATATGACACTTTCACTATTTAAAATTTTAACACAAATATAATTATGTTATCAGTAAATAAATAGAGGGAGTAAATTAATTCATGGACATATTTTTCAAAAATAAATATTATCGCCGATTTTCAATCGCTAGTATCCTATCAAGTGCTGGCGATATTCTTTTTTACTTAGCCTTGATGACTTATGCTAGTAAGTTAAAAAATTACTCATTAGCTCTTTCACTGATTGCCATTTCCGAGTCGGTACCTAGACTGCTTTCAAGTGTCGGGGGCTATCTTGCCGATCGGACGCATAACAAATACGAAAAGATTGTTTGGCTTGCAATGATTAGGGGGGCACTCTATTTATTAGTTGGTTTTCTTTTTAGTCAAAATATTGCCGGTTGGAATCTGGTAATGATGGTTATCGTTATTAACTTCATTTCTGATACAGCCGGAACATACTCAAGCGGACTGTCCACACCTTTAATAGTTGATTTAGTGGAAGAAGACCAAGTTGCCAAGGCAACGGGTTTTACAAGCGGCGTTTCCCAGGTGATTACGACCATTGCCCAGTTTGTCGGCTCAGGCCTGTTATTGTTCATGTCTTATTCAACTCTAGCAGTTATTAACGGCTTAACTTTCATTGCTGCTGGCCTAATTTATTTGTCGATTGCCCGTAAAAATAAGGATGCAGCAATTAATCAAGATGTTGATGAGCAGAGCTTTTTAAGTACGCTTGCCTTGTCTTTTCGCCAGGTTAAAAAGGCGAGTGGCCTGTTAACTACCGTGATGGTTATTGCCTTAATGAATGGTATCTTGAGTACAATTGAGCCAATATTATCGATTGTCGTTGCCGGCAATAAAAGTATAATGGTCATTGGCACCTATACTTTCACAATTGCAGTTATTGGCGCGGCAGCAGCGGTGGGCTCCGCTTTAGGTAGTATTGTCGGAACAATGATTTTCAAAAAGGTTTCGGTCTATGTGATCGTCTTACTGGCTTTATTCTCTGCAGCCTGCGTTCTCGTTTCCACGATGAGTAAACAAATAATTTTTTGTTTAGTTACTTATGCCTTATTAGGCTTTTTTGTAGGAACAGCTAGTCCGAAGTTAACGCAGTGGCTGGTTGCAACGGTTGACCGCAAGATTTTGTCATCATCAGTTGGCCTGTTAAATACAATTTTGTTAGTGATTACACCATTAATGACAATCCTGTTTACTAGTATTTCAGCGGCATCAAATGCTAACGTTGCGCTGATAGGGATGCTGATTACCAGTATTATAGTTTTCAGTATTACGGTTGTGGTTATGATTAAAACCAAAGAAAATTAAGTCCGGTTTTTTACTGAATTTAAGAACAAGCTAAAAGGACTAGTTCTAAGCTAATAGCTCGAACTAGTCCTTTAGTTTTTATTTGCTTTTTTAATAGTTATTGTCTACTGCCGTTTGGGTTGGTGAAAACTAAAGAAGATAATCAAAATAAAGTTTATCAATAAAGTTAGGCCAGTAGTCCAAAAGACAGTCGCATAATTAAATACTCCGGATATGGTTGACCCCATTAGTGAACCAAAGACTGATCCGACCGCCTGAAAGGACTGGTTGTAACTGAAAATGCGACCAAAGCTTTCTGGTGGCGTGTTAAGAGTTAAAACCGTCTGCGCTGCCGGCAGCATTGCGGCACTGGCAATTCCCAGCAAAAAGCGCAATCCAGCTAATACCCACGGTGAATGTGTGAGTGCCATTGGAACAAAGAGGATGGCGCCAACAATTAGCCCAACGCGAAGAATCTTTAGCGGACCAATTTCGTCCATTTTGTGGCCGATTTTGGAAGCGGCAATCAACGTACCAAGCCCCGGTGTTGCAGCAACGACACCAGCAACAAAGGCAATATTTTTACTGTTGGGCATCATTGATTTGACGTAAAGTGAAACAATCGGGTCAATTGACATGTTGGCGGCTTGAACTAACAGCGTTGTTGCAAACATCGCAATAATTAACTTAACATTAGGCAAAGTATGCATAATTTCTTTCATTGGTTTCATTTCTTCACGCGAAACTGGGGTGAATTTTTCGTGAACTAAGAAAGTTGAGCCAAAGAAGACTAACACCATTAAGAATCCAGTGATGAAGAAGGGAATCCGGTATCCCCAGGCTCCGCCAAGCCAGTTACCAAAGAAGTTAGACAAAACCCCGCCAAGTAAAGGTCCAACTAGGTTGCCAGCAGTTCCGGCGGTCATCATTTGGCTCATAACCCAGCCGCTTTTTTGATGAGGAGTTTCACCAGCAATCAATGCGGTAGCATTATTAATGTAGCCAGAAAAAGCTCCCTGAATAAACCGCATGACAATGATGTAAATTGCATTGGGAGCAAACCCAGTAGCTGTGATGGTCAGAGCCATTACGCCTGAAGCACGCATACACATCAATTTGCGGCCCTTACGGTCAGCTAAATTGCCCCAATAAGGTGAAACTATTGCCTGGGCAATAAATGTCATCGCAAAGGCCAAGCCTGAGTAAAGACTGATTTGTAATTGACTATAATGACCAAGGTCGGCAATAAACAGTGAAATAAAGGGCATTGTCATTGAGTAACCCATTCCCGTAATGAAACAACCTAGCCATAGGGTATAAAAGGCTTTGTGCCATCCAGCTGGCAACTTATCTGAACTTTTCAAAGTATCCTCATCTTTCCGTTTGAATTTTTAACAAAAACATTATCTTTTTTATTCTAGCACAATAAAATTGCTAAGAATTTGCAAAAAAAGGTAAACTTAGCTCCAAAACGTGATAGGATATTGTTTCTGAAAGGGAGGGTGCTGTATGAGTCAGGATTCACATATGACCAGACGTGAATATCGCAAAAAGTATGCGAGTGAAAATGATGAAACGGTTAGTCCTGCTGCTACCCAAAGGCCCGTTAAAGAAAATCCGGCTGGATCAACGCGTGCTGATTACCGTCACCTTAAACTAAACTTTTGGGAAATCTTTTCTGATCGACCTTATGTTGCAGTGGCGATTGTTGTATTAGCCATCTTTTTTGTGATGGCTAAATTATGGTGGTTGTTACTGTTATTAGCAATAATAGTGGCTGTCGGCATTTTCATCATCGGTCATAGCCATCACCCAGATCGTGTTCTCAGCTTGGAATTTAAAATGAAGGCTTCCAGAAAGCTTAATATGCTGCGTGCACTGCAATTCGGTGGCTCTATTCTCATGTTTTTAGCAACTTATATGAAAAAAGTTGTCACTGTTAATTTCCCAGAAGCAGGCTCTACCGATGGCTTACAGGTTATCCAAGGCGTTTTATCGAATCGTGGCGGTGTTTATGGGCAACAAGGCTCATATATTCTTAGCTTGCTCAATACTTTTACTGGGGGACAGCTTTGGGGCAAGTACCGCTATGCGACTAATAGTGCGCAAATGATGAATAGCAGCGCCGGCAGATTGATTATTATTTGGGTTCTTGTGTTGATGATAGCACCAGCATTCTGCGTCATGGCACAGTTTTTCCGTGAGCCTTATTCACGAAATACGGCACTAGTCGCATCAGTCATTGCTACCGTAACTTTTATTTTGACTCCACGGTTATTGCGTAAATGGATTGTGGAATACGCGGTGGAAAACCGAATGGCTAGTCAGCAAGCACAAGCTGCAATTAGTGTTGGTCCTATGGCATACGTTGCCATGCTCTGTGCAATCTTAGTGTTGGTCATTTCCATTTATCGTGTAATTAAGAAAGACCGGTTTGAGTGACCAAGATTTAATCATTTTTAACTGGCTCGTTAATAATAATTTTGGCTTTAAAGTAATAGAAAAATTGTTTTTGCCAGTTAAAAACTTTAACTTTAAAAATCATTTTAAAAGCACTGTAGGTGAGTAACTACAGTGCTTTTTTAGTACAACTGGATCTTGGGATAATTCTTTTTGAAATATATTTCAGCGCGCGAAACGCTTATTTCAAGTTATGAAATACTTATTCGCTTTTTCAGAAAGCGGATACAAAATGAGCAAAATCTGATATAAATATAAATAAGCTAGCTTATGAAGACAGCTCAAATTGGGCAATTTGATTAAAAAAGGAGAAAACAATGTCTGCAACTGATAAACGTTATTCTGTCGTAATTGCCGGTGGGGGTAGCACTTTTACACCCGGCTTTGTCTTAAGCTTAATTGCTAATGAGGATCGTTTTCCACTCAGAAAGCTGAAATTTTATGATAACGATGAAGAAAGACAAAAGAAAATTGGTGATGCTTGCGCAATTATTATGAAAGAACGCGCACCGCAAATAGAATTTTCGTATACCACTGATCCTGAAGAAGCATTTACTGATGTCGATTTCGTAATGGGCTCAATTCGGGTCGGTAAATACCATATGAGGGAACTTGATGAAAAAATTCCGTTAAGATACGGGGTTAATGGACAAGAAACTACCGGACCCGGCGGGATGGCTTATGGCCTGCGTTCAATTCCAGCCATCATTGAAATTATCGACTGGATGGAAAAGTATTCACCAAATGCCTGGATGATTAATTATTCTAATACCATTGCCATTGTTGCAGAAGCATGTCGACGCCTGCGGCCACACGCAAAAGTAATCAATATTTGTGATATGCCGGTTGCCTTGATGACGAGAATGGCTCAGATTTGTGGCTTAAACGATTATCATGACCTAGATGTTAATTATTACGGCCTTAACCACTTCGGCTGGTGGAAAGAGGTTCGTGATAAAAAGACTGGCCAGGACTTGATGCCAAAATTAAGGGACCACATTGCTCAAAATGGTTATTGGATTGGTGGTCAATTTGATCAGGAAACCGAAAAGAGTTGGGCAGAAACTTACAAAAAAGCCAAAGACTGTTATGCACTTGATCCAGAGGCTTTGCCTAACACTTACTTGCAATATTATTATTTCCCACAATACGAGGTTGCCAACGCTGACCCGCACCACACTAGAACCGATGAGATCCGGGAGTATCGGCAAAAAATCGTCTTCGATGAATGTGCGCGTATTGTGCAGGCTGGTACTGCCAAAGGCAACATTTGGGAAGCAAGTATTGAACATTCTAATTATATTGTCGATATTTGCCATGCAATTGCCTATAATACGCACGAAAAATTCTTTGCTAACATTCCTAATAATGGTGCAATTGCTAATATTGATCCTGACTCGGTGGTTGAAGTACCGTGCTGGTTTGGTGCTGATGGTGTTCAGCCGATGGCAACAGGAAATGCTGGTGAATTTGAACGCGGAATGATGATGGAACAGCAAACTTGTGAAAAATTAGTGGTTGATGCTTATGAGCAACATTCCTATAACAAGATGTGGCAAGCTTTTGCACTGAATAAGACAGTTCCAGATGCCGCAATCGCAAAGAAAATTCTTGATGACATGATTCCGGTAAATAAGCCATACTGGCCAGAACTTAAATAATTGTTAGGGGGGATGATTGCTTATGATGCAGAAATTCCAAAAATTTGGTGCTGCCATGTTTGTTCCGGTGCTGCTATTCTCATTTGCGGGAATCGTGGTCGCTTTAGGCAGTTTATTTACCAATCAAGCCGTTTTTGGCTCTTTGGCAAACCCAGGAACTACGTGGAATTCAGTTTGGGATACAATTAACGCCGGTGGGTGGACGGTATTCAAGCAAGAGGCATTATTATTCGTAGTTGGATTACCGATAGGCCTTGCTAATAAATCGCAAGGAAGAGCCGCTATGGAGGCGGTAATTACCTATCTAACCTATAACTATTTTGTCGGTGCTATCTTAAGTCACTGGGGAGCAAGCTTTGGCATTCCGAATTTTAACAAGATTCAGATTGTGGAGAATTCCACCAACCATGGTTTGACAGAAATAGCGGGAATTAAAACGCTCGATACCAGTATTATTGGTGCCTTAATTGTAGCCGGAATTGTAATTTGGCTGCACAACCGCTATTTTGATAAAAAATTACCGGAATGGCTTGGTACTTTTCAAGGCTCAACATATGTCTATATTCTTGGCTTCTTTGTCATGATCCCATTAGCACTTTTAACTTGCTGGGGTTGGCCGAAAGTACAGTTAGGCATTACGGGGATGCAGCATTTTATTGTAAATAGCGGTGTTGTTGGTATTTGGATTTACAACTTTTTAAACCGGGTTTTGATTCCTACTGGGCTACACCATCTTGTCTATATTCCATTTCAGTTTGGACCTGCAGTTGTTGCTGGGGGACTGCAGCCTTATTGGTTAAAGCACCTAACGCAATTTGCTTTAAGCACTCATCCACTGAAACAATTGGCTCCGCAATTAGGCTTCCAATTATATGGCAATGAAAAAATCTTTCTTGCACCAGTCATTTGTTTAGCATTTTATGCTACTGCCAAAAAGAATAAGAAAAAGCAAACTTCGGCATTGCTAATACCAGCCGCTTTAACTTCATTTCTTGCAGGTATCACAGAGCCAATTGATTTTACTTATCTCTTTGCTGCACCAGTATTATGGATTATTTATTCTTTACTTTCAGCGACAATGAATACGATTATGTTTAGTCTCGGTGTCGTAGGTAACATGACTGGCGGTGCAATTGATATTGCCGCAGAAAATTGGATTCCGTTATGGAATAATCACTGGCAAACCTATTTGGTTGAGTTTCTTGTCGGTATTGTTTTTGCCGTTATCACATTCTTTGTTTTTAAGATTATGATTGAAAAGTTTAATTATATTACTCCCGGCCGAGAAGAAGACGACGAAGATGTTCATTTGTTAAATAAGAAAGAATATCAAGCTAAAAAGGCCAAACAGCAGGCTCAAACTTCAGATAATGCGGTGGAAAGTGATCCCTACATTACTAGGGCTACGGCCTTTCTCGACTTGCTAGGCGGTTCCGCAAATATTACTGAATTAAGTTCTTGTGCGACCCGCTTGCGAGTATCGGTCAAGGATCCCACTAAAATGGGTTCCGATGACCAGTTTAAAGAGGCGAAAGCAATCAACGTTGTGCATCATGGCAAAGCCATCCAAGTTATTGTGGGGCTAGATGTTGCTCAAGTTCTTGAAGCTATGCAAGAATTAATGAAAAACGATCTTAATTAGGATTAAAGCTCAATGACTTTAAAGCGCTTTTATAATTAAAAGTTAAGTATAATGAATTAGTAACTATTTTATATGGAGCGTATTAATGTCAAAATTAAAATCCCTAATTTATCAAAATAGTAGCAAGTTGAATGATTCTGAAATACGGATCATTCAATTTGTTCTAGACAATGCTAAATTGTGTAAGAACTTGAGTCTTTCCGAATTAGCAGAAAAATTGTATGTTTCGAGATCGGCAATTTTTCGTTTGTGTAAGCATCTTGGTCTAAGTGGCTATACCGAATTAAAATTTTATTTAAATGAGGTTTGCTTAGAAAATGAGCAGAATAACAATAAAATGAACTTTGCCAATAACTTTGGAGCAGATCTGGAAAAAGAAACTGAGAATTTACGTAAATACTTTGACTCGCTTGATTTAGCCAAATTTTATACTGAGCTAAGCAATGCTAGTAACGTTTATATTTATTCAACAGGCTGGATTCAGCAAATGTTATCCAATTATTTATCGCATGAATTGTTACTTTTTGGTATTTCTTCGATTGTACTGCCTGCCGCGATTAGCGAGTTGGAAATGGTGGGTAAAATTGCGCAAAAAGGGGATATGCTGTTTATTATTTCATACACAGGCGATAATAAAGAAATTAATGACGAACTAACGAAGTTTGAATTAGTTAATAATAAGTTACGTTACGTTTCTTTCACGGACTTAAAGCAGAACGAACTTGCTTCGCTTTCTGATTATAATTTTTACTATCCTACAATTAAATTTACTACTACTAAAAACGCCTCATTTATTATGGCTTATTCATTAGTTGATTTTTTGGTAAATAAGTTTGATATTTGGCGGAAAGAAAAAAGTGAACAAAATGATAAGTAAAACGAACAATTTTGTTATTAGACTTTTAGATAGAGCACATTTAGATACCGGCAAAATTTTAAACACTTATATTGCTGCTTTAATTATCATACCGCTATTTTTTGCCGGCTTTGTTACTTATGAAGCCAGTTTAACTGCACAAAGTTTAGCCGCGATCTTAACGGCAACTCCGATAATTGCGGTTGACATGGTTATGATGATTATCAACTTTATCTTTGGCTATTATTTGTGGCTAAATAAGGAAAAAATTTTAGCCGATTTACCTACTTACCGCTTTTTTATGCTGTACCAGGCAATTGGTCAAGTCATGGCGGGCAATTTTATTTGCGTATTATTGGCTATGGGTGGACTTGTTCGCACAAATGGTATAAACCAGAAAGAGCAGAGTAATAATAAACTGATTCGGGGAGCTTCAGTAATTTTTCTGCTTATATTTGGCTTGTGTTTAATTTTGACCATTTGGTTAAGTAGTAAGAAGTAAAAGGTGATAACAAATGTTTAATTTATTTAAAAAGAAAGATTTTACGGTAAGTGCGGCGGCAGACGGTGAATTGTTGCCACTCACAGAAGTCAAGGATGAAGTGTTTTCGACTAAAATGTTAGGAGACGGCTTTGCGATTAAGCCAACAGATGGGAAAATTTATGCTCCAATTGCAGGTAAAATTACTACTGTTTTTCCCACCAAGCACGCTATCGGAATCACGGCAAAGAATAATTTGGAAATATTGGTTCATTTGGGGATTGATACGGTTGAATTAAAGGGAGAACCTTTTAATGTCTTTGTCCAAGAGGGTGATTCAGTTAAACAAGGTGCCCCGCTGGCTGAGATGGACACAGCGGCAATTACTGGAGCAAATTATGATGATACGGTGATTATTGTTTATACTAATATGGATATTATTGATTCTATTTCACCAATTTCACCTGGTGAAGTCGAACACGGACAAGAAATTCAAACGATTAAGTTCAAGAGTTAATTTTTTGATGAATCATTAGCTTGAAATCATGATAGAATTTTGGTTATATATTAAAATTAAAACTGCTATGATTAGGGCAAACTAGTCCTAAAATACTATGTTATTAGGTATCGAAAAGATGGTAGTAAAAATGAATTTACTGAAGTTATTAGAAAAGCAGAACTTACCCAAGAAAAATGAACAAGCTTTAATTACTGCCGCAATTTCGCAATTAAAGCAACATGAAAATGAGTATCAGGTACGAAGCAGGTTATTAATCAAATTAAGTGAGCTTGCTCGAAGCATGACGCTATCTAAGGAGGGCATTGACCTGCTTACTAAGTTAAATCAGCCAGATAAAAATGACGATATTGCTTTATCTTCGACTACCTGGTTTTAAGCTTACTAAGTTTTTAGAGACAAAAAAGAAGAGTTTGGCAAGAAACTAGCTCTTTAAACTAAAATAAAGCGGGAAAAACATTTTTTAGTGTTTTTTCTGCTTTTTCTTGATTACAGCTTTTAATTTTTCTACCTTGATTCATGTGATTTTTTCTGTAATAAATATGTTGAATGACTAAGTATCTCATAAGTAGAAATTAGTTCTCTAGAACTGCTAAATTAAAAAAGTGGCGCTTCTTAATATCATTGATTAAAACTATATAATGACTTTTGTACGACTTTTGGCGTACAGTAACAATGAGGTGGTAAATATGGATAGAATTGAAGCTAGAATTGATTCAGCAACTAAAAATAAGGCAAAAGCAGTACTTGCTAATCATGGTTTGACTATTTCTGAATTTGTTCGAATGATAGTTACTACTGTAGCTAACAATGGGTTACCTAAATACTATTCTTTTCCTAACCAAGAGCTAAGCGACTCTTTACAAAAAGTGACCGATGATTTAGCTGGGAAAAAGAAGCTGCCAGAGGCTCATAGTTTTGAAGAATTAGAAGAAATGCTCAACTCGGATGAATAGCTGGAGCTTGCGAGATAAATGATGAAAACAATCAAATATACTAAAGTATTTAAAAAACAGCTAAAGAAACGAAGACAGGACTCAAAATGGCATTCAGTCTGGAATAGGTACGCATAGTGAATTGTTTAAATAAATTATCTATAAGTAAAAAACAGGCAAAACACTGAAAAAAGTGTTTTGCCTGTTTCTTTATTCAAAGAGCTAGTTTCTACTCAGACTCTTCTTTTTGTTTTACCGCTATTTAGTTATCGTTTAGCTCTGAAAAAAATGATTTCACGCGCAGCAACCAAAGGTCCTGAGCTTTGATAAATGGTGAGACGAACGGCCTTTGCCCGCACATCACGTAAGCCAACTACTTTATTTTTACTGTCGGCTCGCCATTTTAGGTGCTCGGCATACAAGTTGTAATTTTCACCATCAGTTGAAACAGCAAGACTGATATCTGTTGGGTCGCCTTCGTGATCAATGTTACGGGGAACAAAAGTCATCCGACTTAACTTTTCAATATCATTAAAGGTAAAAGTTAATTCCAGAGGCTTATCAGGCGCAATACTCTGCTCAGTTTGCCATTCACTGGCCATCTTGAGGTCGGTCAAGTATGCGAGTGGATGGTGCGGCTTGCTATCGCAGTTGCTGGAAACGGTAATCTCCTGAATTGCATAGTCCTCGGCTGCGTGCTTAGTAATTACGCCGAAAAGATCAGACCATTCTGATACGCGATTGCCCACAACATAGCGCATTCGGATGATATAGCGGGTATTAGGCGTCAGTTCATGGAACGTAAAACTATTACCCTTAATTCCTTCGTACAGGATATTGTTAATTTCAACTTGAACTTCGTCAGCTTGCGACCAAGCGAGTTCAAATGAATGAGCTGTGATTTTGCTGGAATCAACTGAAGGAAGTTTCGGTGAGGGAATAATCCCACTGGTAATTGAATGAACCATGACTTTGCTGCTGTAAGTAAAGTTACGCACCGTCACTTCAATTTTGGTAGTTGCAATTTCACGGCTAGCAAGCTTAATTTGGAGGGCCTTTTGCTTTTGGTCATGATATTGATCAAATTCAGCTAAGGAATAGTTAGTATTATAAAAAATCCCTTCGTGTGCTAGGTTAAAGGCATCAAGCGAGCCGTAGACTTGGAGCGGAACAATTTGGTCATTTATTTTAACAATAACATTATCAGGATAAGAATCGCATAATAAAGTTAAATTGGTTGCTTGCTCTGCTTCCAGATCAGGGTATTCGCCTTTAACCGGATTAATAGTAACTGTCAACTTTTCCTCATCAAGCTTGCTGGTAACCTGAGTCTTGCAATAGTTATGTTCAAAATCGGTTAAGCCATCATCGTCGTAAATTTCTGCCTGGCTGTTTCCTTGCGGATAAATGACATAGTCACGCTTGCCAAAATCAAAGATACTGCCACCACGGACAAAGACTGGCAAATGCCAGGTTGGGTAGGTTAAGTTATTGTAAACACGACCACCAGCATATTTTTCGCCGGTAAAAAGATCAATCCACATCGTGTGCTTACCCGGCAGGTATAAATTGTCTTTGCGGGAATTGCCTTCTTCATCTTCGCGGCCATTAGTAATAGGTGCAATTAACAAATTGTTGCCTAGCATGAACTCGGTACCGAATTGTTCGGTGTAATTAGTCCGTTCATCTGGAAAAGCAATAAATAGTGGCTGCAAGATAAGATTGCCTTCGCGTGCCTGTGCATTAAGCGTGTATAAATAATTTTTCAGACGGCTGTGCAACTGCAAATAGGCGCGGTTAATTTCCGTAATTTTACGATTGTAAGCAAACGGTGTCTTGCTAAAATCACCTTGGTCATCAATGTTGAAAAGAAGGGGTGTGAATGCTTTCCATTCGAAGTCGCGAACATTAATTTGCGCATTGCCACCGCCTAAAAGGCCGTCAACTGCCGCTCCAGCAAGTGGTTGTCCTGATAAATTAGAACCTACTAAACCGGCAACTTGAGTGGCGATACTCTCCCAATTACCCCCAACATCACCATAGATTATGGCGGCGTCTTTTTGCATGCCGGCAAAGCCGGAGTTACTTAAGACCAGTGGCCGCTTACGTTGCAGTTCTGTTTTCAGCTTCTCAGTATCCGAAGCAGTTAAGTTGGGGTTATTACTGTAAGTAAAGGCAGTTTTTGCTGGTAAAGTTGCGTCTTCTTCATGCCATAAGCCGGGATGAACGCCCTGATTTAACGCATAATCGTTAAAAAAGGCGAGAGCTTGCTCATTAGTTGCTTGAACGCCGTAATTGGGTACAAACCAGCTTAATGGGATGTGCATGGCTTTATAACGGTCAATCATTGCCCTTGCTGAAAAGTGATAATTTTCTTCACCGTTAAGTGATGCTTTTCCCGAGGCAGAATTTTCATTGCGCGTCCGTAGATAAAAATTATTGTTAATTTTTGTTGCGTTGCGAACTGATGCTGCACTAGGCTGCCAAAGAGTGGTACAAAAATTGCCTAGATGTCCTAAGCCAAGCATATATTTAGGCAATAGGACGGGTTTTCCGGTTAGCTGATAAAATTTAGCAAGAAGTTCCTGCGGGGTGTTGCCCACCAGGTAAAAATTGTCAAAAAGTTGATCTTGGTGTGTCAACGTAGTGACGCTGTGATTTTTCTGCCCAAAATCATATGTACCGCTTTGAACAGTATTACGTAATTCACCATAGCCTGCGTTGGACCAGAAGAATGGTACTTGCGTGACAACCCCGCCGTCGCCTGTGATCTGGTCATGCTTAATTTGAATTTTCCGGCCCTTGTGACTAAAATAGCCGTTTTGTAAACCGCCACCAAAGTAAAATTCGTTTTTATTTTGGACTAAAAATTCGCTAGTTTGCTCAGTACCAAGCTCTAATGGGCTAGATTGCGACATTCTCGTTCGGTGCAAAGTTTCATCGAAGATACTCATAATAGCCGGCTTTTGCCAAAAAATAACTTGGTAATTACCCGAGTGAATAATTAATGAGTCGTTAGTTGCCCGTACCTGTGAACGCTCAAAAGCATTGTTATCAAATTTAGCTAGCTGAATAAATGAAGCTGGCTGTTCAGTGAAATTTTGTTCGGGATCAAGGATTAGACGAAAAATTCCATCGGCCAAAATGTAGAAGTGCGCCACTTCACCAGTTGCAAAGTGCAACTCATAATAGTTATCGCACTTACTTGCACCGGTCAATGCCCCTAATTGATGTCTATTTATTTGCGTGTCTTGTATCATGATTTTGCTTCCTATATAGTCTACCTATACCTATTATAACTAAAAAAACAAAACTTTCCGTACTATTTGTAATTCAACTGGTAATGACCAGTGCATTAAGCTAAAATGGACTTATAAAGACAAAGTTCGAGTTTTTAAGTGAAAGGCAAAAATTATGACGTATTATATTCATGCTGACAAGTTTTTTCTTGAAAATGTAACTGAAGATGGCGGTTACCTTGAAGTTCAAGATGATGGCAAGTTTGGTTTTTACTACCCTGAAAACGAAACCCCAACAGGTAAGATTGTTGATTATCCTGGTAAATGGATTGCACCCGGATTGGTTGATACGCATGTTCACGGTTCTTTAAAAGAAGATGTAATGGTAAGCGAATGGGATGGCATTAACCGTTTGTCTGAAGGCTTTTTGCGCTCAGGCGTTACTAGCTGGTTGCCTACTACTTATACTGCGGACGAAAATACTTTAACTAGAATTTGTCAAATGTTCGGTGCCCGTAAGGGTGAAGAAACTGGTGCTAAGATTCAGGGGCTGCACTTTGAAGGTCCATACTTTACTGCAGAACATGCTGGTGCTGAGAACCCGAAGTACTTGCTAGATCCAAGCATTAAGCAATTTAATGACTGGCGTGATCAATCAGAAGGTTTACTTAACAAAATTTCCCTTGCACCTGAAAGAAAGGGTGCGAAGGAATTCATTCGTACTGTTGTTAAAGAGGGCGTTGTCGTTTCCTTGGGCCATTCAAGTGCAACTTACGCACAAGCTAAAGCTGGTGTTGAAGCAGGTGCAACCATGTTTACGCACACTTTCAATGGCATGCCTGATCCGTCACACCATGACTCATCAATTTCAAATGCAGCAATGGACTTGCATAATGTTACTGATGAATTGATTTGTGATGGGCACCACGTGAAAAAAGAATTGGTTCGGTCATTAATTAAGATTAAGGGTGCAGAACATATTTGTTTAATCACTGACTGTATGGAAGCGGGAATGATGCCAGATGGTGACTATATGCTTGGTGAATTGCCAGTTTACGTCAAAGATGGCATGGCCCGTCTTAAGGACGGCGATAACCTTGCCGGTAGTATCTTGCAGTTAAATGTCGCTATTAAGAATGTGGTTGACTGGAATGCTGCTACCCCAGAAGAAGCAATTATGATGGCGTCATATGTACCAGCTAAAAGCGCAAATATCTTAGATAAATGTGGTTCAATTGCTCCTGATAAGCCTGCTGACTTTATCGTTTTGAACCCTGATATGACATTGAGCGAAACTTACTTGAACGGTAAGTCACGCTATCAGGCAAAAAAGTAATTTAATTCATTTAAATAATTAAAAGTAAACCCCTAATTAGAAGTGCTAATTAGGGGTTTTTTGGTGTTCAAATTAATTTAAACAGTGTAATCGTTAGGCTGTGATTACTACCGTTTGCTGTTTAACTTTAGCTAACAGATCTTCTTCGGCATTTTTATTGGTAACTAAGCCAGTGATATTACTCCACTGGGTGATTTGATAGAGACTAGTGCGTTTGAACTTAGTCTTATCGGCTAAGATATATTTTTTCCGTGCTTGCTGCAAGATCACGGCATCAATTGAAGCATCTGAATATGATGGACTGGTTGGGCCCGCAAAATTATAAAAACCATCAGATCCTAAAAAGCAAATGCTAACTTGAATTTGCTTAAGCAGACTCTCTGTCCAACCGCCGTAAACAGAGGAACTCTTTGAGCGCAATTTACCACCAAGTAAATAACACTCACTGTTTGAACTTAATAGATAAGTGGCAACAGGCAAAGAGTTGGTGAATATTTTTAAATCATCACGCATAATTAGCAGTTTAGCTAGTTCCAGTACTGTACTGCCTGTTCCTAGCATAACAGTTGCTCCATTTGGAATTAAGGACATAGCAGATTGTGCCAATTGTTGTTTTAACTCGATATTTTCTTCTGAACGAACATTAAAGGGGTTTTCAACGTTATTTTGAATTGAAGTTGCTCCACCATGACCTTTGATGATCAGCTTTTGGCTTTCTAAATAAGTTAAATCCTTCCGAATTGTCTCATAAGAAACGCCAAATTTTTGCGCTAAGTCATGGACGGAAACAGTCCCTTTTTTTAAGACTTCTTCCAAGATATTATTGCGGCGATCGGCCATTAACTTCATGATTTTACCTCGATTTATTAAACATGTAATTATGATACCACTAAAAAGCTGTTCACTAATAATTAAAAAGTAGTTTAAGCCATAACTACAAACTATTACCAATTTTAAAATTGGTTTTTTGACTAAAAAACAATAAAAAAGCAATTGAAAACAATAAAAACAAAGTTTATAATTGGTTTTAATCAATGAAAGCGGATTATTTAGTTGGTTTTGTGAAAGGATGATTAGATGAAAAAGAAAATTGCAATTGCTTGTGATGATATTGGGTTTACCCGAAAAGAGGAACTGAAGGATTACTTAGTGAATACTAAGGGATATGAAATAGTTTTTGATCCTGTTAAAGTACCTCAAGATGGCAAAAACACTTATGCTAAATTAGCAGATGAAATGGCTGAAGTAATTCAGCGAGATCAATGTCGCTTAGGAATTTATATTTGCGGGACAGGTATTGGATTTACAATGCAAGCCAATAAGCATTGGGGAATTAGAGCAACTGCCGTAACTAACCCGTATTCAGCTAAACGGGCGCGGCTTAGTAACAACGTTCAAATTATTGGCTTAGGGATGAGAGTTAATGGTTTACCTTACCATGAAATGATTCTGGATGCCTTTTTGGATGAGCCGTTTGATTTTAGAACTGCTCGTGAAAATTCAAAAAAGAACCTATTGGAAGCGAAAGCTGATGATAATCGGCTATTGTCTAAACCGGATTTTGTAGCATGGAATATGGGTTTTGAAGACGATTGTGAGGCTTGATTCTGATGGCGATTATTACTCAGTTTATTAATGATATTGGGAATTTTATTTTTATTCCCGTAATTTTCTTACTATTAATGAAACTGCTTGGGCGGTCTTGGGCAGAATCGACCCAATCAGCAATGAAAGTTGGGATTGGTTTTATCGCTTTAAGCATGGTAGTAACATTCATGCTCGAAAAGATGCAACCAGCAATCAAGGGCTTATCAGCTAAGACTGGCTCCTCGCTATCTGCAATTGATGTTGGTGGTGCCGCAACAGCAGTAATGGGATTTGGCTCTAGTATGGGTGCCATTATCATTCCACTTTGTGTTGCCACTAATATAATTATGTTAGTTTTGCGACTAACAGATTGTGTTAATGTGGATGTTTTCAACTTACACCAAAACGCATCAATGGGTGCAATTGTCTATGCCTATTCAGGCAATTTTCTCTATGGTGTATTGACTGCAGCAATCTTTCACATGATTGCCTTAATTGGAGCCGATTTGGGTGCCAAAAATAATAATGAATTTTACAATTTGCCAAAAGGGGTCTCAATTTCGCACCCTGTTGCTAATACTTATTTATTCTTTGCGTACCCGTTTAACTGGCTTTTTGATCACATTCCTGGTGTCCGTCACTGGAATGCTACGGCTGAAAGTATACAGAAAAAATTTGGTATTTTCGGTGATCCGACAATGGTTGGTTTTTTAATTGGGGTTTGCTTGGGACTAGTTGGTTATAGTTGGAGCAATCCATACCATGCAATTATTAGCAGCCTGCAATTAGGGATGTACTTAGCAGCTGTAATGCTATTACTGCCGAAGATGACTTCGATTATGATGGAAGGATTAGTTCCTTTATCCAATGCTGTTCGTAAAAAAATGGTCAAACGTTTTCCAGATCGTGAAATCACTGTCGGAATGGATACTGCTTTAATTATTGGTAATCCAGCGGTAATTGCACCTGCTTTATTACTGATTCCAATTATTGTGATTTTAGCAGTTATTCTTCCAGGTAACAAAGTTATGCCAATGGGTGATTTATCCCAATTTGTTTTCTTTATTGCCGCAATGGTTCCAGTCTTTAAAGGCAATATTATTAGAACTTGGCTTGCTTCTGTATTCTTGTTTGGTGGAGGATTATATATTGCTTCCTGGATGACACCAGCTACAAACCAGGTATTTCAGCAATTTGGTGCTGGTGCAAAAAAGGGCGTAATGTATTCGTCATTAAACCCATCAGCAAATCCTTTAACTGGATTATTTGCTGCAGTTTCACACGTAGGAATTTTTGGTTATTTAGCAGTTGCAGCCATCGTAATTTTATTCGGTTACTGGCTAAAAAAGCGGGAACGAAAACAAATTGAAATTGATAATTCTACCGCTAATTAATAGGTAATAAGATAACGAAAAGAGGAATAAAAATGAAAAAAGTTTTAGTAGTGTGTGGTAATGGCATTGCCTCATCATCAATTATGTTGGCCGGATTAAAAGATTATTTAGATGAACAGGGAGTACAGGCAGAACTTGATAAAGCTTCACTCATGGACTGTACGGATGATACTTTTAATAGTAAGGATTTAATCGTTTCTTCAACCAAGCTTGATCGTCCAGGCGTAAAAACGCCAGTAATTGTTGGATCAGCATTGTTAACTGGGATAAATGAAGACGAAGTTTTAGAGCAAATTAAAGATGAATTAACTAAATAAAGGGCATGCAATGAACATTGAGATTTTTGTAAATGAAGGAACCCCAGATATTTTAACTTATCAGGAAGCGATCAAATTTGCTGGTCAGGCAATGCTGAAAAAAGATGCAATTACCCCAGCTTTTTCACAAGCTTGTATTGATCGTGAAAAGCAATTTCCCACTGGCCTCAGGCTGGCTGATGGGACAGGCATTGCGATTCCACATGGTGATTCAAATTTAGTTAAAAAAAGTAGTATTAGCTTTGTTCGCTTAATTCAGCCTGTAAGTTTCGGACTAATGGAAGATGCTAAAAAGCAGGTTGAATGTAAGTTTTTGTTTAACTTGGCTTTGGCTAAAGGTGAGCAGCATCTGACAATGCTTCGCAATTTAATGAAGTTATTCCAATCAGAAGAATTTATCCACGATTTGGCTAATCTACCATTAGCTAATTTAGCTGCTAATTTAACGGATAAATTGACAGGAAAGGAAATGACAAATTGAGTGAGTTAGCAGTAATTTTAGATGAGTTAGCACATGTTCCGGATCCTTTAGCTAGTAAGGAAGTTAGTGAATTGATCCGGTTAATCCGTAATGCTAAGCGCATTTATCTTTCTGGTGCGGGCCGCTCAGGATTAATGATTCGAGCGTTTGCTAATCGGTTGATGCAATTAGGTTTCACTATTAGTGTGGTTGGTGAGATTAGTGAGCCCCACACTCAACCGGGCGATTTGTTAATAATTAATTCAGCTTCGGGATGCTCAATGCAATTGTTAGCACAAGCTAAAGTTGCTGTTAGTAATGGCGTTAAGGTAGTAATAATTACTACTGATGTGCATTCTCCCTTGGCTAAGGTAGCAGATACAGTAGTTAAGATTGCTGCGCAATCTAAAGTTTCACAAACTACTTCTCTGCAACCAATGGGTTCATTATTTGAACAGATGTCATTATTATTATTTGATGCAATTTCGCTTAAATTGATGAAAATTACTGGTATAGATGAAACTTCAATGCGTAAAAATCATGCAGACATCGAATAAGAATTTATTTAAAAGACTTTCTAAGATTTTGACCTAATAGTTAAAAATTATCCTCCGAATTGTAGCCCAATTTGGAGGATTTTTATATTACTTTTTAGTAAGTATTGAATTGCTTCCCTGTTGATAGTAATCTAATGACTATACAATGTATGCACTGTGTGATACAAACTCTATGAGGTGATTAGTGATGTCAGATACTGTAAAAAAGAAAGTTTCTATTTCAATTAAGGTAAGTTCATCTGATAAAAAGCGAGCAGCTGAATTGTTTGATAGTTTAGGTCTGAACCTTTCCACAGCAGTTAATATTTTTATCAAAAAGAGTATATCTGAAGGTGGATTACCCTTTGATGTCAAAGATCCATTTTATAGTGAAACAAATCAAACTGAACTTAATAAGCGTTTTAAAGAGGTTGAAAGTTATCGTGATGTGCATTCCCATCAGCTGTTAGATAATGAAAATTAATTATGTCAGTTGAATTTTTAGATAAGGCATGGGATGAATATCTTTCATGGCAAAGTCAAGATCGAAAGCCCTTAAAGCGAATAAATAAGTTAATTAAATCAATCCAGCGGGATGGTTTAGCAAATGGGTTGGGCAAGCCGGAGCGTTTGAAGTATCAGAATGGTTGGTCAAGGAGAATTAACAATCAAGATCGTTTAGTTTATACTACAAAAAAAGGTCATTTAATTATTGTAGCTTGTAAAACACATTATGAAGAAAACGATTAGACCATGATAACTTTTAGATCACGAAAAGTATCAATATATAATTAGAGATAATTTAAGATAAAAAATATAATACCTAACAAAGCATATAATATCATAATTAAATTAGAGAGATGTTTAAATAATCTTGTGTAAAATTACTATAACATCTATTAAATTATGTTAAATAATTGCTAATAATATATTGCTTAGACTTTGTAAAGATATAATTGCAATCTTTTTAGAAATCGTGTATACCTATAATAAAATGAACTAATGAGATGATATTAATGGAAAAGAAATTAGGTAGCTTTGTTGTTAAAAAAGTTGGTAATTCTGCTGTTCTCACGATTCCGAGTAAGGCAGATGTTAAACTGGGTCAACGATTTGAATTGACCCAAGAAAATAATGGCACTTTAATCTATAAGGCTATTGGCTCTAATCCGTGGTTTAATGGGGAATATGATGATATTGACTTTAAAAAAGAAATTGAAAAAGTAGGCAATCCTGATACAATGCAGGTTGGTAAGGAGAACATATCGTGGTAGCGCCCAAACAAGGAGATATTATTTGGATAGATGCTGAACCTCATGCAGGATGAGAAGAAGGTGGGCATAGTTTCCAATCAGGCAATATTCAGAGACCAGTAATAGTTATATCAAATAATGCAATATAATCAAAAAACGGAATTAGTTATCTGTATGCCTCTCTCACATGGCCTTAATAAAGATAAGGGTGAGCTATACTATCATTTTGCTGACATTAATAGTGGAGTATCTGGTAGTATAATTACTTTTTTCATGCCTAATTATGATTTTTTCGGTCGACATGGTAGAATTGTTGGCCATGTTAGTGACAAAGATTTGGATAACTTACTATCTAGAGCATATCAAATTTTAGATAAGCGTTAATTTTGTCAAAATATTGCTTATCCTAAACTAAAACCCTGAAATTGAATTGCAACTAAAAAATAGACACTTTATTATTAAGCAAGAACTAACGCACGACTTCGATATTTAATTGGAGCCGTGTATTTTAGTTTGTTAGATCCTTCAATTTTTCAAAATATCTAGTTTTAATATTATCGTTTGCTACTTTTCCTCCATAAAGCGAAAATCTACACATTGTCTTTACAAGAAGCATTTACAGTTTCTTAATGGACTATAAATTTATAATGTAAGCCCCCTAGATTGAAAATAAAAAGAAATTTAGAGGGTTTTACTATTGTTAAAAATATTATAGTTTAAGCACAGAAAGCAAGTACAGGAAGATTTGGATAAAGATTTAACTGATGTAGAATATAGTTATAATCAAAATTATTATGGCATTATGAGGAAATAATCGTGGATTTCTTTAAGCGGATTGAAAAATTTATTGTAGCTGCTATTGTATTTTATTTTATCCTAAATATGGGTATCAACTTATATCATTTTTCTTTGGAAACAATAGCCTATAACGCTTTTAAAAATGAACGCAGTCTTGGGTATTATTCATATGATCAGAAAACATATGATGTATTGAAAAAAAGTAAAGACAGGCATTTTAAGATAACTAGTGAGAATCAAAGTACTGGTAATATACTTGAATATGATGGAATAATTAATCATAAGCACTGTGTTGTAAATTACGATGTAAAGCCAATTTTTAAAATTAGCGTACGCGACGTTAGCCTTTTGGAAAATTAATTTATAAGAAATGGGTTGTAAGTTAACCACAAAATATTTGAGGGACATGTATTTCACGACATTACTGTTTGTTAAATTTGCAGTAAGTCTCAAGAGTTAAAAGGCTTTGAGACTTTTTCGTACATCAAGTTTACTAAAGACGTAGATGTTTATAATGCAGACGGCACTATGCAAGACCATCACGGTCAAAGAATCAGAAAACAGGGTGGATTCATTAAAGTAGATAAGCTGCTATATCTTTGGGTACCTGCTGAAAATAAGGCAGAATTATTCTATCTATCACCTTAAAGGTCATCCATTCTATGCTACTCAGCCGGATGTTAGCGAAAAAATTGATGTTGGCGATGCTTATGTTAAAAGTAGCGAAGTAAAGTTCGTTTACGGGATTAAGTTAAAGCCGAGCAATACTGCCCAAGATGCAGAAAAGCAAGCCCACCAGGATAAAACAAATTAGGCGATAAACAAAAATAAAGTCTAAAGAGTCTATGAGAAATGCTAAACATTTTTTGACTGAAAGGTTTTAAACCGCATTTTCCTTAACATAAAGATGTAATGTAGGGGGAGACAATATAAACGATTTTAATTATTAATTTATAATGAAGTAAATTGAGAGAAAATCCTAAAGTCGTTCCGATTGAATATCGAAATCAAGTCTTAATTTTGAATATTAAAATTAAAGAAGTTACTTGTGATTTGATTCAACTAAATAAGAGTTTAGAACTTGCGAAATTTATTAATTCAAGTTCAAAGTAATCCAAGTTAGATGTCACATATAAAATGAAACTAGTAAAATGCTTTAATACAAAGTAGTATTTGATTACTTTATATCATTAGAACATTTTGGTAATAAAAAAGAAAGATTGAAGTTTTCAATCTTTCTTTCTATCATATAGAGCTAAATATATTCAAATGCTAAAGAGCTAATTATAGTAATTATTGTTATTCCGATATCTTAAAGAACAAATTATACTTACCATTGTACTTCAAAAATACGATTTCTTGTTGTGGCGTTATCGGAATTTCGGTGGTAAGCCACAGTCAAATAAAGATCGTTTTCACTGAGGACTTGGACGCTCTCTAATTCAGTGTAATAACCTGATGTATCTAAAGCCGATTCACTGGTTAGAGAGATTTGATCCCATTGTGATTGATCACTTGCTCCCCATGGAATTTTATAAATATTACGGTTAGACTTCCCAGAATACTGACTTGAAATATAAATATTATTGTAATTATCTAAATCGTAACCCTGAATTGATCCAATGGAATTATATTCATTGGTTATGCTAGGGATGGCAAATGATTCTAGACATGGAATAGTTCCAATATCAACATCAGTAGTTCCTGCATCGTTTAGCGCTTGGTTAATTTCGTCTAAATCATATAAATAGAAGTAACCATTTCCATTAGTATCAATAGTTGCTAATAAAAACTTACTATAGTCTGGAGAAACTGCTGCTTCTGAACGATATAAATCAGTACCAGCAAAAGTAGATCCATCAATTTTAGTACCATCACCGGCTCGATTTAAGCAAGAAAATCTGGGTAACTGCGTGTTGGAAGAAAATGATCCGCCAGGAATTTGGACACGAGCTATTTGAGAAGCCCATTTATATTTTTTTGAATCAGCATCTGAAAACTTTCCTTTAGTACCAATGAACCAAGCACCAGACTGACCAGAATATTCAAAGGTTTGTGTGTGTCCACATGCTGTTCCAGATAATATTAGAACACAATTTTTATTAAAATTCATGTCTGCTTGTATAGGCGTTCTAAAAACGTAATTTGAGCCATTTTTACCGCCATGTAGTTGAAGTGCATAACAGTATTTTGATCCAACATTTCCTTTCTGAACGACATTTTGATATAGTCCATTGTTATATTCATCTAATGTGTACATCAATGTAGTTGATGCGTAAGATTTTTTACTCATAATTATATAGTCCTTTCGAAAAATAATTGATAGAAACAAGTTAATATGATCTCGAGATCATGATTAATATAGCACATATGTTCGCAAAAAGCAAACTGATGTTCGATGAAAATAAAAAATGTATACATCAAAATTTGAAAGACTTATCAAAATGCCATTGAGTAGTAAATGTTATATACAAGACTAAACTAAAAAGCTTCATTCCGATTAAGTATCGAAATGAAGCTTTAAACTGTATTAGCTTTGATTATTGCTATTCTATTTTATATAAAGATAGGGATTAGTATTTATCAAAATATTATCTATTTGGTCTTGTTCAGGAGTACTATTAATTACTGCTTTTTGAGCTGTAGATAATAATGAAGTGGCTTTTTTAACTTCTGCTATACTTGCAGTATTTGAGTCATTTATGCTCTTAGCAAATTTTAAGGCATAGCTATAATATACGTCACAAAATCTGATAACATTATCCTTCTTATAGGCAACTATCGTATTTTCTTGACTAATTAAGTTTTGAAGCTCTTTTTTATCAGCTTCCTTGGCCACGTTAGCATCTGCTTTTGCCTGCTCAGGAGAATTATCTGGTTTCAGATAAGGTCCAGAACAGTAATTTACATCAGATGCTTTAACGTAGATAAGTCCTTGATAACTCTCATTCACAAAGTTACCCGGTATACTATTTTTGATACCATTTTTAGTCCAAGAATATTGTAGTAAGTAAAATAGTTCAGCCTTATTTTCTTCAGGAATCCAAATGTATGTTAAATCCTCAACCGGATATTTATCATTTTTATTAAAAGTAGAATGGGTACCTTCAATATGTAGGGCCTTTCCGTGTGCGTCATATGTACCTGTAGCTTTATTAAAACTTACATATGTGGCATACGTATATATTTCTAATCTTTGACGAGGCCTAGTTTTGACAAGGTTAGAACTAATAAAGGCATCGGTAGTACCGCTGATACGATATTCTGTAAGACTAGATGGATCAGCGGTTACACCTGTAATCCTGTCAACGTTGTAAGTCTTACCATTCTGTATTTCTGTTTTGTCTTTGCCAGTACCAATCGTAAATGGCTGCTTAATATTTGAGTTTTCAATTGTAACAGAAGTTTCAGTAGTGTATAGGGGCTTATTGTCAATTTTATCTACATTCGAAGCATTGATATAGCCTCCAGCACCAATATTGTAGTAATATTTATTACCGATTTTTTCATATGGTAGCCAAGATTGATTGTAACCATCGTCATTTAAAAGATAAAAATGTTTACTATTTCGATCAACAGGCTCAATAGAAGTGGCATATTTTAAAGGAGTGCCTTTTTTGATATGGGTATTAGATTTACTCCCACGGTATGTAGATAAACGCTTGCCGTTTTTGTCGTAGACAAATGAATTATAATTTAACTGCAAATTGCCTTTTTGGACTTGATCATCAATCATCCCTACATTGCTAGCTTTAATATAAGCATTGTTAGTAATGGAATAATAATTCTTACCATTAATAGTTGAAATCTTTCCGTTTGAATTTACAACCGTACCTGTTTTTAAGGTCTTTTTACCATTAAAATAAGTACGCTTGCCATTAGAGCTGTAAATGTAGGAATTATGATTTAAAGTAATAGTTGCTGATTTAGCAGATACAGTTGATAGATTTGAACTTTGAATTATCGGTACTACTGAGCCCAGCGCTAAAATACTTGCGACTGAACCGAACACTATTTTTTTATTTAGATTCATAAAATCACCTCAATATAATCGTTTACTTGGGAACATTATACACCAATGCAAGAAATAAGATTATTAAAAATGATAAATAGAATTAAAACATATTTTGTATGGATCTTTTGAGCAATAAAATCTGCAAACGCCAAGTTAAAATCAGGGATTTTTATTAACATAACTTGTATTATAAGAATAAATAGTAGTTAGCCGGATAATTAAGTAGATAACGGAATAAGAAAATATAAATTAGCTTAAATTTTAAGATTAATGTATAAAAAAGGACTAATGCCAATTGAATTTTGAAAATTAGTCCTAAGGAAATAAAAAATATTTTATGAATTACTTTTTAGTCATTATATTTAATTAAATAAGTAAGTTAAAAAATGTCTGCATTTGTATACCATTTAATTTCAAACACCCCGTTACAAATTTGTTCAACAAATCTATTCAATTTTTCATCAATTTTAAGTTTATAATAGGCAACTGTTAGAAAAAGATCATTTTCATGTATGACCTGAATATTTTTAAATTCAGTAGTGCAATGTTCATGATCCAAAGCATTATCGCTAGATAAGTCTAGAATTCTCCAGTCACTTGGTTCATTTCGATTCCAGGATATTTTTATTATCTTTCTATCATGAGAAAAATAACTTTTTACTGTAGGTGGATATTCGCTAGAAATATATATATTTAGATCATTATCAATACCAAATCCTTGAAAAGAGCCAACAATATTTTTAAAGTCAGTTATCTTAAATTCACTTAAATAGTCTATTTCTTTAAGACTAAGAAAGTTATTGCTACTTTGATCCAACAAATCATTAAATTCATTTAGATCATATAAAATAAAGTAAGCGTTACCTCTACTATCTATGATTAATAATAAAAAAGTTCCGTAATCAGGTGCAATTGTTATTCGAGACTCAGTTATATTGGTTTCAGATAATTTGAAATCTCCTGCATAATTTAAATTTATTAGTTCACTTAAAATAATTTGTGAATCGTATTCATTAAAGTTGGTAGCATTAAGCCCTTTAGTAAAAGATTTACTATATAAGGATTTGCTTATGCTATATTTCGGAATAATTAATGCATTACTCATGATATTTCTCCCTTTCAGAAGTCAATTAAAAACAAGTTAATATATTGATATCGATATCAAGGTTAATATAACACATCCTTGTCACGTATGCAAACAGATGTTCAAAAAATATTATAAAAATATTTAAGAACGTATGTTTGGTAAAAACCGCAAAATAATGCTATATTAGTAATAAGTACAAAGCTTATAAAGAAGTAACTTAAAAAATAAAAAGATTTAAAAATAAAAAGATTTTAAATATATAATTGATTACATTTAGAATGTTTTTATTATGCTTAAAATATAAAAAGAGTTTTATAAAATGAATAGAGATATATTATTGCTACTAACTTTTACCGCATTTGGTGGTCTCATTTCAATAGTAATTGGTCTTTATTACTGGCGAATAATGTCAAAATTTGAAGCTGATGAAACTGAGAGGAAAAGGCTATATAACGATATAAAGTACTATCATGAAAAGTACCGTGAAGATGAAGACGAGATAGATATGTTAAAGGAGGAAATTAGAAAATTAAAACTTATGAATACTGATATTGAAAGAAAGGAGATTAATAAAAATGATTAGTATAAAGAATTTCATAATGATGTTAGGGATACTAGTTGTTATTTTAGCCTTTGCATTTGTGGGTATATACCCATATATCCAAATCCATAATAGTTCTTTAGCCGAAAAACTTGATGTTTGGTACAAAATTGCACAAGTAATAGTTGAACAAGAAGAAACTAAGACAGAAAAAAATGGAATAGAAAAGAAAACTACCGCAGTTAATAAACTTGTTAGGCAGGCAGATAGACTAAATGCACCTTTGGATAAAAGTTTAGCTTCCGGTTTAATTCAACATGCTTATAATGAAAATAAAAAAACAAATTAATATTATATCGACTAAAGTTTCATTAAAGGTCATCTTGAGGTGCTTTGCTTGAATTAGGCATTTTTGGTCTATATTTGGTTGTTATACTTGATGATAATTTAATTTTTGTTTATTACACAAGTGGCTAATTAAATAATTTCCATAATTGCCGAACATAAGTTTGCAAAAACTGGAATATATGGTATATTAAAGATGACTTCGAAGTCGAATTAACTTGTTCCAAATACTATTTTTATAATTGTAAGAAGGGGAAATGCTTATGAAACTATAAGTGGTTTATCCGGATAACTTCTATAATAAATTAGTTTCATCTTAATATAAAAAGTTGGACTAGAACTATTTCCTGAAAATGAAGTTTAAAAAACTAGCTTACCATGCATGTAAATAAAGGTTATATGACTAATTATATTAATTTAAGAAGTTCACTGGAAAAACTAACTGTTAAATAAAGATGTTGTTACTTTATAATATAGCTTTGTGCTTTAGAAGAAGGACTGATAAATTTAGTCCTTCTTTTTTATGTTATAAATATATTGCCGACATAAAATATTTTTAATTTCAAGCTGTAAAAATTTAATGTTCTAAAAAATTCGAAAATTACTAAGATTGAAGAATAGGCATATGAGGACTAAGTTTGTAATTTGTAATAAAACAAAAAATTAGTTTTGGCTGAATATTGGAAAAAAGTTTCCATGTGGATAATTCAAAATTAATGTAAATTTTTTATGAAATCGTTTAAAATAAGTAGCCTAATTCTTGAACTTAACCTCTTTAGAATGGAAATGTAATTATAGAATCTGGATACTTTATTATTAAATAGACCTATTGCACTATTCTGATGTTTAATCAAGTTAGTGGCCACTAACTTGTTTGATGTTAAACTAATGAGTGCAAACTTTCTGTATTTTCCGCGTTTTTCAGAGAATTAATTTCAATTCGTTTGAAGATAGTTTCTTTCTGAGGATTATTATGGTAATTGTTATTGTGCGTAATACTTTAACTAATGTTTAATTGTATTGGTTTAGCTTGATTGTTGTAGTGGCAGAACTTAAAGTCTTAGTTCAAGTATAGAATTGGTTGAGCTGTTTCGGTTAGCTTTTACATGAGTAGTGAGTCTTATTGCTTTCTTGGTATAAGTTAGGCTTAATTACCACTTTAACGGCAGCATATTTATCTGATAAATAATCTATCGACATCTTTGACTGAAGAGACTTAGTTAATTAATTATAGAAAAAATCTGGAAAAATATTTTGAAGCTAACCCCTAAAACTGGACGTTAGTTTTATATCATTTTACTTAAGGCTTGATTCCGATATTGAATCGGAGTTAAGCCTTTTAGTTTGTGCCGAATTCTATCTTCATTGTAATAACTTATCCATTCTTTCATCGCCTTAACCAATTGTTTCTTAGTATCAAAGTGATGTGTAAAATAATTCATTTCAACTTTCATAATGTGAAAGAAACTTTCCATAGCTGCATTATCATGACATGTAGCTCTTCGTGACATGCTTTGAAATACTTTATGTTTTCGTAAAGCATGTCGATATGGATTAGATTGATATTGAATTCCTTGATCACTATGGATTGTCATTCGATAATTTAATAGCTTTGGTCTTGCAGTAAACACTCCCTCTAATCCTTCTAGAACATATCTTGTTAATGGACGATCGGTGATTGTATAACTGATAATTTCACCGCTGAATAAGTCCTTAAATGGCGATAAATATACACGATCACGGATAGTCATTTTCCCATATCTAAATTCACTAATATCAGTTACGACCTTTTGATATGGTCTATCAGTCTTAAACTTTTGATGGAACCGATTCTTAGCTTTCTTATTTTGTGGACCCTTTGAAGAATCATATTTACCGGCTCTCAGATTATATTTATTAGCTCCTAAATTGTTCTCACGCATTAAGCGTTGAACACGTTTATGATTAACCATTAAGTGATAAGTCATCCTCAGAGTATCAGTTACAGGCCAGTATCCATAACTAGCATGATGCTTCTTTATCATTTTGATAATTGAAACAAGTGCTTTATCACTGATCAGCTTCTTTTTTGGATGAGGATGGTACTCGAATGTACTTTTAGACAAACTTGTGTAGGGTAATATTTCTTTTAATTTAAAGCCAAATTCTTGCCTTAGTTCATTAACTATAGATCTTTCTTCGTCCGATGTCCGCGTTTCTGAACTAAGGCATCTAGTTTTTTTAGATATTCATTTTCTACATGTAATGCACGATTCTCTAAACGTAGACGTTCAAGTTCAGTTAACTCTTGAGAAGTATATTTATGCTTCTTTGCTTTAATTTTCTTTTTATGCATTAATGGTCGTCCTTGCTTAATAAATAAAGCATCAACACCGCCTTCATTTAATTTTCTTTGCCAATTCGCAATAGTGGAATGTTGTTTAATATTAAAATGATTGGCAGTAATTTGATAGCTGGCACTATGTTCTTTTCTCCAGTTTAAGACTTCTAATTTAAATTGACCACTATATCTTGTCTTAGAAAAGCTTTTTTCCAGGCCTCTGTTACCATACTGTTGATAATTATTGATCCAACCATCAATAGATTTACGTGATGTGATATGTAATTTCTCTTGAATTTCTTTTGTACTAAATCCTCTTTGATACAAATCTACTGCTTCTAATTTTGTTTTTAGTAAATATTTAGACATAAGAAAACCCCCGAATTGGAATCTTTGTCCAATTCCGGGGGTTAACTTCAATTTTCCAGATTTTTTTCTTTTACAACTTTTATAATATGCTCGTAAATCGATAGATTAGTTGATGATCTCATGTTTTTTGGTACGTTACAGATATTACTAATTTTATCTACCGTCCTTTTTCTATTTAGTTGACTTACCATTATATCATTTCACTTGTATATATAAAAAATATTAGTGATAAAATATAATTAATTAATATATTTAAGCATAGCATTAATTAGTTCGATAAAACTTAATGGAATTAATTCCACTATACTTCCAAAAACAAATGGCAAAATAAAATTCATTAATTTGTGCTTTTTCATCTGAGGTACCTCCGTGAATAATAAATTTGGTAAAAAATTTAAACAAATAAGAAAACAAAAAGGGATAAGTTTAGATACAGCTTCTCGTGATATTACTTCTAAGTCTTCTTTATATTATTGGGAAAAAGGGCAGGCCAATATGTCTTTTGAAAAAGTGATTGCAATGCTTGAACGCATGCGAATTAAGCCATCTGAATTTGTCACGGACAGTTTAAGCGACAACCTTGATTTTAAAGAAATAGCTACTACATATTATCATGGTAATGATCAACGACTTAAAGAACTGGCGACTGTATATTTAAAAAGCAGTCAACAAAATCCTTATGATCGAGCACTACTATTAAGAGCAGCAATTGCTTGTAATTTATTAAAGGCCGATACAGAAATTAATTTGTTTACTCCTAAGGACTTGAGTAGGTTAGAAGAATTACTTTCGGAAATTGAAGACTGGTATTACGAAGATTTGTTTAACTTTGGCAATACTCTTTTCCTTTTACCGGGAAAGCGCGTTTTTGGATTTGCACATTCACTTTTAGTCAAATATCAGGAAAATGACAATGATTATCAGTGGCAACATGCTGCGATAGCGACTTTAATTAATGCTAATTCTTTATTACTCTATACTGATTTCCACTATGCACAAGAACTATATTCAGAGTTAAAAGCTTTAAAACTGAGTGATAATTTCGCCTATGAAAAAATTCGACTAAAATTCCTTGATGAATTAATTTTATTTATAAAAACTAAAGATGATTCAAGAATTAATGAAGCTTTTTTCCCGATGTTAGACTATTTAAATTTCCATCAACTTAAGCTATCCCTACAAAATACTTTTTCTCAATTGAAACAATCCTATAATCGCTAGCTAGTATGCTAAACTACGGTCATATTACAATTGAAAGCTTTAAAAAAATAAATTAATTCGCTCTACTGAACAAAATAATTTTGTTTTTTTATATAAATAATGGTCAAAAAAGATTTTGAATTTGTTCACTATTCTGAATAAGTTCAAAGTCTTTTTTATGATAATGATATTCTTCAATATAGTAAAAATATCGTTAATGAATCAACTTTTACTAATACGATTTTTTATATAAAAGGGGGTAGAATATCATTTTTAAAAGCAATTTGAAAGTTATCAGACTGATAAGACTTAAAAAATTTTTTTGGGTTGGATTATTTTTATCAATTATCAGCAGTGTTTTAGGAGTAATAGTTCCCCTTTATATTAAGAATATTATTGATTTGAAGAATATTTTTAAATCAACATTATCTTTATCTTTTTTATCTAAATTAGTTACAATTTTAGTTTTACAAACAGTTATAAGTGCAATGGGTAACTTTTTGATTAGCAGAGAAGGAGAAAGACAAATAGCTGATATAAGGAACTTATTGCAAACACATTTAATACATTTACCGATTCCTTTCTTTGATAATCAAGAAAGTGGGCAACTTTCTAGTAGAGTAATTAATGATTCAGTCTTAGTTAAAAATTTTATTACCGGGGTTGTCCCAGAATTTATTACAAGTCTAATAACTACGATCGGAACATTTATTGTGCTGTTTTTATTAGATTGGAAATTATCATTACTTATTTTCTTAATATTCCCATTGGATGCCTTAATTACCATTCCCCTTGGTAACTATGAGGAAAAATTAACTGTTAAATCTCAAAAAAGTTTGAGTGACTTGACTGGAATAGTGACAGAAAGCTTAAGAAACATCAGAGCTGTGAAATTGAGTGAGGCGGAAGAAAATGTTCTTGTGAAGTTTGGTAAGAAACTACGGCTTCTTTATAAACTATCAGTTAAAAATGAGGCAGTTTATGCAGTTATTTCACCCATTCAGAGCTTGGTTTCTTTTGTCTTAATAGTTTCTGTCTTACTTTATGGAGGATATCGAGTACAGCAAAGCACCTTAACTATTGGATCACTAACCTCTTTTTTAATTTATTTTTATCAAGTAATCGGTCCAATAAATACAATAGCCGATTTTTATACTAATTATAAGCAAACTAAAGGTGCAGTAGCAAAAATAATTGAGATTCTGCATGAAAAACCAGAGAAATATATTGTTGGCTCTTCTAAGCTTAAAATAAGTAAACCATACAGTTTATCAGTTAGAAATCTATGCTTTTCATATGACAAAAAAATGGTTTTAGAGAAGGTTAATGTTGACTTCCCAGCAAAGAAGAAAATTGCAATAGTTGGCTCTTCTGGTGCTGGTAAAACTACTTTGGTTAATCTAATAACCAGATTATATAATCCTAATGCTGGTTCAATTATGTTGAATGGTATTGATAGTAAGAAAATTGATTTAAGTCAATGGCGTTCAATGTTCGGTGTGGTTTCACAAGAAAATTATATTATTTCTGGTACTATTTATGACAATCTAGTATTTGGACTTAAAAATCTGCCTTCAAATGATGAAATTAATAATGCTATAAAGATAGCTAACTTATCAACATTTTTATCTAGTTTAAGGAGAGGAGTTCATGAAATAGTTGGAGAGCAAGGGTTAAAGCTATCAGGTGGTCAGAGACAAAGGTTACAGATAGCAAGGGCCTACTTAAAAGATCCTGATTTCTTAATTTTAGATGAAGCCACTTCAAATCTTGATGCAGATTCAGAAAAAAAAGTTTCCTTGGCTTTAAAAGAAGTTATGAAAGGTAAAACAATTATCGCAATAGCTCATAGATTGTCGACTATCATTGATTCTGACAAGATATATTTTTTAGATAATAAAACAATTGCAGCTTCAGGAACGCATGAACAATTATTGCGAAGTGTACCGAAATATAGGAATTTTGTGAAAGAGCAGTTTTTAAAAACTAATATTTCTGGAAAGGAAAGTAAAAATGTTGGACGATCGTTACCTGGATTATAGTGTTAATAATAAAGAATTGTTTTATTCTGAACCTAATAGAATTGATAAGCCGGAAGATAGATTATCAATTGCTAGTTTTTCATCCGATGATTGGATATATACAATTGATGCTGATTGGATATATATGTTAAATAAAAATGAACAAAATTCACCTGATCAGGGATGGAAAATACATATAACTGCAGTTCCAATGGAAGCTCAAGAAGAACTCTATGCTGTTTCGAAATATCTTATTAATAATAATATCTCATTCAAATTTATCCCTACTATAGATAAATTAATTGATAGGAATTCCAAGAATGCGAACAGAGCATCATCTGGAAAATTTATAACTGTTTATCCGCATGATACAAAAATATTTATTAAATTATTGGATGATTTGCATGAGCTGACTAAGTTCTATAATAATGGACCGTATATTTTGAACGATAAACAGTGGAAAAACGGCAACGTTTTCTTCAGATATGGTGGTTTTAAAGAAATGACCATGATTAAAGATGGGAAAAAAGTTGATGCTATTAAAGATCCTAGTGGAAAGCTAATTCCTGACAAAAGGGTTCCTTATTATTACCTGCCTGAATTTGTGAAAGAACCAATGAAGATTCAAGAAAACAATAAAGCGGTTCCGATTTCTGAATATAAGGAATTAAAGAAATATAAAATTGTCAATGCAATTTCTTTTAGCGATGCTGGTGGGGTATATAAAGCATCAATTAATAACAGAACCTGTATATTAAAAGAGGGTCGTCCTGAAGCTGGGCTAGATTCTAAAGAAACTGATGGATTTTATAGAGTATTACATGAATATAGAGTCTTAGATAGTTTAAAAGACAATCCCTTTGTTGTTAATGTAAATAATTACTTTACTGCCTGGAAGCATAATTACTTGGAAGAAAACTTTATTAAGGGAATGAATTTAGATGATTTTATTGCGATAAAGTTTCCATTTAATATAGCAAAGACTAGTAAAAAAGAGCTTCAAAAATATATAACTAATATAAAGTTTATAATAAGTGAGCTTTTAAAGGCAATTAAGTCAATTCATGCAGAGGGGGTTGCAATCGGAGATTTACAACCTTCTAATGTTATTTTCTCAGAGAAGGAACAAAAAATAACATTAATTGATTTTGAAGCAGCTCAAAATCCTAATACAAAATATGAACCGGGTATAATGACTCTGGGTTTTGTTTCTAATAACGCAGATACTTATGGTGAAGCAGATTGGTATGCTGTTGGTAAAATAGCTTTATATTTACTAATGCCTATTGAAACTGCTAATAGTAGTTTGTCCCCGAAAATTGAAGAAATTTATTATGAAAGAATAAAAACTATTTTTGGAGATGAGATTGTTGAATTTTTAGAAAACATTAAACTTGAGATTTCTAAATATACAAATGTTGATGGTTCACCGTTATTTATAAAAGAGTTTTTAAAGATTCCTAATGAGAAATTATCTAAAAAAACAGCTCAAGCTTTTGTTAATCATTTAAGACAAGGTATAGTTAATAACCTTGATTTTCAAAGCAAAGGACTAATCAAAGGTGACATTAAGCAATATCGGGACAATGTGTCTAGGTATGCTATAAGTTATGGTGCTTTTGGTGGAATAATGACGTTAATTCGCTCAGGCGGTATACCAGATGAAATTGTGAATGATTTTGACAATTGGCTTAGTGAAAATTGTGCGATAATCTCTTCGATGGATTTTAGTAAAGAAAATTCATATGGATTATTTGATGGCTTAGCTGGAATTTGTTCAGTTCTTTATGATTTAGGTGAAAAAGAAAAAGCCACTAGTTTACTTAAAAAAATTAGCTTATCTAATGTTCAAGGAGTCTCAATTTATTCAGGAGTTTCAGGAATTGGTATGGCATTTTTAGCAGGTTATCTCTTAACCCAGGACAATCAATTACTAAAGAAATGCTATGAAGCTGCTGATATTGTAGAAAAAGATTTTTTAAATAGAACTAGTAAGCCGGTAAAAAATGTAAATGCTGGCTTACTCAACGGATTAGCTGGTGAAGCTTTATTTTTGTATAAAGTTGGACAAAAGACAGGGCAGACCAAGTACAAAAGCATAGGTATAGAAATTATTGACTATGTGATTAAATACCAACTTAAATATGATGAAGAAGGTAGCTTGTATATTATAGATACTAGTAGAAAAGTAAACAGAGCTATACCATATCTAAATGATGGAGCGGCTGGGGTAGCAGTTGTGATGATATCTATATATCAAGATAAAAAATCTTTTCTAAATAATAAAAGGAAAAAAATTTTGCAAGATTTAATATCTACTACTTTCTGTATATCTACAGTGGAAGCAGGCCTTTTAGAAGGATATGCCGGATTTTTAGTATTAGGTACTCTTGTTAATAATATTTTTTCATCATCTGATTTAATGAATTATATATTGGATGGATTAAATATGTATTTATTTTCAAATGGCACTAGTGAAGTTTATATACCTGGCGCTACAGGACTTAAGTGCTCAATGGATGTATCTACTGGTGCAAGCGGAATAATTTTAGCTCTTTTAGGAGTTATAAAAAAGCAAAGCTATGCATTTTTACCATTACCAGTCGATGCCAATATATTCTAGCTACATTCACAGAAAGGAGGTGAAAAAACATGGAAAATCCAATTTTAGACTTGCAAAAACAAGATCCTTCATTTGACAGTTCAATGTTAATGCGTAAGAGTGGTCAAAGTAATTACTGCTCAAGTATTCATAAGAGCCACAAGAGTACAAAATGTAGATAACATATGTTAAAAGTTTTTATAGGGAAAGGGGGTGAAAAATATGGAAAATCCAATTTTAGACTTACAAAAACAAGATCCTTCATTTGACAGTTCAATGTTAATTCGTAAGAGTGGTCAAAGCAATTACTGCTCAAGTATCCACAAGAGCCACAAGAGCACAAAGTGTAGATAATAAAAAAGCTCTTTTTAATAAAAAAGAGCTCTAATAATTAAAAAATGCTAGAAAATGCTAAGAATTTTTTTCTTAGCATTTTTCTATATTATATATCAATGTTACAAAATTAAAATTAAAAATCCCTAGTTACCTTTTACTAAATTTAGTAGGTTCCAAAAGTATTGTTACATCTATCTTATTTGATTGGGTATTCTGTAGGAAATTATATATATCAACTTATGACTTGTTCATTATACTGAATAAATGTGGGCTTTTTCTGTGAAAGTGCTAAGCTACAAAGGATAATGACCTTTAATGGGATCAAGCATCAAGAAATAATTTGAATTTTTACTCTTTGCTGTAGTATATTATATAGTAAATAGTATAGTTCCTTATATATATTGCTTAATGTATAGTATAGTTGAAAGAGATATGAAGAATATGGTTAAAAAAGATCAAACTCCTTCACGTGCTAAACGTGTTGGCAAGTTTATTCTCACGACAATTATTTATTGCGCTATTTTAATAGCATTAATCTATTTGTATCAATATAGCGGCCTAACCTCGGTTCACTTTATTTACAATGAATTTTAAGGTGGTACAACAATGATTAAAAATATTATCAAGAAAATTGATCAGATTGCGCTGGCTGAGCCAGACCGGATTGCCTATGACTTTCTGGGCCAAACTAACACTTACGGCGACTTGAAAAAGCGTTCCGATGCTTGGGCTGGCTACATTATGGGCCTTAATCTCAGTCCGGGCAGCCCGATTATGATCTGGGGCGGGCAAACTTTTGACATGATTGCCAGCTTTCTTGGCTGTGTTAAAGCCGGTCACGCCTATATCCCGATTGCCAGTTATTCGAATGCCGAAAGAATTGTGCTGATTCAAGAAGTAGCTGCAGCCGAAGCAATCATTGCGATTGAAGAGCTGCCGGCAATTGCTTTACCTGACTTGCAGGTTATCCGCCCCGAAGAGGTGGGTAATGAGACCAGCGCAGTTGATCCGGCCAATTTTGTTCAGGGCGATGATAATTTCTACATTATCTTTACTTCGGGCACCAGCGGCAAGCCCAAGGGCGTGCAGATCAGTCACAACAACCTCTTGAGTTTTGTCAACTGGGAGATGAGCGACTTTGCTTTGCCAGCCCACCCTAGTTTTCTGGCCCAAGCGCCGTATTCGTTTGACCTGTCGGTCATGAGCTTGTACCCCGCTTTAGTGGGAGCAGGCAAGCTGGTCGTTCTGCCACACGACGTGACGGAAAACTTTGCGCAGCTTTTCCAAACGCTGCCGCAATTGCAGTTTAACGTTTGGGTGTCGACGCCGTCATTTGCCCAGATGTGCTTTTTGGACAAGACCTTTACGGGCGAACATCATCCGGATTTGACGCACTTTCTCTTTTGCGGCGAGGAATTGCCGCATAATGAGGCGGAGCTGCTCCAAAAGAAGTTCCCGCAGGCCAAGATTTTCAACACCTATGGCCCCACCGAAACCACGGTGGCGGTGACACAGGTGGAAATTACGCCGGAAGTCTTAGCTAACTATGACCGCCTGCCAATCGGGCGGGTAAAAGAAGATACCCAAATCACGATTGACAAAACTAAGGGCGATCAGCCGGGGCAAGGCGAGATTATCATTACCGGGCCGAGCACTTCCAAGGGTTACCTTAATAACCCGGAAAAAACGGCGAAGGCTTTCTTCCAAGCGCCGTCCGAGCAGTACCCGAGCCATCGCTCCGGCGATGAAGGGTTCTTTGATGGCGACTTGCTCTTTTACCGGGGCCGGATTGATTTCCAAATCAAATTCAACGGCTACCGGATCGAATTAGAAGAAATCAACTATTATTTAGGTAAAAATAAGTTTGTTGCCCACGGCGTGGCTGCGCCTAAATATGGCAGCGACCACACGGTCAAGCAAATTGTGGCGGAAATCGAACTAAAAGACGGCGTCAAAAAGCGCTATAGCGAAGACGAAATTACGCAGCTGATTCGGGCTGATCTGGCCCAGAACCTGATGCCGTACATGATTCCGCAGCGATTTGTCTACCGGGACCAATTACCGATTTCGCAAAACGGCAAGGTTGACATCAAGGCCGTTATTAAGGAGGTTAACGAGTAGTGCATTTTAATTTGATTAATATGCAGCCTTATGGGAATCCACACTACTTTGTTTTCCTAATGATTGGCTTAATACCAATTATTTTGGGTCTGTATTATGGCCACCGCTTTAAGTTATATGAAATAGCTTTTTCGCTGGTCTTTCTCTTCCTAATTTTTGACGGGGATAAGTGGCAGCAGGGCGTCAGCCTGCTAATATACTTATTGCTTGAGCTGCTGCTGACTTATTGTTACCTGTATTATCGTAAAAACTGGGCTAACAAAACGTGGGTCTTTTACCTAGCGGTTTTCCTAGCGATTGTGCCCCTGATTTTGGTAAAAGTCCAAACGGCCTTTCCCCAGGCTAAAATACCGGGGGTCTTGGCCTTTCTGGGGATTTCGTACATCACTTTCAAAACCGTGCAGGTCATCATGGAAGTCCGCGACGGGGCGATTAAGGAAATTGACTTGGTCACTTACTTGCGCTTTTTGCTGTTTTTCCCGACGATTTCTTCGGGGCCCATCGACCGTTACCGGCGCTTTGCCAAAGAATGCGATGCTGCCCCTAAACGGGCAGCTTATCTGACGGATTTAGGCTTAGCTACGCGTTACTTGTTCCAAGGTTTTTTGTATAAATTTATCTTGGGCTGGTTCTTTGGCACTTACTGGCTGCCTAAAATTGAGCGGGCAGCTTTAATTGCCGGTACCGCTAACGGCGGCCTGAAATTATCGTGGTGGCTGCTGGCTTACATGTACTGTTACAGCATGTACCTGTTCTTTGATTTTGCGGGCTATTCATTGTTTGCCGTGGCAATTTCCTACTTCATGGGCATTCACACGCCAATGAACTTTAACAAGCCGTTTATTTCGCAGAATATCAAGGAATTCTGGAACCGGTGGCACATGACGCTGTCGTTTTGGTTTAGGGATTACATCTACATGCGGTTTACCTTCTTCGCAATGAAGAAAAAGCTGTTTAAAAACCCGGTGCGCCTGTCGCAGGCGGCCTACCTGCTCTTGTTTTTAGTGATGGGCTTTTGGCACGGGCTAAGCTGGTATTACATTGTTTACGGCTTGTTCCATGCTTGCGCCATCATTATTAATGACTGCTGGCTCAGGTTTAAAAAGAAGCATAAGGACAAGCTGCCGGCTAACAAGTACACCAAGTGGCTGGCAATTTTCGTCACCTTTAACGTCGTTTGTTTCAGTTTCCTGATTTTTTCAGGTTTTCTCAGCCAGCTCTGGTTTGGCTGGAAGTAGCTTAAACAGGCAATAGAATTATTTAAGAGGTTTAATCATGGATATTAAAGAAGAAGTTTTAGCAATTTTACAAGATTTAACCGGAGAAGACTTAGCCGGCAAGATGGATGAAGATATTTTTGCCAACGGGCTAATGGACTCCATGGCCAGCGTGCAGATGTTATTGAACCTGCAGGAAAAATTTGCGATCGATGTGCCGGTTTCCGAATTTGACCGGAACGAATGGAATACGCCCAGCAAGATTGTGGCAAAGGTGGAAAGTTTAAAAAATGAGTAACAAACGCCGGCTGTGGCAAATCTTTGGCCCAGTTCTTTGCGCTTTTATCTTATTGCTGGTAATTTTTTTGTTGCCTTGGGAGCGGACCTTTTCGCAGGACGCTATTTATCAGGCGGCCAATTCGCAGACGACCACGGTTTTTAAGGGTTCCTTGATGAAGCAGGATGCCTTTAAGGACGACTACGTGCCCTTTTACGGCTCTAGCGAGTTGTCCCGGCTTGATCCGCTGCACCCCAGCGTGTTGGCCCAAAAATATCACCGCAATTACCGGCCGTTTTTACTAGGCGGGCCGGGCAGCCAGTCGCTAGCCCAATTTTTGGGCATGCAGGGAACGGCCAAGCAGCTAAAAAATAAAAAAGCCGTCGTGATTGTGTCACCGCAATGGTTTACGAAAATGGGGCAAAACCCGGATGCGTTTGCACTGTATTATTCACCGCTGCAGGCCTGCAACTTCTTGTTAGACCTCAAGAAAAGCAGCCGCGCCAGCCGCTACGCCGCCCAGCGCTTCTTGGCAATGCCGGAAGTCAAGGGCGTGGTCAAAGCCGGCATGAAAAAAGCAGCCAGCGGCCAGCCCTTGTCAAGCGTGCAGCGTTTCTACCTCGAAAATCAGCGGCGCATGCTTAACAATGAGGACAAGTTTTTCAGTACCTTCCAATTGCGCGACCGCCTGCCCAAAATAAATGGTCAGGCCAAGCTGCTGCCAGCAACTGACTCGGCCAAGGCACTGGACCGAGTTGCCAGCCAGCAAGCGGCAATTCATACTAATTCCAATGAGTTTGGGATTAACAACCGCTTCTTTAAGATGCGGCTGAATAAGCGCAATCTGGCTAAATTAAAGGACAGTCAGAAAAACTTTGATTATACCAAGTCGGTCGAATACAGCGATTTTGAGCTGATGTTGCACCAGTTTGCCAAGCAGCACACCAATGTCTTGTTCATCATTCCGCCAATTAACCAAAAGTGGGCGGACTATACCGGCTTATCGCAGACGATGTACCAGCAGGCAGTCGCTAAAATTAAGTACCAGCTGCGCAGCCAAGGTTTTGACCAGGTTACCGACTTGTCAAAGCGGGGCGGCGAGCAGTACTTCATGGAAGATACGATTCACTTGGGCTGGCGCGGCTGGGTGGCAGTCGACCAGGCGGTTAAGCCGTTCATGGCGCAGCCCGATAACCGCTACAACTACAACATCCATAACTACTTCTATACCAAGAAGTGGCAAAAAGCCCGCTATGAAGTCGCAGCTAAGCAAAAGCCGCAAAACAATCGTTTAAAAGTAAAATAGTGCGCCAGCGAATTGATGCCTTAGGGATCAAGGGTTCAGTTTTAGTTATTAGCAAAGGCAAAGTTTTGCTTGATTATGCTAGCAATAATACTACTGACACTAGTTATTTAATTAATTCCGTCCAAAAGTCAATGACCGCCGCCATGGTCATGAAGCTAGTGCAGGAGGGCAAGCTGAGCTTGCATGAGCGCTTAGCGCGGTTCTATCCGGCAATACCGGGTGCGAAAAAGATTACGATTGAAAATTTATTGGCAATGACGGCTGGGCTGCAGTTAAAACCAGGAGCGCGGTTAGGCCGGCGGCACTTTGTCTCTGACCGGGATAATCTGGCCTGCGATGTGAAAAAGACGGTGTTTAAGCCGAAGATGTTGGGCAAATGGTATTACAGCTCGCTTAATTATGTATACTTGTGCGGCATAATGACGCAGGTAACCGGTCAAAGCTATGAGCAGCTTTTCCGGGCAACATACGTTGAGCCGCTGCAGTTAAAACAGACGGAGTTTTTATGGTCCAAGCCGGGCAAGATTATTGCCAGCCGCTTGGTACCGGGCATGATTTACCGCGGCGGCCGCTATGATGTGGTCAAGCACAAAAAGGCGCTGCAAGCCGCGCATGATGAATTAGGTGCCGGGTCAGTCGTGATGTCAAATCATGATTTAGCCAAGGTAATGAATTATATCCTGGCCGGCAGCCTGCTCAGTAAAAAGAGCCGGCGAGAGCTCTACCGGGCGCGTCCGCCAGCTTATTATAATGGTGGTTTTTATAACGACGCCAGTTTAGGGCTAAAGACGGCTAATGGGGCAGGAGAAGGCTACTACACCTTCATGCGCAGCACGAAGACGGCGAAGACCATGATTATTATTCAGGCCAATAAGACGCGGAAGGGCGAATTTGCGGTTTTGAAAGATCGAATTGATAAATTAATAGTTGAATTATTTGCTAAAAAAATATCTAGCTTTTAAATGTGAATAACTGATTCATTAAGTTAAAAAATAATAGGAAATTTGTTCAGTATACAGAACTTCTTATTTTTTCAATTATTATTTTATTTATTATTCATAATAAGAGGAATGTTGAAAGTAGGGAGATAAAGATGAAAAAAATCAGTAAATTGTGTATTTCGCTATTCGTCATAATTGCTTTAATATTTATTGGTATAAAAGTAAGTAATAAGCAAAATGCTAAAGCAGATCAAACTAAAATTACCTACGTAAAAAAGAAGGGTAGGACTACTAAAGTCTTTAATGTTCCTGCTTTTGAAAAAATTAACGTTAATATTAATAAAGCTCGTCTAAATAAAAGATTTATCAACCTTAAAGTTTCAACGGGAAAAAGTTTTCAGGTTAAGGCTACCGGGCCAGATGCAAAAAAAATAAAAGCTACCGTTAATAATAAAAGTCTTACTATTTCTAGCTCACACTCAATCAGTAAAGGCAGATACAATGTCAGCGTGACTGTGCCCAATAGTGATGCCTTGCAAAGCGTCACAGGCTACAGCTATGGCAGTGATATTAAACTTCATAAATTAAACCTTAATAATATTCAGCTAGCAGCTATTTATGGTGACGTTAGACTGTATAAAATTAAAACTAACCAGCTTAAACTACGTCAAGTGTCGGGAAATTTTTCTGCTACTGATTCAACTATTAATAACTCAACTTTAACTTCAGATACTGGTAATACGGTAATTGATACTTGCAAGTTTCAAATGAATGCAAAGTATTCTGATGTATATGATGTTGATATTGAAGGATCGAAGGTGCTGGGGAATAGTTCATTCGCTCTGCACGAGGGAGACCTTACTATGTACGATTCACCAAAGATTGGCTACAATCTATCTTGTAATAAGAAAAATAAAATTAAATTTTTTGGTAAATTACACTCGAATCACTTTGAGCGAACTATCAGTAACAAACCAATGTTTACTGTTAAAACTAATAAAGGCGACATCCATATTTTCGATTAGATAGCAGACTTTCAACAAAATAGTTAATGTGAATAGATAGGAGGAATAATTATGAAGAAAAGATCTCAAATAATATCTTTAATAGGAATTATTTTAATATTAATTAGTGGCATTCCAGTTACAAGAGCCTTGAATTTTCAAAATACTAATGCTAAGGTAGATTCTCAAAAGGCACCTACTAACCAAGAAGTTAGTAAAACCTTTAAAACGGCAGCATTCGACCAAGTTAAACTTGATACTGATCGCTCAAGTCTAAAATTTATTGTAGGCGAAGATTTTCATGTCACAGTTAGTGGGAAGCTTAAATCTCGTATTACGGATACGAAAGTTACAGTTGATAATAATCAACTAACTATTTATGATAAGCCAGTTAAGCATCATAATTATGGTGGCTACTTAGTTACAGTAACTGTACCTGATAGGAATACTATCGAAAAGATTTCAGGAACATGTAACTTGAGCGACCTTAGTTTTAATGACTTAGCCATCCCATATATTGATCTCAAGGCACAATACGGTGATGTTGTTATGAACCGCGTGGATTCTAAGAATGTTCATTTAAACCAAAAATATGGTGATTTAAAAATAAATAATTCTTTAGTAGAAAATGGTACGGTTAGCTTGGATGTTGGTGATGTTATTATAACTAATAGTCAATTTATGATTAATGCGGCATTAGGTAAAAAAGGAAATTGTAAATATGGTGATGTCAAGATTAGCAACTCAGTAATGACTGGTGACAGCTCATTTAGTCTGATTAATGGCGATTTTAGTATGACCAATGCGCATAAGATGAGTTATAAGTTGTCAACAAAATTAAAGAGGAAAATCAAAGTAAATAATCGGTCATATTCGAAGCATTACTCCAAGATTTTGAAGAATAAGCCTCTACTTAAAGTCACTAATAAAAATGGTTATATTAAGATTAAATAGTTTTAGAGACTAAGGTAATAATAAACCCCATAATTAGTTAGAAGCGCTAGTTATGGGGTTTTTAGTAATAATATAATTGCTACGAATAAAGTCTAAGCAACTTTATCTATTGAGATTAAGCAATTCATGCAAAAAGTTGTAAATAGCGGTAAAGTATAAAGTAATCTTTTGAAAATTATGGGGAGGTTACAATGATTGTTAATGTTTTGCAGCACACACCAAATGAAGGCCCGGGATCGATTCAAAAGTGGGCTCATTTGCATCACCATGAATTTTATGTTTATCATCCCTACCAGTTTGGAATTTTGCCCACGGCAGAAGAAACAGATTTTCTGGTAATTTTAGGCGGACCAATGAGCCCTAATGATGACTTGCCTTGGATTAAGCAAGAGCGGCAATTAATTAAAAAGTTGTTGGCCAAAAACGTTCCCATTTTGGGTATCTGTTATGGAGCGCAGCAAATTGTCAAAACTTTAGGTTATCAAGTTAAAAAGGCCCCAGTTAAAGAAGTGGGCTGGGGGCCAGTTACGGTGCAAACTGATATGATTAAAGGCTTGCCACATGAATTGACGGTTTTACACTGGCATGAAGAAATGTTTGAAATTCCGCAGGAAGCCAAGATTTTGTTTTCTAATGATAATTTACAAAATCAGGGTTTTGTTCTTGGTAAGCAGGCAGTGGGCCTGCAATTTCACTTAGAGCCCGAAGAAGATAACTTGAAAGAAATTGTGGTCAATGATGCCCAATACCTTTCAGGTTCGGTCTTTCAGCAAACAGCAGAGCAGATTATCTCGGCGCCGATCCCGCCAGCAAATGAAGCAGCAATGTTCAGTATCTTGGACTATTTAGCTTAAAGCATAGGCTTTAATGGCGACCCGGATATATAACTGTTCTGTTAGTTTCCCCCAACTGTTAAATTACCAAAGATTGATAATTACATTTTTGACATGGATCACATAAATTTACTTGCTTAAACAAAATAGAAGCAGGCAAAACATTGAAAAAATAGTTTTGTCTGCTTCTTACTTTTTTGTGACCACAAAAGTTGACTATAAGGCCAACTTCTTTGTCAATATTCTTTCTTAGATTATTTGATTAAGCAAATTTTTATATTGGCATTGCATCTTCAAATGTCCAATTAAAACCTAACTGATCAATTGGTAAAAATACCTCTTCCAGTTGTTGCTTTAACAATCTGGCGGCTTGTTTTACTTCCGCAATGCTGGCAGTATCTGAATCATTAATTTCGTTAGCATTTTTTATTGCCCTATCATAGAACTTAGACCCGTTTTTTTGGTAATTTTCATTAGCCTTAACAACTTTATCCTGATCAATTAGTTTCTGTAAATCTGTCTTATCAGCCTTTGTAGCCACTTTAGCGTCTGCTTTGGCTTCTTCTGCTGTATTAATTGGAGTCAGTTGGGGACCAGAAATATGGCTAGTTCCTGTTACTTTGATATAGCTTCGATAATCCTCCGTTATTTTGCCATACTGAACTGAATCAAACGTATCACCATTTCTTGCTATATGATAGAATAGTTCAGCCTTATTTTCCTTTGGTTGCCAAATATAAAGTTCCTCATCGACTGGGATTTTATCGCCCGTGTCAAAAGTTTCACCTAAATTAGTTCGCACTTGACCATTAATATCATAAACGTCTATATTATCAGTATTTAAAATATAATCATAAAATGTATAGGTTAGTAGTTTTTGCCGCGGCTGCTTTTTTGCGATTTTTTTAGCAAAAAAGCCAGTTTTAGTTCCACTCAGGCGAAAACAAACAACTGTCGAGGGATCATACTGTATCAAGGAAACGGGTCTACTTTAACTTTTTGGCCCGGCTTTACCATCACTTTTTCTTTTCCATAACCGACTATAAACTTATCAGGTGCATCAATTGTTACAGTTGCCTCGGCAGTATAGAGCGGCTTATTATCAATTCTTTCGACATTGGCCGCATTAATGTAGCCGCCATCGCCGATATTATAATAGTACTTAGTACCAATCTTCTCATATGGCAGCCAAGACTGATTATAGTTATCATCGTCTAGTAAAAAGTACTGCTTGCTGTCGCGATCGGTCTTTTCAACTGTTCCAGAATATTTGACTGGCGTTCCTTTCAGCAGGTGAGTGTTGCTTTTACGGCCACGAAACTTAGTCAAGCGTTTGCCATCTTTATCGTAAACATAAGAATTATAGTTTAATTCTAAGTTACCTGGCTGTATTTGGTTATTAATGGCGCCTACATTAGCCGCTTTAATATAAGTACCACCAGTCAAAGGATAATAATTACTGCCTTTAATAGTAGAAATTTTATTTGTCCCGTTAACGGTTGCACCCATTTTTAAAGTTTTCTTGCCTTGGTAATATGTGCGTTTGCCATGTGCATTATATACATAAGAATTATGATTAAGCTTAAAAGTAGTAGCTTTGGCTGCCTGTACAGTAGGGCTAGGGGTTAGTACCGCAGGCACAATTGGACTAAGGGCAAGAAAACTTGCAATTGAACCAAAAATAATTTTTTTATTTAAATTCATATAATCACCTCAGAAATAGAAATAAGATTTTCACATTTAGAACCTTTTTAGAACCTTTTTAGAACCTTTTTAGAACCTTTTCTTTCGCTAGCGATTGCTGCGGCTGAACTAGAACCAGTTGTTTGGCCTAAAGCACTAGCTTTAATGTACTGTTTAGCAGGGCCACCGATGCGGTAATATAATTGACCATTTTTGAACTTGAATGGATTGCCATAAGTGAGCACTTCTGTGCCTTTTTTAATTGGCCTAGTTTTTACCTTTTTTGAGCTAGTGGCATAGACAAATGTATTCTTGCAAACTTGGCGGATGACACCATCAATGTTACTTGCCTTAAGATATTGATTCTTGTTTTTGACTTTATAATATGGAGTGCGGTTTTGGGGACTGAGTTTTACTGGTATTTTACTGACCTTAACTTTGCTATAAGGATAATATTTTTGCGTCGTTTTTTGGCCGGTTTTTGTATAAATTTGTGCTGTATGCATAATTGTTTTAGTAACGAAATGATTGCTAGCAGCATAATCTGTATTAATCTGCCCATTGAAAATAGTGGTTGCGCCAATCACGAAAGCAGCAATTAATAAATGACTAATTATTTTTTTATTCATTATGCAACTCATCCCTCTCATCCCTTTGTCTTAATTATAGCTCGTTAATTTCTCAAAAAATCACTTATCTTGCGATTAAAATCTAATAAGAAAGCCAGCTTATTGAGCAATTTGAATCAGATGGTGCGTTCTTGATTGATAAATTAATTGGACGCTTTATGCTATGATACTAAAAAATGGTCCATATTATTGCAATAGCTGAAGGAGAATTCAATGAATCAAAATCACAGACTTATTAGATCAATCTTTGCGATTGGCATTCTTAGCTTCTTGGGAATTGTCATTGAAACAGCACTAAACATTGCATTTCCCCAGCTAATGATGGAATTTCATCTGGGACCAGCAACAATTCAGTGGTTAACGACAGGGTATATGCTTGTTTCAACGGTGATTGTTCCTTTTGGCTCATATTTACGAAAAAGATTCCGTGCTGTCGGTCTTTTTCGTGCTGCAGTATTCAGCTTTCTTCTAGGAACAATTTGTGCTGCAGTAGCTAATAACTTCACACTGCTTTTGTGTGGCCGACTATTGCAAGGTGTAGCTAATGGGATTAGTTTGCCCCTAATGTTTTCAATTATTTTGGAACAAGCCTCCAAGAAAAAAGTCGGTACTTTCATGGGTATCGGAACATTGGTAATTGCTTTTGCGCCAGCCGTTGGTCCAGTTTACGGTGGGATTGTAGTCAACTATTTGCCGTGGCAAGCGCTGTTTGCCTTTATTATTCCGGTAATTATTGCTACATGGTTGCTGGGTGAAACTAGCATCAGCCAGACTGTTAAGCCGCAAAAGATTCCCTTTGATTATCAGGGGGCGGCAACTTTAGCAATCTTTTTGGTTTCTACCTTATTTTTAATTTTAGGTTTTACCAGTCATAATAAAATTTTACTTCAGCTGATCTTGACACTTTTGGCACTTAGCAGCGGCGGTCTGTTTGTTTATCTTGAAAGAAAAAAGCCTCATGCGCTTTTAGACATGACGCTATTTAAGAGAAAACATTTTGACTTATTTTTAACGGCCTTTTTCTTATTGCAATTGATGTCGTTAAGCATGTCATTTTTAATTCCTAATGTTTTACAGATGGCCTTTAAACAGTCAACTGCAACTGCGGGGTTATTGATTTTGCCAGCTGCAATTGTCGATGCCCTTGTTTCAGCAATTGCCGGTGTTATCTACGACAAGGCCAATCCGCGTTTACCAATCATAATTGGCGTAGGCATTATCGCCGCTACTTTTTTAGTTGCACAAGTGGTTAGGCCAAGCGTGATAAGCTTAGTAGCCATTTATATTATTTTTATGCTGGGGCTAGGGCTAAGCTACAGTAATATAATGACACTTAGCTTGGAACAATTAAGTTCTGCTTCAACTAATGATGGCAATGTTCTTTATATGACGGCACAGTCATATTCTGGTGCGATTGGAACAGCATTGGCAGCATCATTGCTTGGATGGGCGCAAGCTAGGGTACCCAGCCAAGAACTTGGCACTCTAAATGGGTTAAAACTAAATTTAGTCGTCTTATTGGTTATTGGTTTAATAATCTTGTGCTGCATATTAGCGGAAGCATTTTTAAAGCGGGTAGCTAAAGACTAATATTTGAGATTACAAAAAATTGGACAAAAAAAGCTCTGCAACTATTAGCAGAACTTTTTTTAATTATTAAATTTAGTAAACAGCACCATCGTAGAAGTTGAATCGTGCCTTATCGAAGTCAAAGTCTTTTAATTCACTCATCTTAACAGCGTTATCGCAAACGCCCCAGCTCATTAAGTTGATTGGCTTACCGTAATCCTCGTCAGGGATGACTAAAACAACGTACTTGCCTTGTGACATGGCATAGCCTAATTCCATCCCTAAGCCAACATCTTCTTCATCTGGTAAGTAAACGCCAATCATGATGTCGCTAGCCTTGATTCCAGTTAAATCGCCCCGGTAAGTAGCAGTTGCCCATTCGCGATCGTGTAAGTATTCTGGATGTTTGCCGACATCAATTCCCTTGTATTGATTATCCAAAGGAACATAACTGTTTTCAAGGTCGATGGTTGGATTAGCTTCTAATGCTTTCATTGCATCATTGTAAGCCTTGTTTTGCTTATCGTTGAACCAGCCAGCACCAAAGTAAACGGTTTTCGCTTTTCCCATCATTTTCTCCTTTGTCTTTAATTAACTAAGATAAATTTTACGTAATTTACTGATCTCGTCATCAGTCAATTTCATCATATCACTTAAGTAGTTTTCTACGCCACCATAATTTTTATTTAATGTATCAATAACGTGATCGATGTATTGTGGATAAACAGTTTGTAAATCGTGTAAAATGCTCAAGCTAGTTTCATTAGCGCCTTCTGCCTTGGCTTTTTGTAAAAAGTCTTGCACAAAGTCTTTCGTAGCTTCATTAGTAAACATGTAGTCTTGCTTAATTGTTTCCAGTGGGACACCTAAAGCAGATAAAGCAAGTAGTGCAGCGAATCCAGTTCGGTCTTTGCCGGCAGTACAGTGGAAAATTACGCTTTTGCCTTCCTCGTCATTTGCCAATAAAATATCAAAGAAATTGCGGTAAGCTTTTTGCGCCGACTCGCTCTTAATCATGTCATCATATGCAAGAAACATGTGGTTGTAGCCTGCTTTAGGATCTTCTTCTTTTTCGCTTAAAATCTCGTTGATACCCTTGGATGAATCGGTTAAATCTTCACTAAAGACAGGATCGAAGTCATAAGTAGCACCGGTCGGAACACGATCAGGTTCTTTTTCTACTTCTTCTTTACTCCTGAAGTCGACGATATACTTGACACCGTAATCTTGTAAAAACTTCAAGTCTTGTTCGCTAAGTGTTGCTAGATTGGCAGTTCTAAGCAGTTTGTGCTTTTTGATGGTTTTGCCATCCTTAGTTTGGTAGCCGCCTAATTCACGAAAATTGCGGCCGTTCTTAATATCAAGTAGCTGATTTGCTAAATTTATGGTCATTGAATTATCCACCCTTATCTTGTGACATTTAAATACCATTTTAGCAATAAACGCTGGCGCAAACAATTAGAAAAAAAGTAGCTGTTTGCAAAATTATGTTAAAATGGATTGAGAAGAAAATTGTATTTTCTAAAGGGTGAGGACATAAGTATGAAACAAGACAAGATTTTAGTTCCAGTTGATGGTTCAGAGTCAGCTGAAAGATCCTTTGATAAAGCGGTTAAAATTGCCATAACAGAAAATGCTCATGTTGATGTGTTAAATGTAATTGATACGAGGCAATTCTTGGGTGAAATGCAGGACACACTGATTACAGGTGACACTGTTTATCAAATGACCCAAGATGCAGAAAAATATTTAAAGAGTCTCAAAGATTGGGCTCATGATAATTTAAACTTTGACGATATCGACTATCACATTCGCTATGGTAGTCCAAAAGCGATTATCTCCTATGATTTTGTTAAGGATCACCACGATAATCTAATTATTATGGGAGCAACAGGCTTAAATGCCGTTGAACGTATGCTAATGGGATCGGTAACTGAGTATGTAAACCAACATGCTTTAGCTGATGTTTTAATCGTTAGAACTGATATTGATAATAAACCAATAAAATAAAATTAGAGGCATCTGGGTTAAGCCAGATGCCTTTTTTGTCTGTTACAAATCATTGCTAATTATGTTCGTTATTAGCATTATAATAAAGGCTTGATGAAAAGATTACCGGTATTTTATTACACTATTGCGAATATTTATGCTATTATTTTCATGAAATGAACGTAAATTTTGCTAAAGGAAGGTTGAAGATGATGAACTTTAAAAAAGTAATAGCTAGGAACTTTTTACAGCCATCTTTGTCCGTAAGCAGAATTTTAGTTGTTTGTTTTGCTCATAATTATTTTAATTGGGACAAAATGTAATTTTGGTTACATTTTGTCCTTTTATTTTAGTTAGTTTTTGTCGCAGTTAAGAAAGAAGATGAGATCTTAAAGTTACTACATATAAGTGGCTGTCAATTATTCAGTGTTCAGGTTAATTGCCCAGTAAAAGACCTTGGGACTAATCTGCGACATTTAGTAGCAAAAAAATAGGTCAAATTTTTTAGGAGTCAAAAAATGAAAATATCCAAAATCAAGAAGTTTCTGTTAGCAACTTGCTTGCTATTATTAACCTTTGGTATAACGGCTTGTTCGAGTAATAAAACAAGTTCGAAAACCGATGCCACGCCCAAGTCATTGAATGTTCAATTTGTGCCCAGTGTTGCTGCTAACAAGCTTGAAGCACGGGCTAAGCCAATGGAAAAATTATTGTCAAAACGCCTCGGTATTCCGGTTCATGTTTCAATGTCGACCGACTACAATGGTTTAGTTGAAGCGATGAAATCTAAGAAAGTCGATGTTGGTTTCTTACCATCAGATGCTTATATTATGGCCCATAAGCAGGGTGCAGCTGACTTATTATTGCAATCTGTTCGTTATGGCATTAAGCAGCCAGGTGGTGTAGCCACTAAAAAACTGGTAAATTATTATCGCAGTGAAATTGTCGTTAAAAAGGGCTCATCAATTAAGAGTTGGAAAGATTTGAAAGGTAAATCGATTTCCGTTCAAGACATTACTTCAGATTCCGGTTACGTGTTCCCAGTTGCTGAATTGAAGAAGAAGGGGCTTGATGTCACCAAGAGTTGTAAGATTGTCTCCGTTAAAGGAGCTGATCAAGGCGTCTTGAACGTGTTAAACGGTGATACTGATGCTGCTTTTGTCTTTGAAGATGCCCGTAACAACGTCAAAAGCGATGAACCTAAGATTATGAGTCAAGTCGTGCCAATTTACTTCTCACAAAAAATCCCGAATGATACTATTTCAGTAATTCCTAGTCTGCCAAAGGCTTTCCAAAAGAAACTTGCTAAGGCATTTATTTCAATTGCTAAATCTAAAGAAGGTAAAAAGATTATTGAGAGTGTCTACAATCAGGAAGGCTATACCTACGCTAAGGACAGCGACTATGATATTATCCGGCAATACAATAAGATTGTTGCATCAACCAAAAAATAATCTGGTCGGTAATTGTTAAGAAATAGTCATTCTTTTTTGTAAAAAAGAAAGTTTTCCAACAAATTACTTTTCTAAACAAAACATTTCTGATATTATTTGTAAGAATAATTACGGACTGGCGAAGGGAGAGTGAGAAAACATGCAAAAGTATGAATTGCGCGCAGCGTGCATTGGTATTTTTGTTAGTTACTCTTTTCGTTCCCTTGCAAAAGAGGGTATTGTTCGTTTCTTAATTAATAATGTATTAAAAGACTTAAAGATAATTTCACGTTAGTGTTATTAGATTAAGTCTTTTTTTATGTCTGGGAGGGCATGATGAAAAAATTTAGAAAATTGTTAGCTGGCGCTGCTGTTTTATTAGTAGCAGTTATGGCGACTGCTTGTTCAGGTAAAAGCAAAAGCGAAAATAGCAGTGGCACGCCAAAAGAATTAAATGTTCAATTTGTGCCTAGTCAAGCTGCAACTGAGCTGGAATCTCGTGCTAAGCCACTTGAAAAGATGTTATCCGATCGTTTAGGTATTCCAGTTCATGTTTCAATGTCAACTGATTACAATACGGTTGTAGAAGCAATGAAGTCAAAGAAAGTTGATGTTGGTTTTCTGCCACCAAATGGCTATGTTTTAGCTCATAAACAAGGTGCTGCCGATGTCTTGCTTCAAGCACAAAGATATGGTGTTAAGCAGCCAGGTGGTCGTCCAACTAAGAATTTAGTTAACACTTATCGTGCAGAAATTCTAGTTAAAAAAGGCTCTAACATCAAGTCATGGAAAGACTTAAAGGGTAAATCAATCTCCATCCAAAGCCCAACTTCTTCAGCTGGTTATGTTTACCCAATCGCTGAATTGAAGGAAAAGGGTCTTGATGTTAAGAAGAGCTGCAAGTTAGTAACTGTTACTGGTCAAGATCAGTCTGTGTTAAACGTTCTTAATGGTGATACTGATGCTGCCTTTGTTTTCGAAGATGCACGGACAATTGTTAAGAAGGACAACCCAAAGATCATGAGCCAAGTTGTGCCAATTTACTTCACTAAGCCAATTCCAAATGACACAATTTCTGTTGTGCCAAGCATGTCTAAGTCTTTCCGTAAGAAGTTAGCCAATGCATTTATTGATATAGGTAAGTCGAAAAAAGGTAGAAAGATTATCGAAAGTATTTATACTCACGAAGGCTACGTTACCAGCAAGGACAGCGACTTTAATGTTGTTCGTAAATACGAAAAGATTATCGAATCAACTAAAAAATAAAGGTAAAGGAAGTTTATAATGGCAGATTCTGCAGTTAAGCCAATAATTGAATTAAAAAACGTTAAAAAAGTCTATGGCAAAGATGTTGTTGGTTTAAAAGACGTCAATTTAACTATCAATAAAGGTGAATTTGTCGTTATTGTTGGGCTATCAGGTGCTGGTAAATCAACACTTTTGCGCTCAATTAACCGGTTAATTGATATTACTGCAGGTGATATTTTAATTAACGGTGAATCAATTACCCAAGCCAAAGGTAAAGAATTGCGGATGCTCCGCCGCAATATTGGAATGATCTTTCAGAGCTTTAATCTGGTTAAGCGTTCGAGTGTCTTGCGGAACGTCCTGACTGGTCGTGTGGGGTATTATCCAACTTGGAAGAGTACCTTGAATCTATTCACGCAAGAAGATAAAGAGCGTGCCTATGATGCACTTAAACAGGTCGACTTGGCTGACAAGGTATATTCGCGGGCTGATGAATTATCCGGTGGGCAGCAACAAAGAGTTGCAATTGCCCGGGTGTTGACTCAGGACCCAGATATTATCTTAGCCGATGAGCCTACGGCTTCACTTGATCCGCAAACTTCACGCCGCGTAATGCAAGATCTTAAGATGCTAAACGAAAAACACGGCATGACAGTTGTAATTAACTTGCACAGCGTTCAATTAGCACGTGAATTTGGTAAGCGGGTAATTGGCGTACGTGCGGGTGAGATCATTTATGATGGCAAGATGAGTGAGACGTCTGAAGCAACGTTTGATCAAATTTACAGCGGTGGTGATCAAGATGAGTAAGGCAGATCAAGATAATTTAATGGCTTTGCCAAAGAAAAAATTCAAAATTTTAAACTTATTTTGGCTGCTGCTCTTTATTGTTGGTCTGATTGTCTCAACTAAGGTTACTAAAACCAGTTTAGGTGCGCTGTTTAGCAATTTTAGTCAGTTCGCAGATATTTTTCTGCAAATGCTGCATCCGAATTGGTCGTACTTAGGCGCAGTTATTCCACTGTTATTAGAAACCATTAAAATGGCTATCTTGGGAACAGTTATTGGCTCTGCCATTGCTTTTATCTATTCTTTGCTTATTGCACGGAATATCGTGAAAAACAAGGCAGTTACCGGTATTTTGCGGATAATCATGAATATTATCAGAACCGTACCAGATCTGTTATTAGGTGCAATCTTTGTTGCCATTGTCGGAATCGGGCCGGTTGCCGGTATTTTAGCCTTAGCAATTTGTACTTTTGGGATTGTGGTCAAGCTTTTTTACGAAGCAATTGAAACAATTGATCCTGGTCCAATTGAAGCGCTGACGGCTGTGGGTGCCAACAAGCTGCAAATTATTTTCTTTGCGGTTTTACCCCAAGTAATGACGTACTTTATTTCATATTGCTTATATGCCTTTGAAATTAACGTTCGTGCTTCGACTGTTTTAGGTTATATTGGTGCCGGCGGTATCGGACTATACTTGCAAGAAACTCTGCAGGTTTTCGACTACCCGAAGACAGGAACAATTATTATCGTAATTATTTTGGTAGTTGTCTTAATTGATTACGTTTCGTCTAAATCGCGGGAGGCGTTGATGAAATAATGGATACTTCAATGAAAAAATTACCTCCTAAACCAGTTGATATGAAAAAACGTTTGCTGCACTGGGGCGTGGCAATCATTACCGTTGTGTTAATCATCTGGTCATGTACGGGAATTGACTTTGGCGGAATTAAAGAAACAGCTGGGCAGATAGCCGGTGCTATTTTTGCCGGTATTTTTCACCCCGATTGGTCTTATGTTTATAACGGGACAGGCGAGGACCTTGTTTCACAGCTGTGGGAAACAGTCTGTATTGCCTTTTTAGGAACATTCATTTCAGCCATCATTTCTTTACCGTTTGCCTTTTGGGCAGCACATACCAAGCATAAAAAGTGGTACGTGTCGCGGACTGGCAAGATTGTCTTGGCAATTATTCGGTCATTTCCAGAAATTGTTTTGGCTTTAATGTTTATTAAGGCTGTCGGCCCAGGATCTGCGGCCGGAGTGCTGGCTTTAGGTTTCCACTCAGTGGGGATGCTGGCCAAGCTCTTTTCTGAAGCAATCGAAAATCTCGACGATGGACCTAATGAAGCCGTAACTGCAGCTGGAGGCTCAAAGACTAATATTGTCATGTTTGCCACATTGCCTAACTTGCTGCCTGCCCTAATTTCTAACACCTTATATCGTTTTGACGTCTCAATTCGTTCGGCTTCAATCCTTGGTTTAGTTGGTGCTGGTGGTATTGGGTACCCATTGATTATTGCTTTGCAGTATCGTCAATGGAATCGTGTAGGAATTATCCTATTGGGAATCATTATCATGGTAATCGTTATTGACTGGATTTCAGGTTGGATCCGGAAGAAATTGGTCTAAAAAATAAATAAGTAAATAAAATAATGTAAACCCTGAAGTTGTGCTAACTTCGGGGTTTTTATTTTGGCCAAATTAGCAAAGCAAGGTAAACAGATCAGCCTAATAACTAAGCTAGTCTGTTTTTATCTGCAAGCTATCTTCTTTTATATAGTTAGAAATAATATATAAGCTATATTGAATATATAAAATAATTAGTCATTAAAAGCTAAAAATTTAATTTTTACATATGTAATAAAGCAAATGTGGAGTATTATAAGAGGAAATAGTAAGAATTATTAATTTTGTTTAATTATACTCACAATGACTCATAATCTTATTAAAAAAGGAGACAAATAATTGCAGCGTAATGTCATTAGGCAACAAACAATTCTCAACCGTGCTTTTTTAAAAAACTATTCTCTTTTTGCCTTAGTAGTTGTTGGCCTTGTACTAGCCGCATTTTCATTTTTAAAATCTACTGTTCCGTCTGAAGCCGGATTAATCCAGTCCGTTTTTCAAAGATATAATATTTTTTTAGGAATAATTCCGACTTTTACAATTGTGCTTTTAAGTACGTTAAAGTATCGCATAGCTGATGCATTATGCTGCCAAACACGAAAAGTTTTTATCCTGCAAACTATTTATCGTATTTTAATTCCCATTGTAATTATGGTATTCATTTGGCTAATCGCCATTATTCCGATGATGATCGCCAGTGGTTATTTAGCCGTTTTTGCTAAGTCTTGGCCCGGAATCTTAATGCGCATGATTTACTTGTGTTTGGTTTTACTATCTTTTGGCTACTTAACAGCCACAACTTATTTGCTTTCAAACAAAAAATTAATAACTTTTGTTGTGATTTTTGGTATTAATAGTCTGACTTTCCTGTTAAACGTTAATGGTAAGCCATCGCTATTCTATGATTTTGTTAAACCAGACTTAGGGATTATGATCTTTTTATCTTCAATCGTTTTAGTGGGACTAATCTTGCTACTAGGTGCCGTATTAAATTTGGTCATAGCTAAAAAGGATATTTTATGAAACATTTATTTTGGGATCAACTTTTGTATTTATGGCAGATAATTCGGTATCGCTTTCTGTTTTGGGGAGTACTAATTGGTCTTTTGATTATTGTTCAATCTGCATTATTTAGGGCTAACCCACATTTTTCACTTTATTTAGCTTGGTTTCGTGGAACCGACTATTTAATTAAATCTTTGCCTGTTTCTTGGCTTATTTATTTCATTACGCCACTTTTAATTGTGTTAAATAGCTTTCAGGAGCTTTGGCACGTAAGAGGAGTCCAATTACGTGGGCAACAGTACTCATTAATTAATTTTCTAACTGTCAATCTTGAATTAATTGGGGTAATAGCTGTCGTTTTCACGGCATCGGCAGAACTATTAATGATCCTATGTACTAAGATATTTAATTTACAGGAACTAAGCATTGGTGCTTTTCACGGGCTGCAAGCTCTGCTTCTATTATTTATCGTCAATTTTTGGGGAACATTTTTATTATTAGTGCTTCAGGCAGTTATCAGCCGCTATAACGCACCACTTGGCATTGTTATTCCACTAGTTTTGTTAATTATTACTGCTTATACATCATGGCCGCTGAATCCACTGAACAGTCTCATGATTTTGCGAGTAGGTAACGCGAACATAATATCAATGCTATGTACCATTATTGTAGTTACTATTTTGTATTTATTTTCTAACCACTGGATCAATTTAGATTAAGGAGAAAACAAATGAGTTTTATTGAGCTAAAACAAGTAAGCAAAACTGTTAAAAAACGGCCGCTTTTACATGATGTCAATGCTAATATTGAGCAAAAGAGTATTACCACCCTAGAAGGAATCAATGGTTCTGGTAAAACTTTAGTACTGAAAACCATTTTAGGTTTAATCAAGGTCTCAGGAACAGTTACTGTCGATAATCAACCAGTAAGAACAGAGGACCCTTACCCCGTTAAAGCAGGCATTTTAATTGAAAATCCTAGTTTAATTGAGGACTTTACTGCAACTAAAAATTTAGAATTACTTGCAAAGCTAGACCCCAATATTTCAAATAAACAAATCGAAGATTTGTTGGACTACTTTGACCTGGCAAGATTTCCCAAACAAAAAGTTAAGAAATTTTCGCTAGGTATGAAACAGAAACTGGGAATAGCCCAAGCGTTTTTGGGTAGTTATCCGCTGATAGTTTTAGACGAGCCTACCAATGCGCTTGATACTGAAAGTATTGCGAAATTGAGCAAGCTAATTAAGCAGTATCGCGAAAATGGCTCCACCTTTGTTATCGCTTCACACGACCGCGATTTTATCAGTCAAGTTGCAACCCATCAGCTCTACGTTAAAGAAGGAACCATTAACGATGAAAAATAAAAAGTTATTATGGTGTTTGGCAATACTTGTTGCAGTATTAGTTGGCTGCGCTGGCTTTTACCGTTATCAGCGGGTTAACGCCCGTCTAAGACAGAACGGTGTCACGCAGGAAGTCGTCTTTCACAAAAAAGAATGGGTGCATGCATATCACACTAGTTTTATTATTCACAAAGCTGAGGTCCAGAAAACTGGGCGGGAAGTCAAGGCAACAATTCAACTTTCAATTAAACAAAATGGCCAGCCTAATTATGGGATGAAGAAAAATAATCAAGATTTTCTAACAAATATGTTCTTGAATAATCCTTATGGGATTAGTAACCAAAGTAATAATATTTATGATCATAATCAGCGCCGAGTTGATCCAAGTAAGGCTCTTACTAAGAAACTTTATAAGCAGCCTTACACAATATATTTCACAATTCCTCGCAGTTCTTATGAGTTGCGGGAACAAAAACTGCGTTTCAGCTTTTTAGTTCCTGTTAAAAATCACTTTGTAAAATATTCATTACTTTTAGAATAAGGAGAAACTATGAAATTCTTATGGTCACGTCTTGAAAAGCGCTGGTTCTTTTTTGCTTTAGTGCTGGCAGTAATTATTAGTGGATTACAATTTTTTCCGCTTAAAACAATTCCACCTGAAGATTCGCCATACACACGCTGGTTAGGAATTGATTCCTTTAGTTTTGCACCAATTGCCTTTTTTATTTTGTTGCCGCTATTGGCCAGCATACCTGCAAGTACTTTATTAAAAGACGATTATCAAAGCGGTTTGCTATCCAAGTTTAAGCTCAATGAACCGCTCAATCGGGTATTACGCCAATATGTCAGTATTGCATTTATCACGGGTTTTATTGTTACTGCTATTCCGTTACTAATTAATTTATGCTCATGGTTCATGGTTTTACCTAACATAAGGCCTGACAACTTGCTTAATAAAAATATTTTGGTAATTAATATCAATACGATGTTTGTCGCACTTTATTATTCTCATCCGTTATTGCACGCTTTGTTATCAATTATCTTTGCCAGCTTTTGGGGCGGTCTGTTTGCTATTTTTGGTGTAGTCACTTCTTTATGGATAAAAAATAGGTTTTTGGCAATGTGTTCAAGCTTAATTTTACAAATTGTCCTGTTATTACTAAATGCCTTTATTAAATTACCTAATCTTGTTAGCTATGCACCCGCAGATTTTTTACATGAAACTGCTCCAACTGCAAATGTTAGCTTATTAGTCACTGGTATTGTAACTTTGTTACTCATACTGTACTGCTTAGTAATGTTTCAAATTGATAAAAAACGGCTGGTAAGTTTATAAAAGAAACTTTTTGAATTTGGCTGAAATTTCCAAAAAATGCTAGTTTGAGCTAATTATCCGTGATATTTAAACGGGCAATTTTCCAGATGGTCATTGATCAGACCAACTGCTTGTAAGAATGAGTATAAAATTACGGGTCCGACAAAAGAAAAACCATCTTTTTTCATTTGCTTGGCCATTTTTTGCGCAATTTTATTTGTGCTAGGGACATCTTCTTGTGTTAGCGGATGGTGCACAATCGGTGTTTTACAAAAAGTCTGCAGATAATGGGCAAAATTACCGTACGTGGCATCGATAATCAAGATCGCCCGGGCATTCTTAATTGCTGCCGTAATCTTTTGTCTATTACGGACAATGGAACTATCCTGCATTAAATCATTAATGTCGTTTTCATCCATTTGAGCGACTTCCGCTGGGATAAAATTGTGAAAATCACGGCGAAAGTTTTCCCGTTTATGTAGGATGACTGACCAATTAAGTCCAGATTGAAATAATTCTAATGTCAGCATTTCGTATAAGTAGGACTCATCTAAATTGAGTTTACCCCATTCATGGTCATGATATTGCTCCATTAAGGAATCGGTGGAACTGCTCCAAGGACAACGTTCTTTTTCTTGCATGTTAGTTTCTCCTTTAATTAAAAAATTTTCTTGTTATGACTAATTACGCAAAAATTGACCTTTTCCTTTTTTTAGTTAAAAAATGGTGCAATATTTGCTTAGCTGACAATTTTCTTTGTTTGTTGCTGAATTCGGCTGTAAAAGAATAAAAATTTTGTTCCTGAAAAGTGCAATACTAGTTTTTTTGGTATAATATAGACTAAACTTTAGGAGGATACCATGGAAAAGTTAGATACAGTGACTCTGGCCGATAACTTGGCCGAAAATCAAGAAAGTATTTTAAATAAAGAAACAGATTTTGACGCAGAGGCTGTTTATCAAGCAATTGATAACCTGCATGTATTGCATAATCCGATTAAAGATTACTTTGAAATGACGGAAGATCAGTACTATGAAGCTGAGAGTGATCATAAACTAACTTTGATTGACTTGTCAGATAAGTTGACTGACTTACACGATCGGATTTTAACTAATCATGTGGATGGTTATGCTAATAAGGATCAAATCAATCTGACATATAATCATGAGGATCCTTACGAAGACGATTTTTATAATGAGTCAGTTGATTTACATGTAGTAATTTATAGTTTAAAGGTAATTGGTGCGGTTCAAGCAATTGCACCTAAAGTGTTACAAGAAGTATTGTCTAAAGATGCAGTTTTGTCAATCGGTTTAGCAGCCCACGCATTGGCAAGCAACGCATAATTTTTGGAGCTGCGGCAGGTGCCCAGCTTTTTTCTTTGGGTTGAGGCAAGATGATGAGTGTTTTTAAGTATGCAATAGGTTTATTTGATCGTGCTAGTGGGGCTAAGCTGCACCACTTATTTAGTGAAAAAAATGTTCCGCTTGATCCGATGCAGGATTACTTGACGGTAGGGGAATATCACGTTGATGGCGAGCAGCATACGCCTAATAATCAACCGTATAACCTGACTGTCTATAAGGATGAAGACGAAGTTTTGCACCAAGCGCTCAGTTTAGAAAAGACTGCTAACTTGGCACCGGAATATGTTCGTGAATTCAGCCCTGAACTTGAGCGTTACCGCGCTTTTGTTAGCCGTAAGACCGGTCGCCGGTTTATCGTTGAAGAATACCTAGACGAATTTCTTAAGCGTGTCAAAGGCCATATTCGGGCCGGAAAAAATTCGGTTAACGTTAGTGTGATCACCGATACGCATTATAAAGACCGCAATAGTACGGACTTTTATGGCTGGAATGGTTTAACGCACGTTAATGAATTTTCTTACTTGGACGATTCAGGCCTGTTAGATTTAAAAGTCCATCTTGGTGACTGGATTGATGGTTCCGACACCGGTTTTTTAGGTGAAAGTGAATTAATCAAGCTGCGCAACTCATTTAAGTCGGATAAGGTCCCTTACTTGATGATTAAGGGCAATCATGATGAAAACGATAAGTACGATGAGCGTCATGATTTAAAGGCGTCTTTTCCCGAAAATGAATTTGAAAAAATCATGTGGCCAGCAATGTACGGTCAAAAGGGCGTGCATTATATTTCACGCCAGCACGGTGTCTGTTACTTTGATGTAGATAATGTTCGCTTTATTTCCGTCAATACTTCGGATTTGCCGTATATTTTAAATGCACAAGGTCAAAAGCGCTACGATGCAAAGATTACGTTAGCAATTAGGGAAGATCAGATTGAGGAAATCATTGAGATTCTGCAGCAATCTTCCAACAAAAACATTGTCTTCATGAGTCATGGTAATCCAATCAACCGCAAGGGCTCGAATGCTTTGAAGTATAATGGGCGTTCACTTCATGAATTGCTTGTTGCCTTTAATCAGGGCGAAAAAGGGCAAATGCATTCAAGCCGTGGTATTCCGCCAGAATTTCGCTTGGCAAACGATTTTGACTTTACAAATGTCAAAAATGCCCGCATTATTGCTTACTTTTGCGGTCATCGGCATGTTGAAGACCAGTTTAGGATTAATGGTATTCAATATATTTTGTTTAATTGCTCGGCGTTAATGGGCCCTAACCATGTTTTAACGACTAAGTACAATAAGAACTGGAAGCGGCAAATTGATCATCAAACCGAATTCGCAGGTTATATTGTCAATATTGACTCTGATCGGCATTTTATTCAGGTCTTTGGTTACGGCGCTGCCAGCAAGAGAAGAATTTTTTATATTTAATTAAAAAAGACGGGCAATTTGGTTTTTGCCCGGCTTTTAGCCTATAATAAGAAAGTTAAACTAAAAACATAAATTAAACGAATAAACAAATATTAAGGAAAGATAAGCTATGTGCGGAATTGTCGCATTTTATAATCCAGAAATAAATGATAAACAAGCTGCTATCGGCAAGATGATGGCGGCAATTAAGCATCGTGGTCCTGATTCAGATGGTTTCTATACCAATGATAAAGTCGCTTTAGGCTTTCGGCGTCTGTCAATTATTGACTTACGTGGCGGTAGTCAACCGATTTATAATGAAGACAAAACGCGGGCAATTATTTTTAATGGTGAAATCTATAACTTTAAGCCGTTAAGAAAAGAATTGATTGCGGCCGGTCATACTTTTACCACTAAATCTGATACAGAAGTACTTCTTCATGGCTTTGAAGAGTGGGGCATGGATGGCTTGCTCAAACGGGTTCGTGGCATGTTTGCTTTTGCCATCTGGGATGATAATACCCAGACATTGTATGGTGCGCGCGATTTCTTTGGAATCAAGCCGCTATACTATAGCAATGAAAACGGCCATTTAATGATTGGTTCAGAAATCAAGAGCTTTCTCGCTTTTCCAGGCTTTAAGAGACGCCTTAACATTGAAGCTGTTAAGCCATACTTAATGAACCAATATAATGATTTAACAGAAACTTTCTTTAAGGGAATTTACCGTTTCCCTGCTGGTCATTGGTTTGAATATAAAGATGGTGAAATGAAGACGCACCAGTATTGGGATGCGGAATATAAGGCTAACACGCTTAGCTTTGAAGAAACCGTCAATAAGATCAATGAGGACTTGCAAGAAACAGTTAAGCTCTATCATAATGCTGACGTTCCTGTTGGTGCTTTCTTATCTGAAGGGGTTGATTCAAGTTACATTACAAGTATCTTGAATCCAGACGACGTTTTTTCAATTTCTTTTGATGATGCCACCTACGATGAGGCCTCTAAGGCTAAGGCACTGGCTGACATGAAGGGGTGGAAATTTTTCTCGGATAAGGTAAAAGCCGATGAAGCCATGCATGATTTTGCGGAAATGCAGTATCACATGGATGAGCCTGATGCCAATCCGTCAATTATTCCACTGTGGTATCTGTGTAAAATGGCCCGTAAGCATGTCACGGTTGCACTTTCTGGGGAAGGTGCGGATGAATTGTTTGCCGGCTATGTCAACTACGGCATGCACACGCATAACAGCGTTATTAAGGCTTTTACTTCGCAGTGTAAGAAGTTGCCGAAGAAGAGTCGGGTTAAATTAGCGCACAAGATTAAGAAGATGCCTAACTTCCCTGGCAAGGTTCACCTCTACACTAATTTGGCGGAACCGAGTGAATTCTATGTGGGTCAATCCGTGATTTATGATATGGATTACCCGACGATTTTTACTTCAGAAGATGCCAATAGCATTTTGAAGCCATCATATCGCAATAAGCTAACGGTAAATGGCATTTACCAAAGTGACTTTAAGAAAGTTAAAGACCTTGATAATGTGCGGCAAATGCAGTACATCGACTTGCATCACTTTATGCTTAATGACATTGAGCAAAAGGCCGACAAGATTTCAATGGCACATTCTTTGGAATTACGTGTCCCGTATCTTGATAAGAAGATTGCGGAACGGGCTAATTCGATTCCAACGGATTATTTAGTTAATAAGCATGATACTAAATATGCTTTACGTAAAGCTTCAGAAAAAGTTTTGCCAGATGAATGGGCTAAAAGGCCAAAACTTGGTTTCCCAACACCAATTAAAGAATGGCTGCAAGAACCACGTTTTTACAAGCAAGTGCGGGAATTATTCAGCGAAGAATTTGTTAAGGACATTTTCGAGCAAGATAAGATTTTGCAGTTGCTAGATGATAACTATCAAGGTGATGGTTCACACCGCCGTCAGATTTGGACCATTTATACATTCCTTGTTTGGTATAAATTATTCTTTGTTGATTACGAAGAAACGGTCAAGAAATACCAACACGTTCAGCCGGAAGTAGCCAGCTTAATTGAACAAGGAAAATTAGTTTAATTGGGAGTAGATTTTTCAAATGAAACAAGATTTTACACCTATCTTACTTGGCAGTGATATCAATGTTTATGGCATGGCCAGGTCTTTTAACGAAGCATACGGCATTAGTGTTAAGGCACTGGCTGATACACAATTAGCGCCTACGCGTTATTCCAAGATCGTTAACGTTGAATTGCACCACGGCTTTAGCGAAGACCCGACCTTCATTGAAGTAATGCGGGAGCAAATGAAAATTTACCAAGATCACGATGAACCGGTAATTTTGATTGCTTGTGGGGATGGCTATGCCGAACTACTATCAAAGCACCAAGATGAACTAAAACAAGTTTTCGTTGTTCCATATATTAAGTACGATCTTTTGCAAAAACTGATTTCAAAAGAAGGTTTTTACAAGATTGCGGAAGAATATGGCTTGCCATATCCAAAAACAAAGATCATTACGATGGCTGACTTTAAGGCTGGTAATTACTTGGAATTCCCCTTTGATTATCCAATCGAATTAAAACCGGAAGATCCTGTATCTTGGCTAGATGTTCATTTTGAAGGCCGGAAAAAGGCCTTTACCATTCACAATGAAACTGAGATGAGTGATATTGTTGGTAAAATCTACGGCAACGGCTATCAAGCCGATTTAATTGCGCAAGACTTTATTCCAGGTGATGACTCCAATATGCGCGTTTTAAACGCTTATGTTGATAAAGATCATCACGTGAAAATGATGTGCATGGGTCACCCGCTTTTAGAAGACCCAACGCCGCAATCCATCGGGAACTACATGGCGATTTTGCCAGAATACAATGAAAAGCTTTACGAGCAAGTCGAAGCCTTTTTGGAAAAATTGAATTATACTGGAATGGCTAACTTTGATATTAAGTACGATACGCGGGATGGTAAATACAAGTTCTTTGAAATCAACTTGCGTCAAGGACGATCAAGTTTCTACGTTACCCTAAATGGCTACAATTTAGCTAAGTGGTATGTTGATGACTATGTCTATGACAACTTGAAAAACAAGGAAACGGTCTATGGCAATAAGTTAAAGTCAAAGCATGTCCTTTGGCTAGGAATTCCGGTTAAAGTCTTTAAGGAATACGCGCGCGACAACGAAGCCAAGAATTTAGCGGAAGAATTGATTCATGAGGGTCGATGCGGAACGACTGTCTTTTATGACAAAGACCGCAACTTTAAGCGTTGGCTGTTGATGAAATACATGTTTCATAATTACTATGGTCGTTACAAGAAATACTACCAAGTTAATAAAGGGCAATTTTTTGATAAATAAGTTGGAACTTGACTAATATTTATTTAATACCAAGAACTGATTTCTGTTATTTTGCAGAGTCAGTTCTTTTAGTTTCTATTAATACTTTTAAATACAATTAAGTAAAGCCATTTTTGACAACAAAATGTAGAAGATATCCGACTAGTTAACAAAAAGTGATAAAGAAAGAAGCTTGTCAATAATAGTTTTAGCCGATATAATCAATCTTATTAAGAGTAAATACTTTAATATATAGAGAGTTAATGACTTTGGAGAATATAAATGGATAAAAGAAAAACGTTAATCAAACTATTGACTGGTATAACTTTTATTGTCAGCTTAACGAGTATTGTGCATACAGTATATGCATCTGAAGTATCGCAGGAAACTATTGATTATGTTAATAAACTACCAAAATCAAGCCAAGAGAATTTTAAAAACTTGCGTGATAAGGCATCACAAGCTACTGAAAACGCCCAGGGGCTTGTAAAAGATTACGTACCATATATAAGTGAAGTTAGTGATATTTATTATAACCGAATGGCTAGTCAATTGAGTGTTAATGGACTTGATGCTTCAAATAAAGCATATATAAAAGGCAGCAAGTTACTAGCAGCAATTGATAATTATTGCTCTGATGTCAATACATTAGATGGTATACTTAATCAAAACAATCAAGAGATATATCTTGAAAAATTTAACGAAGTAAATAACTATCTAATGAGTAATCTAAATGAAAATCGCGATATAGTTAAAAATTTTGAGCAAGTTCTAACTTCATTTAAATCTGCCGATGATTCAATTGATATACTGATTTATGAATTGAATGAAATCGCAGAATATGGTGATGACACAATAACTCTTCGAAAAAATTCATATGTTTATATTCCTAACGATAAATATGCAGCTTTTTTTCCTTCAAAAAAATTGTTAAAAAAGGGATCAACAGTACATATGTTTTATTCTACTGTTTCTAATGGGAGAGGCTTTATTGAAATTGCAAAAAATAAATATATTCCCTCTGTAAATGTCAAGGGAAAATCAAGGAAACTTAAACGGAATACTTATATAATGGGTATGGATGGCTCGAAATTTAAAAAAGTTAAAAAGAATAAATGGCTAACAACTTATGGTATTCCTTTTGTAGGCTTAAAGGAAAAAATATACTATACTGTTAAAGGCGGTCACTATGTTAAAAAATCAGCTTTTATAAATTAATTTTTTGAGAACTTGATAAATGAAAAATCTTAAGAGAGAAATAGAACGTTGGAGCTTTTGGAAAATAGCTTTAATTGGAATACTTTGTTTAGTAATAATTTTTGTTACAGGATTTATGACAGCGATAAAATTAGAAACAAAACCTATCGAAACTGTAATAATTGATAAAGACTCAAACTCAGTTGATTATTTTTTGGACGAAGATTTTAATGAAAAGATTAAAAATAAGGATTATAATGCTGTAGATGCCTGTGTAAATACAAAATTACTGTTATCTGACTATAATTACGAGTATCTTGATCCCAATAAACCGGTTAAGACTAAAGGAAAGTTGAAAAAGTTTAGGCCGTATACTTTTCAAACAAATAGTCCTGATGCTTTATATCTATATGAATTTTATGCTGACAATAGTGATGAATTAATGTTTGAGATGAAACATGGATACGACAAAATAAATGAAAAATTGGCTGTTCCAGTGGATAAAATAATCTGCTTCAATACTTATAATCAAAGATTTAGTATTTATAGGCCATCATTAAATTTAAAATGGAATGAAGTCAAAGCACTTAAAGAAGCTAATTTATATTGGATGAATAATTCTGATAAGTTTTCAAATAACTTTTTTAATGCGCTTAACAGTATTATTTATAACATGATCCCAAACTCATCTTCAAATATTTCTAAAATTAAAGCACATAATAAACTTGCAAAGAAAAAAATTAGGCAACAAAAGATTGCTAACGATATATGGAGCAGTACTTGCTGGATAGATTTTATTTTACTTTTAGTTTTTGGCTTTCTGTTGATTTATAAATATATAATTATAGTTAAAAGTCAAAAGAAATAAATCGTATTAAAGGCTATCATGTATTAATCTGTCATTAAGAATAACTGATTTTTATTGGAAAGTAGGAAAACTTAAATAACAATATATTGCGTAGTAATATCAGTGTTTTAGACGTAAATTTCCCCTCTAGGTAAAAAAGAAAGAAATCTCTTTAACCATTTTTCTCTAGATAGGACGAATTGCTGGTGAAAAAACAAGTAAGTATGTAAAAAGATAAGTTTTTACAGGACTTAGTAACTATGGTTTAACTTAAAAATAGGCTATCTGGCTTCAATTGTGTTAATGAAGTCAGATGGCTTTTTTTTATTTAACGTCTTTTTGCCACTAAAAGAGTACTTGCAGCAGTAGTCTGTTTTGTGGTAATGTAATAGTGTAATACATAAATATTACACTATTTGATACTTAATATTTAAAAGCTGGAGTTTCTTTTTAGAAAGTGACCATGATTATGAAAATAGAATCTAAGACAATCCTCAATCTTGAAAATGTCAATACTTATATCGGAAAGACCAAGATCGTTCACGATGCGTCCTTTAGTATCAGGGCTGGCGAAATTGTAGGACTAATTGGTCCTAATGGAGCAGGTAAAACTACGCTCATGAAAACCATTTTAGGGCTAATGAAGTTTACCGGTGCGATCATAATGGACGAAAAAAGCGTAACTGAAAATAACCATCAGGCGCTAAGTAGTGTAGGGGCTTTGATTGAACACCCAGCAATTTATCCTTTTTTGACAGGTCACCAAAATCTCGAATTATATGCCAGAGAAAAAGAAGACTTGGACAGCATCGTATCTGTTCTAGGAATGAACTCATACATTAATAACAAGTCAAAAGGCTATTCTTTGGGTATGAAACAGAAACTGGGCATTGCAATCGCATTGCTCAATCATCCTAAACTAGTTATTTTAGATGAACCAATGAATGGCCTAGATATTGAAGCCACAATTGGCGTGCGTAAACTTATCAAGCAGTATGCGGATCAAGGCACAGCATTTTTGATTTCTAGTCACGTTTTAAGTGAGCTGCAAAAGGTAATGACTAAAGTCATTTTAATTAGTTCTGGCAAAATTATTGTTAACCAAGAAATTGAAAAGTTTAATGAAATTAGCCGGAGAAAGTATAAGGTAATTACCGAAAATAATGAGGCAGCAATGCGCATCCTGCAAAATAATAGTATTGCCTATTCTCCGCAAGATGACTACTTAACTGTTAACAGCCAAGATATTTTCCAAATTCAAGATGAGCTGTTTGAACACCGGATTCACTTAGAAGAAATGGCCCCAATCGAAGCTAACTTTGAACAAATTGTTGTTAACATCTTGGACAAAGAAAGGGGCTAAACATCATGGGTAAAAGTTTGAAAGAAGAAGTTTATAAGTTTAATCATGAAAAAATTTCCCTTTATGGTTTGTTAGTGCTGCTATGTGCCATGCTATATAACATTTTGACCAGTAAGGCTTTAGATCGCAGGTTCTTAATCTATGGCTTTGATGCAATTGAATGGATCCCGCTAATTATAATTACAGTTGGTTCGGCCTTTTTTGCGATGGAATATAAGAACAGAATGATTATGATGATGATGTATAAAAGCTCAAGTAAATTAAAGATTTACTTAGCTAAGTTTTTGGTCATTTTCTTTTACAGTATTGTTCTTGCTTTAGCGGCAATTCTTCTTACTTTTTTGTTTAGTTTTCTTTTTATTGGCCATAAATATGACTGGATTACCACTGTTGACGGGCATTCATTAATTATTGACCTTTTGACTAATATGCTGGGGGCAGTCATTTACTCCTTTTTTATTACCGGTTTATCTTTTATGCTGTGCATGTTAACCAGAAATAACGCGGTAGTAGTCTGCATCGGGATCGTTTTAGCATTTTTTGGCGCAGATTTTTCAAGTGCACTGATGCAGGCTTTTCCCAGTGCAGTAAGAATTATCAAATGGAATCCCCTGAGCATGATTTTTATATCACAGCAACTGACAAGGACGTCCTTGATGTCAACTTCGCACTTGCTAGATAGTGAACTAATTATTGCCAATATCGCTTATGGGTTGATCTTTGCAGTACTTGGTTATTATTTATTTAAAAACCGGCGCGTTTAGGAAAGAGGTTTTAAAATGGCTTATAGTATTAAACAAGAACTATATAAATTGACTCATCGTAAAATCACCTGGATTTCGGCCATCTTGTTATTGTTTCTGATGATTTTTACAGGCTTTTCTTTAAGTGATGAAGTTAAAAAGTTGTTATTAACACTAACCTTTGACTCCTCTGACTTTATCATGTTTATCTTGGTCATTGTTGGTGCAACTAGCTTTTCGATGGAATTTCAAAATAATGCTATCTTGACGCTTTTGTACAAATCAGCGAATAAGATTGAAGTTTATTTATCAAAATATCTTGCAATATTTATTTACGATATTTTTCTTCATGTTCTAGCTATTTTTTATACCATTGTTTTGCGTTACACAATCTTTAGATACAATGTAGATTGGAATACGATTTATCTCTATCATCAACCGGTTTGGATTAACATGCTTGCGACTTCTGCAATTGACCTAATCTCAACAATGTTAATTATTACGATTGTCTTCCTGCTGTCTTGCATAATTAATAACAATGCGATTGTCATTACAGTCAGCTTGTTAGTTACATTTATGGGACAGAGCATTTCTGCCAGTTTAATGAACAGACATATGCTAATTCAAGTGATGAAGTGGAATCCCTTTAACATGATTGACTTGACTAGACAATATGCCAATTACAGTATGTATGTATTAACAACGCATTTGAATAACCCGCAAATTTTGCTTGGATCAATAATTTACATCATGATCTTTTTTATCATTGGCTATCTAATTTTCCGGAAAAAGCGCTTCTAGCATTTAATTGTTTGAAGCTGCTTGTTTTAGAAGCATATCTTGAAAAAGTTAATTTTTATTAAAAGCAGACCCCAAAAGATGATCTTGGCTCTGAACTGAGTATCATCTTTTTTTGTGCGCTTAAAAAAGTCGTTAAGCTTTTCGCGTTAGTATTAAAGTAAACTCGGGGTGTTCTTTTGGCGCGCAACTTGTTAAACTGGTTAATGGAATTCAACTATAGAAAGGACTGAATAAATGAAACTTAAACATGGATCAAATAATGAAACAGAAGTTAAGTTACGCTGGCTGCTAGTAGGAGAGCTAGCAACATGGATTGGGTCGAGCTTTGTTTGGCCTCTCACTTCGGTCTATCTAAATAAGCAATTGCACATCAGTCTATCAGTAATTGGACTGGTATTATTTTGCAATTGTGCAAGTAACGTACTAGGCTCTTTTACAGCTGGACGTTTATATGATCGCTGTAATCCATATCCACTAATTGTTGCTGGTCTGGGAACTGATGCACTAGTCTTATTTTTTATGGCCTTTTTCCACGGCTGGCCAGCATATTGGATTTGGCTAATTATCACGGGTTTTGTCAGCGGCTGGAACGGCACAATGATTAACTCAATTGCAACAAGTTTGCGCAATTATCCTGGTCGCTATGTCTTTAACTTAATTTACTTTGCCCAAAATGTGGGTACAGTAACAGGAACCTTACTTGTTGGCTATCTTTATGACTTTTCAATTGAGTTCTTATTCTTACTAGCCGCATCATTATTTGCAATTGCCTGCATTAACGCGGCGATTCACTACCGCCCAGTTATTAATTTTCATAAAGAGCGTGTAGCTAAGAGCAAAAACACTGGTGAGAAGCCTAAAGCGGAGCCAATGCCTAAGCATAATATGATGCTAATGATTGGTTTTCTTATTTCCTTAGCGGTAACGTGGCTGATGTATATGAACTGGGAATCCAACCTTTCTGTTTATATGGTGTCATTAGGGATCCCGTTCCATTTATACAGTTTGTTATGGACGCTAAACGGCGCAATCATTGTCACAGTGCAGGTTATTCTGGCTAGATTCCCTCATCTGTTTAAAAATTTATTCCAACAAATTATTTTTGGCACAACAATGTTTGCAATCTCATTTGCAACGCTTATTTTTGCCCGTGATTTTGCCCATTTTGCATTGTCGATGGTGATTCTAACATTAGGCGAAGCAACTGCTTTTCCAGCTGTTCCAGCATACATTAATGATTTGTCACCAATGAGCAGTAAGGGTAAGTATCAAGGAGAAATCAATGTCGCTCGTGGCATTGGTCAGGCCTTTGGTCCGCTATTTGGCGGAATGGTTATTGATCGAGCTGGATATATCCCATTCTTTATCATTGCTGCTACGGGGATCTTCTTAATGGTTCTGTTATTAATCCCACTTCATGCAAAACTACGTAAATATATCAAACTTTTTAAGTAATTTTGTAAAGGCTTTTTAATATCTGCTGCTTGCTTAAAATGATAATATTAATTTAGTCTAATTTTAATTTTGAAAAAAAGGAAGGACTCTTTTGATGAATAAATTTTTTGCAGTTCGCGGCGGTGGCGGCAACATCATTGAACCTAAGGTTGGCACAAGACCACAAGACAACCTTTATTTAGCCGTTAACTCAGAATGGATTGAAAAAACTAAAATTCCTGAAGATCGCTCACGAATGGCAGCTTTTGACGGTATTGAGGTGAACGTTGAAAAGCTCTTGATGAAAGATTTTGCTGATTTTGCTTCTGGTAAAAAAGAGGTACCAGATGTACCTAACTTGGATGAAGCAGTCAAACTTTATCAACTTGCATGTGATTTTGATAAGCGTAACAGTGATGGTGCTGAACCAATTGAGTCTGACTTAGCCTTGCTTGATAGTATCAAGGATTTCTCTGATTTCAACCTCAATGCACCGGATCTTTCAACTTTTGCATCATTGCCATTTGTTTTTGATGTTGAACCAGATTTAAAAAATGCGAAAATTAACGGCTTAAACTTTTCTGGTCCTGGTACTTTCCTACCTGACACTACAACTTACCAAACTGATGATGCCGCAAGTTTGCTTGCTATTTTGCAAAAACAATCAGTTAAGTTGCTGGAAATGGCGGGAATGTCTACCAAGAAGGCAGAGAAATACGCAGAAAATGCGATTAAATACGACGCTAAACTTGCAAAGGTAGTTAAGTCCTCAGAAGAATGGGCAGATTACCCAGCTTGCTACAACCCAATGAGTATTGCCGACTTTAAGGCTAAATTTGGTAAATTCCAGATTTCTTATTATCTAAAAGAAATTATTGGTGAAGAGCCTGAACAAATCATTGTTCAAGAGCCTCGTTACTTGGATCACTTTGCTGAATTAGTAAATGAAGATAATTTCGCCGAAATTAAAGGCTGGATGATTGTCAACTTTATTAACGATGTTGCGTCAACATTATCGCAAGAATTCCGTGAAGCTGCATTTCCATTTAGTCAAGCATTATCAGGTCAACCAAAGCTGACTAATGGTGAAAAGCAGGCATACCATATTGCTAATGATACTTTCAGTGAAGTGGTTGGCGTTTACTATGGTAAGACTTACTTTGGTGAGGATGCCAAAAAAGACGTAGAAGACATGATTGACCGGATGCTAACGGTTTATAAGGATCGTCTACGTAATAATGATTGGTTATCTGAAGCAACTAGGAAACAAGCCGTTACTAAAGTTGAAGCTTTGGAACTAAAGATTGGTTATCCAGATAAGGTTGAAGAAATTTACAACCGCTTGAAGGTTATTCCAGCAAGCAAGGGTGGCAGTCTTTACTCAAACGAACGTGCATTTGCCTTGGAAGAGCAAAAGTACAATATTGAACAGCTACATAAAGAAGTTGATCGTTCAATCTGGGCAATGCCGGGCAACTTGGTTAATGCTTGTTATGATCCTACTAGAAACGACCTAACTTTCCCTGCAGCTATCTTACAAGCACCATTTTATGACCTGAAGCAAGACCGTGCTACTAACTTTGGTGGTATTGGTACTGTGATTGCTCACGAAGTTTCTCACGCCTTTGACAACAATGGTGCAAAATTTGATGAGATCGGCAACATGAAGAATTGGTGGACTGATGAGGATTACGCTGAATTCAAGAAGCGTACTCAAGCTGAGATCGATTTGTTCGATGGCATTCAATATGGACCTGTTACCATTAATGGTAAGCAAGTCGTTTCGGAAAATATCGCCGATCAAGGTGGCTTAACCGCCGCAGTTGAAGCAGCTAAGAATGAAAATGATGATCTTAAGAAGTTGTTTGAAAACTTTGCCCGGATTTGGGCCAACAAGCAAATGATTGAGGCAATTAAGAGTCAAACTGCCGTTGATGTGCATGCGCCGGGTCCATTACGTGCTAATGTACAATCACAATGTCAGGATGAATTTTACAAAGTCTTTGACGTTAAGCCTGAAGACGGTATGTGGCTTGATCCTGATAAACGTGTTCATATTTGGTAATTAATATAAAAAGAAGCACTTCTCTGACAAGGGGAGGTGCTTTTTGCTTATAGCTTTTACAGAATGTGAATCAGATATTCAAATCTAATGTAGTAGAATTAAACATAATATAAAAATATGTTTGGTTAACTAAAGAGGATAATATGGGTGAAAAATGGAAAATAGATAAAATAGATACCAGTGATGTTGCAAGAGCTTTTGCTAAAGAACTTAAAGAAGAGCCCAAAACGTATTTTCTTCAAGGAAAATGGGGTAGCGGTAAAACGGAGTATTTGAAAGAAGTGGAAAAAGCAACAGGAAAAAACTTGAAATTTGTATATTTTAAATTGTGGGAACCAAAAAATAAAGCTTCTTTTGGACAAAAATTATATGAATCAATTTTTCCTAATTCATATTGGGTAAAAACTGCTGTGTATGCTTTTTTAATAATCATAGCTGTTGTAGCAGCAACTACTGTATCGACATATACGATTGCTCCATCAATAGCAAGCTCTAGAAAAATAACAGTAATATTGGTTCTTTCCACGCTTATTACAACGTTGATCACATTTTATCAAAATAAATTTTTTGATATAAATAGATTCCTCTTATGGATAGATAAAGCTGTTTTAAAACGTAAAAAACGTCCAAGTGTTTTGATAGTTGATGATTTCGATAGACTAGATATAGAAACACAAGAAGAGCTTTATCTGTTTTTTAATCAGATTAAAGGCAAAATTAGAATAATCTTCGTTGGAGATTGGAATAAAATTGCTAAGAATAATAGTGGATATCTAAGTAAGATAATTGATATGAAAATAGGGCTTCCTATACAGCTACAATCTGAAAATATTGCAAAAATGGTAAATGATAAAATAAAAGAAAAAGTTGAGTATCTAGATAAACCAAATATCAAGTCTGCCAGTGATAAATATACTAGGGACTTTGATTTTACAGATATAGCTGAGTTGTTTGAAAAAGAAAAAAGGACACCAAGGGATGCAAATAAGTACTTAAGTTATGTGGAAAATCAATTAATTTCCAGAAAAAAGCTTGATAAGATTATAATTAATCAAGAATTATATATTATTTATCTTTATTTATTTGAAAGTGAAAAATATGATATGTTGTTAGGCAATTATAAAGAAATCATTGCCAACCCTAAAAAAGGCTCTCAAAACAATAGAATCGATGAATTAATAAAGAGAATTTTAATAACTCCTCAATTACCTGAATTTTCTGGAATGTCATTTGAGAAAATTCCAACCATTTATTTTATTGATGATATAGCAACTAATCATTCTATTGCAGAATTGAAAGAATTTTCAAAGGATGAAAGTAAATTGGTCAAGCTTTTCAATTATGAAAATAGTGAGTCTTCTCGAGAATTTGGATACTTCCTTGAGGATAATAAAAATGAGCCTTATTTACAAGACTATTCGATTATGGCAAAAGCGGCTATTGAATCAACTGCCTCTTCATCCTACAGAGGACCGAATAATTTATTGAGAGAGGTGCTACAAAGAAGAGTAGCACAGCTTTACGATGAAAAAAGCAATTCTGATGAAGATGAATACAAATATATCATTTTGCAGTTCGAAAAAGTTTTTAATGAAATACAAGTAAAGCAAAAGCAAAAAATATCTTCGGGTAACAAACTACATATATTTAGGACATTAATTGAAAGATCTAATTTTGAGAAATTTACCTATGACTCTTATGCTCAAACTTATTTTAAAGATTTAGTAAGAAATACAGAAGAAGAGCAAAACTTTGGTCAGAATAAATTTGACTATGAAGCACTGATTTACGAGTTAGGTTTCAATTATAAACATATAGTTTATTATAAGGTTTACCAGCAAGTCTTTCCATCGATAAGTTCAAAGGTAAAAATAATTGAAAATTTAAATGACGTGAACTATGCATGCTTTTGGGGAATATATTTGGAGCATCCTATTGAATTTGCTTCACAGGTAAAAATTGGTGATTTATCTCAATTTGAAAAATTAAACTTTATGTATAAGGGCAAGGAATATTATAAACATGTTTATAAGCGCTGTCGCTCTGTTATTGAAAATGGTTCTTTGGAGATATAGACTAGTTGTTTTATATCTAAACTAATAAAACTTGCATTTGTAAGTTCAGACATTAACGCCTAAATTATCGAAGATACATAAAAAGGACTGGAGAAGTTAATCTCTAGTCCTTTTCAATTTAGCTATTATCAATTTCTTGGTCTTTTAAATGAGAGTAGTCGCGTGGGGCAACTCGTCTAATATGTAGGTTTTTCTTTGGTCGACCTAGGATTAACGGTACTTGTTCGACTACCGTATCGGTGAATTCAAGGCCAAACCATGAGGCAGGGTTGGATGAAAGATTTTGCAGCCAAATGCGTGCCTTCAAAATCCATTTTTCAAAGCCCTTGAGTTTAGTGAGCGGACTAACAACCTCATTAACGATGACAAATGAGAAATCGCCCACTTTGCGTCCAGGAGTGGTTGTGTATTCTTGTGGCTGCGCCTCGATTGTGCCGTCTTTAATCAGATCCTGCACAATCTGCCTTAAGTAGACGTTAACACTGGTTTGCTTTTTAAAACCTAAGAAAAGTTGAACGTTGATGACGTTTTTAGTGCCATAAGTGTTAACCGCATATTTGGCCGTAAATGGCTCATTCGTAATGTTGACGGAAACGAACCAGTAAGCAGCAGCACGTTTGGGTCGTTTATCCAAAATTGAATAAAGAATTTCGCGCTTAATGAACTTATTGTACTTAACTTTCGCCATGTAGACTAAGTTAGTTGCATAAGTCGGGTAATCATCATCGTGACTTAAGTCTGTCAGCATGTCAGTATATTCATCTAACCGGACATAAGTGCTTGCTCCTTCATGCTTATCGCGAACCCGGTTACCAAAGTACCAGATAAACATAATAACACCGATAAAGCCTGCAATTAAGACGGTAACATAACCGCCGTGCATGAACTTGGTTAAGCTGGAGACAAGGAACATGCCTTCAATAAAGCCGAAAACTACTAAAAAGCACAGGCGTAATAATAGCGGTCTGTTTTTAGAACCCAGATACTCGAATAAGAGCAAAGTAGTCATCAGCATTGTGACCGTGATGGAAAGACCATAGGCCGCTTCCATATGTTCTGAGGTTCTGAAGAAGATAACAATAGCAATTGTTGCCACACAGATCATCTTGTTAACAGATGGAATATAAATCTGACCGTGCTCGGTTGTTGGATAATTAATTTTCATCCGTGGCAAAAACTTCAGTCCACTGGCTTCGGAAACAAGCGTGAATGAACCAGTGATTAAGGCTTGCGATGCTATGATCGCCGCAATTGTTGCCAAAATAATCGCGAATAACCGCAGACTACTTGGAACAGCTTCAAAGAACGGATTGAGTTCAGTGCCGTGAGCTTGGTAGTGCGGATTTTGTAAAATCCAGACGCCTTGGCCAAGATAGTTTAATGACAGGCAAAGAAAAACATATGGCCATGAGCCACGAATATTGCCCTTGCCGACATGACCAACATCGGAATATAGGGCTTCGGCACCAGTTGTTGCCAGGAAAATAGAACCGAGGATAAAAATACCAGCCTTGTTAGCTGGGCTAAATAAAATCTTGATTGCCCAAACTGGGTTAAGGGCTTCAAGAATTGACCAGTCATTGGCCATATTCAAGACGCCGATTATCCCTAAGAAGGTGAACCAGACAAACATAATTGGTCCAAAAGCTTTTCCAATGCTGCTAGTTCCGAGCATCTGAATCGAAAATAGTACCAGCAAAATTGCGATTGTAATAATGATGACGGAATTTTGGTTGGGCACCGGGATGCTAGAACCAAAACGCATGTTTTTCAACCCCTCGATTGAGGTCGTAACCGTCACGGCTGGGGTTAGCGTTCCGTCAGCCAGCAGTGCGGCTCCTCCGATTAATGCCGGCATTACCAGCCATTTAGCTCGTTTACGAACTAAAGCATACAGGGCGAAGATCCCGCCTTCACCACGGTTGGTTGCTCTTAACGCAATCAGCACGTACTTGACAGTCGTCAGCAATGTGACTGTCCAAAAAATTAAAGAAATTGAACCCAAAATCAATTCACGGTTAACGTTAGCTATTCCGCCGTTACCGTTCACGATTGACTTCATTACGTAGAGTGGACTAGTTCCGATATCCCCGTAAACGATTCCGATCGTGATTAGCAGACCAGCTGCCGAAATCCGTTTCTTTTTCTGATTCATAGTAATCTCGTACTCCCATAGATTTATTAATATTTTAAAGTAAAAAAGAATGTCAATTGGCATTCTCTTTTAAGTATCTATTTTGTTCTTTTTTTAATAATAGTACAAGTAAATTATGATAAAGAAGTAGAAATATTATCACGCCGATCTTCATACCAGTTATCCCAGTCTTTGTATGAGGTCATCTTTTCAGGCTCAACATTGTCCTGCTTAACAATCTCATCAACAATACTCTGGAAGTTACTTGCATGGTATTGCAGAGCGTGTTTAACTAATTCTCTACGACCAAAATTAATGTTATCAATCACGTAGTGGTTAATGTCAACCATGTTTGAATTGACGTCATACATGTTCATGATTTCCAAGTCGCGTTGATTAAATTTAGCAATATAGAAGTCAGTGAAAACCTTCAAATAGTCTGGTTGTTCGTCAAATTCTTCATCGGGCATCGTTGTCCATTCAGCATCTGGCATGACAACCTTGAGGTCTTCATTTTCTTGTTCTTGTTCATTATCTTGCTCTTTGATATTATTTTCTTTTTCAGTCAAAGCAGACACTCCTTTAATAAAAATAGGAAACGTGAAAGTCAATAGTCATTTTACAGAGTTTAGGCTGTAAAAGCAACTATTGTAACGATTTGTACATAAATAGTAAATCTTTTTGCTCGTTTAGCTAGGAAAATTATAGCATCTTTTGTAGCACCAATTAAAGTGGGGCCGGTTTGTTCAAATAAAAATCGTCCAGCCAGTTATGGCAACGGACGATTTTTAAATTAAGCTATGTAAGTGCTAGTTAAAGCACCAACTTATTAATTTTTTGAGGAAAGCTACATGATTGGTGATTACGGTTTAAGGTAATCTGCGACATCAGATTTAGTAATCTTAGATGGTTTACTGCGGCCAGATTTGCGGTAAAGGTCGATCAAATCTTGGGGACTAAACGACATTCCGTCATAACCAAGTTTGGTTACTCTTTTACGCAATTGGCTAATTTGATTGTTAGTAACCGTCTTACCGTGAACTTTATGGTCGCCCACAGCACCTTCACCGGTCTTGCCGGCATTACCAGTATCTTGATTTTGCTTTGCTGAGTTTGAGTTTGAACTTGAGCGATAACTTCTCGTTAAAGCACCCGCACCATTATCATTTTCGTCGGCAAGCTTCTTATTCTTATCAACACCCTTTTTAGCCTGCTTCTTGTATTTGGCATAGTATTGACCGTTGATGTAAGGCAAATCTAACACCCTTTGGTATTGGTCAATTGCCTGCAGATATTGCTTACCATCTTCAGCTTGCTTGGCATTATCAAAAATCGGCTTGATCTCGTTTTCGTAGTTATCTTGCACATCTTTAATAGTAGTTTTTAATTTGCGCCCCTGTTTAGTTAAGGTAGCGTAGCCATTATTTGCAGTAACTACATTATTGACGTTAGTCAGTGCATCATCGTACTTGCCATCTTTAGTTGCGCTAATTGCCGAAAGCATATTATCTGCTTGGCTCTTATAGGCTTTAGCCTGGGCAGTTTTCTTAATGCCAAGTGCTTTATCAAAGGCGCTGCTTGCCTTGGAATAATTCTTATCAGCAACTGCATCTTTACCTTGCTGCATTGCACTGTTATATGAAGCATCAACTTGATTGCTATTGGATTTTTGGGTTGCGTAAAAGACGCCACCACCGATAGCAATAATTACTACTGCAACAATCGTCCAAATCGTAGATTTTTTCATAATCGGAATTTGTCCTCCTTATTAATATTCATACTAATTATAGATGGTTTAGGGTATTTTGACTACTGATGCACGTTTTTAAGGCGTTAGAAACAACTTTTTTAGTAAATTTGTTACACTTTGGCGTTTCAATTCGTTAGTAATAGTGTAAGACATCTAGCGCGCGGATAGCTTACAGCAAGTTTTAGAGTTAACTAAGAAAGGCTACTGATAATGAGTTTCGAATTACTAGACCAATCAATCCAATATAGTTTTTACAATCCTAAATATGGTAAAGAAAAAACCAAGTCGCGAATTTTTCGTAATCTGAAAAAAGGTGCCTCTGCTGCGGGGCTTGCCAAGGTGGGGGATGCACTGGCAATCTTGCAAGGGGATGACCTAATAGCGGCAACACTGATTCAGAAACAAGCAATTCCATTAATTGAAGAAGGTAACTAAAGTCAGTCGAAGAGATATCTATATATAGGAAAGAAGAGGAAAATAGTTAAGATGGTAACCAGAACAAAGACCTTACAATTAGTATTTTTAAACGGCAAAGCTAAAAAGGTTAACTTAACCGTGCAAAATGTGGCAGATGATCTTGATTCAGAGACAGTTAAGACAGCAATGACGACAATTGCGCAAGCAGATGCTTTTGCAAAAGAGGGGGTGGATCTCTATCAGGTTCCTCAGTCTGCTTCATATGTTGAACGAGTTGTTACTAACTTGTTCGATAATTCTGCAGCTGAATCTAAGCAGTCTGCAGCTGGCGGAAGTATTAGAGCGAATCATTAGTAAAATTAAGCAGCTATTTAATTAGCATAAGCAAGTTTAATGAAAAGTCATCGCGAGGTGACTTTTTCTTTTTGTTATTATTTTGTAAAATTTTTGTTGTATAAAACAAGTTATTTGACTTTATTGAAGTTCAAAAGCCCCCAATTAATTGATGTATTAGTGTTTAGCAATCATGAAAAAAATTACATTTTTAACGTGAAGCTGTAAGCGTTTATTACAAAAGTGTGTAAAATAACTCCGCGCCTTGCAATTTGAGACAAAGGTAGGTACAATATGAAATGTGGTAAGTAATAGCTATGCTTCAGGTTCGATTGCCTGTACGCATGCGCGTTCTTCAGCCTGAAAGCTACCTCATAAGAGTTATAAACTTATGAATTCGGCTTGAAGGATGTTGTAACAATGTAGGCTCAATCCGACTGAACCTATAGCCTATTACTATTTTGTATATACACAAGGAGGAAAGACCACATGAAGAAAAATTTAAGAATTGTTAGTGCTGCTGCAGCTGCATTATTAGCCGTTGCACCAGTTGCTGCAACTAGTGTATCAACTGCATTTGCCGCAACAGGTGATGTTACTATTAAGCCTGGAACTACTAATACAACTTCAAGCACTACTTTTGGAGTAAAAGTTCTTTTGAACAACCCTGGTGCCATTGTAGCTGGAAATAGTGTATCTGCTTTAAAGGCTACTGTACAATCAGATAATGGTGAAGTAGATCTTACTAATAGTACTAGTCAAGTCTACGCTGCAGATCAATTTGATACTACTGGTGGTAAAAAGGTATTGAAATCAAATGCTTCGGCAGCAGCTACTTTTGCAGATGGTGTTACATATTACGTTGTAGTTAAAGGCTTTTCAATTAAGGGCTTGACTCCAAATACTAAGTACACTATTAATGGTACTGAAGTCACAACTTCTAATAATGGTTATGCATACTTTGATTCTTTAATAAGTGATGATGGTATTACAGTATCAAAAACGGCTAAGCAAGGTGCCCCATATGTTGTAGATAAGTCTAAGCCAACTAATCCAGTAGCTACCTCAGGTTCAGTAGACCTTAATGGTATTTACACTGTATCAGCTATTAAAGATGCTATTACTACAAAATATGGTGTAAATACAACAGCTGGAAATTCTGATACTTCAGCTAAAGGTGACTGGAAAGACCTTACTGGTGATATTAAGGCTGGTCTTCAAGCAGCAGGTGTTACTGTAAATGCTGATGACAGTTTTGCAAAACCAGCTGCACCATTTACTTTTACTGCAAACTTACTTGCAAATAATGGTAAGACTGGAACTTTTGCAATTACTGTTAACCCAGAATCAACTACGGGTGACATTACTTATCCAACGATTTCATTCAAGAATGGTGCGGGCAAGTTTGGTCCAAATCAAACTGTTGAAGTTGGAGATGCTAGTTGGAACTATGTTCCAGTTAATGGCGTAGTAAATGTTGATGCTATCAAGGCTGACTTCTCTGCAAAAGTTAGTGGCTTAGATGCAACTCCTCTTGCTACATCTGTAGATATTAGTAAGGTTAACACTAAGGTTGCTGGTAAGTACCCAGTTACTGTAAGTGCAACTAATGCTGATGGTAAGACTACCAGAGTTACATTCCAATTAACTGTTGGTGTTAAGGGTGCTACTTACAAGACTGTTCAATCAGATGGTGATGTTCCAGTTTACAAGATTGAAGGTAACAACGTAACTGACACTAAGACTACTGTTAAGAACGGTGACCAAATTGCTGTCTTTGGTGACGCAATCAAGGTTGGCGACAAGTCATACACTCGTATTAACAGTGCTGACTCAAACCTTTACGTAGAAACTAAGTATGTTGACGGTTCATTCAAGCCTGCTGAAAAGACTTCTAAGACTGTTATGCACAATGCTTACATCTACGACAAGGACCACAAGCGTGTTGGTACTAAGACTTTAGCAGCTTACACTAAGGTTGACGTTCTTGGCGCAACTACTAAGCTTGCTGATGGTAGCTTGGTATACCAAATTGGTGACAACCAATACGTAATGGCTGACAACATTGATGGTACTGTTCGTACTTTATCTCACAACGCTTACGTATACAAGACCAGCAAGAAACGTGCTGACAGCCGTGTATTACGCAAGGGTGCTAAGGTAACTACTTACGGCTCACCTTACACATTCAAGAATGGTAAGGCTTACTACCGTATCGGTGGCCCAAGCAAGCAATACGTTAAGGTTGCTAACTTTAACTAATTCTCATTAGTTAATTACAGGAAACGGAAACGACTATGTCGCTTCCGTTTTTTGTTTGCTTTTCTATGAAAGCGATAACTTTTAAGGTATAATCATATATATTAAAGCCAATAGAAAAGGAAACTAGCAATGAAAGAATGTGAGCATTACAACCTCCCGCAAGGTCAAGAATACCGTGTCTGGTCAAAAGCTATCCTGCGGCAGAAAGTCGGTCATGATCAGGTCTTAAATGATTATCTTGTCGAAGATGAGCATTATTCGATCAATCAAAAAACTTTGGCACTTTATGACTTTCAGCAAAAGCCTTTGCTTGGAAAGTATAAAAGCGTCATCTTTGATAATCAGGCTGGCATTATTCTCAGCTATAACAGCACCCGATCACTTTTCACTTCCTTTAGTAAGGAATGCTTATTAGCTGGGTTAGAATTTCAGCGGGAGTTTGCCCGTAAGATTAACCTAAAAAATCATAATACGATTGCAACGGGCCGGTTGGCTTACTTTTCTACTCGAAGCTACAATTCAGGCAATATTGATTGGGTTGCCTTACATCAGATGGTAGCTTTTCAACCTCTTAACCTGTCGGCTGTTGCTTTTAAGACCGTTTCCTATGGTGATTCTGATTACATTTTTGCTTTTGACAATTGCAGTCGTTATATTCGTGAGCAAATTGTTAACGGATTATTTTATAATCATGCTCTTTATCAGCTCGCATCTGTTCATTTGGAACGTATTTTGGGTTGGCACGTGATGGCAACTAAAGGAAAGTCGTTAATTGATCAGCCAGAATACTTTCATCCCCACGAGCCATTGACTAACCTTTCCTTGAAACATATCTTGGCGAATTTACTAGATAAGAAACAACAACGTTATGGTCATTATTTGGCTAATTTTTATGAGTTTCCTGAACTGGTTGAATCTCACCGTATTATTCGGCAAATAAGCCAGAGACCAGATACGCTTTATTAAGAAGAACCCGAATCTAAGTTGATTTGGGCTTTTTTTTCATCTTTTTTCAGCCATTACCCAGCTTAAGAATACGCTTACATTAAAATAAAAATAATTATATTAGTTTAATAAGTTCGCTATTATACTAACCCTGATGATCCCTTTTATTAGCTTTTTTATTTTGCGCCTAAATTGCTAATCTAAACATGCACAAGCGCTTGTGACACTCACAATAAAGGAAAAGGTCACAACAATGAAAATCAATCATCAAGCATTTATTACAGCATGGGAAAATCAAAAATTAGTTAGAGGCGCCATTAAGTGTGCTCACGTCAGACAGGACTATACTAACTATGAAGACTTTCTGCAAGAAGGACTATTAATTTATGCGCAAATATTAACCGAACAGGTTAATTTGCCGCGTAAAGAGGTCGATCGCCTTAGCTTTCGGAAAGTTCTCTGGCATACGGTTGACTTATTGCGCCAAGATAAGCGACATAATGAACAACAGACAAGTCTCGTAACTAGACAAGAAATTAGTCAAATCAGTCATTGGGATAACCTAATTACGTTACAAAAAGAGGTTACCAAAATGTCAGCTTTAGAACAGCAGATTTTTGTGCAGCATTTACTATTGCAAAAACCAGTTAGCCAGTTGGCTAGCGAGCTGAAGGTCAGCCGCGTTCAATTACAGCGCGTTAAGAAGAACCTTTTACAAAATCTGCGGGTAATTTTGGAACGTTAAATTACTACTTGTAACAAATGTCTGTCTATATTACTTTTTGACTACAAATAAACAGCATCTATTGTTTATCAGGCAATTGCTCGTTACAATAAAGATGTCGATTAAGGAGGAAATTATTTTTATGAAAAGAAGACTTATCACTGGTTTTTCAGCTGCAGTTCTTGCTGCATCGGCTGTTATTCCGGTTACCAACAACTTAATTGCCGCTTCGCCAGCGCGGGCTGAGAAGGTTTCAGCAGCGACAGTGAGTGAGACAACTTTTTTAAATACTGCTGTTAGCCAGGCACAAAAGGTCGCTAAGAAGTATGGCTTGTACCCATCTGTGATGATTGCTCAGGCAATCGTTGAATCAAATTGGGGTCAATCAGGCTTAGCGGTTAATGCCAATAATCTCTTTGGCATGAAAGCTGATGATAAGTGGCCGGGTGCTGTTTATTCCGCTAAGACGCGTGAAGAAGATAAGAATGGCAAGAGCTACTACGTGGTTGCTAAATTTAGAAAGTACAACAATTACCAGGAGTCATTTGATGATAATGGTAATAAATTGCGTAATGGTGTTTCTTGGCAACCCGACCGTTATCAAGGTGCGTGGCTTGAGAATGCCGCTTCCTATACTGATGCAACTAAGGCCCTGACAGGTACCTACGCAACAGCTAATAATTACAATACAATTTTAAACACTAGAATAACCTCCAGCAATTTGACACAGTATGACCCGAAGATTTCCAACGCTTCGAAGTCTTATGTGGTTAAAAAATCAGGCGCAACTTATGCCTGGCCAACTGACCACTCAGTTTCTGCGAAGACTGACTCTGTTAACAAGGGCGATGCCGTCACTGTTACTAAGACAATTACCTTTTATAACGGCAGAAAGCGGATGTACATTTCTGGTAAGGGCTGGGTTAACGACACTTTACTAGATGCAGGCAGTGCATTGCCACCAGCTTCACAGGCTCCTAAGGGCGATGAGAAAGTTAACAAGACTTTGATGCATAACTCATTTGTCTATAATGATAAAGGCAAGCGCGTCAAGGGTATGAAGGCTCTTAAGTCAGGTGACGAAGGAAAGGTAATTGCCACTTACGGCACCAAAACAATCAATGGTAAGAAATATTACCGTATTGGCGAAGATCAATATATTGCGTGTGGCAATATTGATGGTACCTTTAGAACTTTGAAGAAGAATGCCTTTGTTTATAATGATTACGGCAACCGTGACAATAAGAAGGTCATGAAGAAGAATAAATCAGTAGCAACTTATGGTGCTGCGATTAACATTTATGGTAAGAAATATTACCGCATTGGCATTCACCAATACATTAAAAAAGCTAACTTTAAAGTTGAATAATAGTTTTTAACAAATAGAAATGAGGAATGAACGTTTAGCAATGAAGATCAAGAAACTAATAACTACTATTGCTATCGGAGTAGGTTTAGTTGCTCCTGTTGTTAATATTAATCAGCCGCGTGCAGTTGAGGCGGCTTCAATCAATTCAATTGCCAAGCAAAATAGCTATGTTGGCGAAACTTACTTGTATAAAATGCTGCAAACAGCCAATATTAGGTACAATAAGTTTTATGCTAACGGCAACATTATTCGGTACAGAAAGGGTAAGCCAGAAGGAATCGTAATTCATGAGACCGCAACACCGAATGCTTCTGCTTACAATGAAGCCATTTACTTTAACCGTGAATGGATGAACATGTACTCATATGTCCACGCCTTTGTCGACAGCAAGCAAGTTATCCAAATGATGACGCCAAATTATGGTGTCTGGGGTGCTGGTGCTGTTGCCAACAACCGTTTTATTCAAATTGAACTATGTGAAGAAAATACGCGGGCAAATTTTGCTAAAAGTGTCAGCAATGATGCTATTTATGCTGCTAAGTTGCTTCATCGTTATGGCATTACGCCGGTTAATGCCTCCAATACTGGCCAGGGAACGATCTGGTCACACCACGCCGTTTCACGCTTTTTAGGCGGAACCAATCACACTGACCCTGATGGTTACTTCGCTAAGTGGGGCTATTCCATGAATGACTTCTTTGCTTTGCTCAAGTATTACTATAATTTGCAAGCAGGAGATACTGCAGCAGAGGCCCCAACTGATACTTCAGCTAGCGATTCAACCGCTGGTGACAATGTTTCGCAAGCACCAACAGGGAAGAAGACTTTGATGCACGATGCTTATGTTTACGATGAACAAGGCAATCGTACTAATGCGGAATTAAAGACTGCTGGAACGGACGTGACCGTTGCGCAAGAAAAGGTAATTAACGGCAGAAAGTACTTGCAGATTGGTGAAAATCAATATGTCGTTGCAAGTAACATTCTGGGTACTGAACGGGTATTGTCACATAATGCTTATATTTATGACACTACCGGTCTTCGGGCGGATAATTCCAAGCTGCTGCGCGGTGCAAAAGTGCGGACTTATGGTGGCCGGGTTAACATCAACGGCTCCATGTATTACCCAATTAGTGCTACCCGCTTTGTTAAAGTAGCCAATTTCTAATTAAAATAGATTAAGTTCATGATCTTGGATCATGAACTTTTTTTATGCAAAAAAATAATGATCAGTCTAAGATAATGGTAGAAGCAGTGCTTTTAATTACAGGTGTTATCGAGTATAATCTTCACAGTGTTTAAGGAGGGCAACTTTGCATGGCTCAGTTATCTTTATTTCTCGTTATCTTATTTGCGTTAATTGTGCCGCTGTTAATGGCTAAATTAAGGGTTAACGCGGTGCCGACTGCAATTGCGGAAATTATCGTGGGGATCCTTTTAGGAGCTAGTGGCTTCAATGTGGTCGGAGTGACACATGATTTATCCTTTTTATCGAACCTAGGCGTGATTCTGTTAATCTTTTTGTCCGGCATGGAAATCGATTTTAACTTATTAAAACCACATCAGGGCAAAAAGAAAAATAAGCAAGCAGTTAATCCAATGCGGATTGCGGTTGGCTCATTTTTAAGTATTAGCGTGGTGGCCGTCTTCTTAGGTTGGTTATTAAAGTGGTTTGGTTTATTTAATGATGTTGCACTGGCGGCAATTATTTTTATGACCATTGCTTTAGGCGTGGTGATTGCTACACTAAAGGAAAAAGATATTTTGCGCCGACCAATCGGGCAGACAATTTTACTAACAGCAGTTTTAGGCGAAGTAATTCCTTTGATGCTCTTAACCATTTATGCCGCTGTCAACGGCGGCAACACCAAGCAGCTGTGGCTGATCATTCTACTGTTCATGGCTGCGATTGTTTTACTCTGGCGTTCGAAACGGCTATACCTTTGGTTCAATGACGTTACTAAAAATACGACGCAGCTAGATATTCGACTGGCATTCTTTCTGATTTTTGCGCTTGTGACGGTGGCTGAAAAAGTGGGCGTGGAAAATATTTTGGGTGCCTTCTTGGCGGGGATAGTGATGAAATTGTTAGAGCCAAGTCATGAGACTAAAGATAAGCTAACATCAATCGGCTATGGTTTCTTTATTCCCATTTTCTTTATTATGACGGGGGTTAAGCTCAATTTACGGTCTCTTCTGGCGCATCCCCGGTCATTAACATTACTGCCCGTCTTAGTCGTCTTCTTGTTGATTGCCAAGTTACCGGTCGTTTTAATTTATGCTAAAAAGTTTGGCTATCGTAATGGGTTAGCTGGCGGTGTCCTTAGTGCAACGACAATTACGATTGTTTTGCCTACCTTGGCAGTAGCACGTAAGTTGCGGGTCATTACCTCGCTGCAATCTGATGTCTTTATTCTGGCAGCGGTTATTGTCTGCATCTTTTGCCCCGTGATCTTCAATGCGATTTTTAAATTGCAGCCTGAAGACCGGATTAAAGAAAAAGTGGTGCTTGTCGGGGCAACCGCTCTGACCGTACCAGTTTTACTTGATTTACATGATAAATGGTACTCGGTCAAGATGATGACTAGTGATGAGGAAGACTATAATCTGTATAAAAGTCGTGTTCCCAGTTTGGATTTATTACCCGAACTAACTGAAGCTGAACTAGAACAAAATGGTGCATTTAACGGCAATATTTTTGTTGCAGCATTAATGTCAGATAAGGAAAACTTGCGCTTAGCTAAATTAGCACGGCAAAAAGGCGACTTTAAGCGAATCATTGTTTGTCAGAAGCGAATGGCAAATGAGGAAGCGGCGCAATTGGCGGAAAAAGGAATCGAAATTTTTAATCTCGGCAACGTCAGTGCAGCTTTATTACGTGCATTAATTGAGTCACCTGCTGTTTACCGGGTTTTAACTGATACCAAGAATGCACTATATTCAGTAGTAGTGCGCAACACTCATTATACGGGACGGCAATTAGCTGACTGGGATGTGGCACATGATATCACGGTCGATCGCATTCACCGCGGGCAAGAATGGCTTGTTCCGCATGGTTATTCAGTTATTGAAGAAGGCGATGAACTGATTTTTTCGGCCAAATCACAGGCAGCTGACCGGGTGCGCAAGGTAATCGGTCGCAAATAAATTAAAAAGCAAAAATAACCATCTTGAAAGCTTGCACGCTTCAAGGTGGTTATTTTACTTGGACATGTTAGTGTCAGTGTTTAGTTTTTAACTGATGCTTTAGCTTGGGCTAAAACATCCATTACTGCCATGCTGTGGTCATACAGCTTATTAGCTTCTGCCACATCACGATGGTCAATAATATCTACGAAAGCCGCAAATTCGCTGGCCATCCGGTGCTCGTATTGATTAAAGTTAAACTTATCGGTATCGCCACCCCGATTGTCAACGGTGAAGTTAGCGAGTACACCAGTTGAACCATCAAAATAGATCGTTCCGTTTTCACCTTCAATAAAAGACCGCGGGTTAGTGTAGCAATCCTTAGAGGCAATTAGGGTAGCCTGCTTGTCGCTGTACGTCATCACGAGAATACCGGATGTATCAATCCCTTTTTGCATTACCGGGTAATATTGAACCGCTTGGGGTTTGCCAAAAAGGCCAACGGCTAAATGAATGTTGTAGATATTCAGATCCATTAACGTCCCGCCATCCTTAGCAGGATCAAAGACAGGAGCGATTTTGCCTTTTAAGAAGTCATCATAGCGGCTGGAATATTGGGTATAATTTAACGCAATAATATGAATTGGGGCAATTTTTTTAAGTGCCTTTTTGATCGCCTGGAAGTTGCCTAAATGAATATTGGTGATTGCCTCGACAATGATTACGTTGTGTTCATCAGCAATCTTTTTGAGTTCCTTAGCCTCAGCCACTGTTGACACGTAAGGCTTCTCACAAATGACATTTTTGCCATTCTCAATTGCTTGCTTAACCACTTCGTAGTGAAGCGAGTTAGGCACAGCTACATACACGGTATCGACGTTGGGGTCGCGGAATAAAAGATTATTATCCGCAAAAACTTCCTTGATGCCGTATTGTTTAGCTAGATCGCGTGCGATTGCCTGACTTCGTTTAGTAGTTGAAATTGCTGCTAATTCTAGGTTCTCAATCTTATCCGCTGTCGTTAAAAAGTCATGAACAATATTGCCACTGCCGATAATCCCAAGTTTCATAATATTAGCTCCCACATGATAAAAATAATTACTTATTTGCGTCAACGTCAGCAGGTTTAGCTGCTTTCTTAACGTCATCTGGTACGGCCAAATTAGCGTATTCACCCAAATGGCTAACCTTAAACGTTATTTTGACTGTTGCCACTTTAATTATGACATATTTGGCGCTTGACTTCGAGTCGATCAGATGATCATCTTGCAGGCGATAGGTAGCGTAAATTGTGCCTAACTTAGTATGCTTGTTCAAGTATCTTAGTTCTTTTTTGCTAAACTTCACGCCGCTAGCTGTGCGAGCTATTTTAAGTCCAGTTTTGTAAGCTTGCTTGCCGTTAAGCGCCGTTTTTAAAGTATAAGTACCATTTTTCTGACTGAATTTACCTTTTTGGAGTAATTGGTCAACGTTGATGGTCTTAGCAATGCTACTTGTCAATTGGTCATTTTGACTGCTATTGAGAGGCTGGTATTCCCATTGATCGCCAAGATATGTATAGAGGCGATTTTCTTTTCCATCTGCCCAAACTTCAATCTTTTTCGACTTGCCAGCTTTAGCAGTCGGAGCATAACCACTCATGTGGGCTACATTTTGGTTGAAGCCACCTGTAAGGCTAAATGCTGTAACGTTAATCTTTTTACCTTTTTTTAGGTGGGGCTTGATAGATACCGTAAAATCAAGCTGACCGTTGGTCTGGTTATTTTGCTTAATGATGTCGATGGCCTGTTGTTTATCTAAAGCTGCCGCAACAGGTTTGGCTTGGGTAATGCCACCGGCCAATAAACTAAAGCTTAGTAAAATACTGGTAATAATTTTTTTAACTTTCATTTTATTTCTCCTTATAAAAAACTGCTAAAGATTGCTTTTAAGGTCAAAACTTAGTGGCATATGCTAATAAGCTACTTGTCAGTTTTAACCGGGACAGCATTTTTAACATCATCTGGCAAAGCTAAATTACCGTATTCGTTAAAGTGACTAAAAGTTTCGCTGATCTTGATTGTCGGGCCTTTCTTAAGCTTAGCGGTGGTCTTGCTTTGTGCACTTACTACTTTTTGATCGGTTAAAGTAAAGTTTAGCTTGATCTTGCCAATCTTCACGTTCTTAGCGAAAGATTTGATATCTGTGTTTTTAATTTCGTTTTTCAAGATGACTTGCATAACTGGCTTGACATATTTTTGGCCATTAATCGAGCCGGTTAATTGGTAGACGCCCTTTTTATGTGTTAATTTACCGTTCTTCTCTAAATTTTTAAAAATTGACTTTGTTAGTTTGACAAGTGGCTTTTGCCCCGTAAGGTCATTAAGCAGCGTTTGATAATCATCTGGCACTGTTTCATATTCCCATTTATTCTTATTAAAGTTGTAAAGGCGGTTATTCTTACCGTCGACCCAGATACTTACCTTGTCTTTATGCCTACCATCTTTAATCGTTCCAGTTTCGTTTACTAACTGGCTGGTATTGTTAAAATAGGCGTCAATTGTTACTGTTGCTTTGTCCTTTTTAAGTAAAGTGGTCGTGGTTGAATGCAATTTACCGCTGTCTTGCTTATTATTATTGTCTTTTATGATTGCGACTGCCTGCTTTTTGGTCATAGCGGCGGCGACCGGTTGAGCTTGACTTAGACCACCGGCAAATAGTGTAAAAGTCAGTAATATCGAAGAGATCATCTTTTTGGTTTTCATCGGAGTACTCCTTTTTTAATCTTACTTAATTTTATTTTAAGGACTATTTTACTCTATATTTAATTTTATTGTTTTAAGTTTTACTAAAAAAGCATTATTTCATAGTGAAATAATGCTTGGTACTTAATTATTTTTTCTTATTTGCTTTGGGTAAAGGCTTAGCATCTAGAGCGTTTGATGGCAACTTGAGAAAATCACGGCTGCCAATATTAGCATAGCTTTGACCGGCACTTAATCTCATCAGCTTACCAATCTTTAAGTTGACATTGTACTTGAAGGTAGCAAGTTTATTACCTTTAACTACAAGCTTAACGGTCATGTCTTGGAATTTACCTGCCTTAGCCAATTTATTGTAAATTTTCTGTTGTTGCTGGCTCTGGGTATTGGTTTGAAAAATAGGAGCAACGGCTGCTTTCATTACTTCTTTATCAGTAATCTTAGCTGTTAACGTGTAGGTTCTGCCGCTTCGCTTCATTTGATATGCGTTAATGAGCTTAGAAGGTGGATCCATTAACATTTCGTTATTAAGAATGGCATCAAGCAAGTCGGCATACGTGTGACCAGTTGTTTTCGCAACTTCTGCTTTATACCAAGTACTTTGACCGTTGATATATAGATTTCCCGTATTGCTGATCCACTCATCCATGCTGTGGGAATTCTTTTTGCTTTGATTATTTTCAGTCTGATAATTTAAATGAAAAACTGTTGGGTCGCCACCGAAAGTAAAGTTTGAAGCTACAACTTGACTGGAAGTGTCAGTTCTAAGGTTAACAACTTGCTTAGCTTGACCACTTTTAAAAGTTTTCTGAGCTTTTTTAATCACCTGGGTTTTGGTTAAAATAGGTTCAGCTTGCTTTTTTTGTTTAGAGCAACCACCGGAAATTAGTGCCGCTACAACGCCCATACTTAGCAATAATTTTTTAAATTTCATTTTGGTTAGATATTCACTTTCCTTATAGTCATAATATTATCTATTGTATCGTAAAATAAAGATTAAAAAAATGATTTTTAATCTTAAACCCTATGAAAACAAAATCTAAATGTGTAAAATAGTAAGTGAAGCTTTTAATTTGCAAAGGAGATATTTCATGTCGAAATTAGTTTTAATCCGTCACGGACAAAGTGAATGGAACCTTGAAAACAAGTTCACTGGTTGGATTGATGTTGACTTGTCAGAAAAAGGTGTTGAAGAAGCAAAGAATGCAGGTAAGTTAATTAAGGAACACGGTCTTAAATTTGACCAAGCTTATACCTCAGTTTTAACTCGTGCGATTAAGACTTTGCACTTCGCTTTGGAAGAAAGCGACCAACTCTGGGTTCCAGAAACTAAGTCTTGGAGATTAAATGAACGTCATTACGGTGGTTTGCAAGGTTTGAACAAGAAGGCAACTGCTGACAAATATGGTGACGAACAAGTTCACATTTGGCGTCGTTCATACGATGTTTTGCCACCAAAAATTGAAGATGATTCAGAATTTAGTCAAGTACATGACCGTCGTTATGCAGATCTTGACCCGAACATCATCCCACGGACAGAAAACCTTAAGGTTTGTCTTGAAAGAGTTATGCCATTCTGGGAAGATCACATTGCTCCAGACTTATTAGCTGGAAAGAATGTCATTATTGCTGCTCACGGTAACTCACTTCGTGCTTTAACCAAGTACATTGAAAACATTTCTGATGCTGACATCATGAACTTGGAAATGAAGACTGGTGAACCAGTGGTTTACACCTTCGATGAAAAATTAAACGTAACTAACAAAGAAAAGTTAGACGATTAATTTAAAGTTTAATAACTAAAACAAAAAGTCATTTTGGAAGAAATTCTAAAATGGCTTTTTTGCTTGAATTGGTTTTACCGGTACCTATGTTCTTGGCCTTTTAGTGACTTCCTAAAAACTTTTTAAGTCTGCATCTTTTTACGCGTAATATTATAATATTTAAATATATTATATAAATTACTTTAATCTTGATTAATGAATTAATTGTGGGTTGGGTTCAATAATACCAACTGGATTAATCAATTTTAACCTAAGAACAATATCTTGATTATTATTTACCTGTTTTTTAAAACTATATTATTTTTTTTTTTTTTTGTATATAGTGTTCCGAAGATTGAGTTTTAGCATTATGATTAATGAAAATGCTTTTAGTAACAGTAGTTAAAAGCAAGTGTGTAATAAAAATATGAGTGAAAGGTTTAAAAAATGAATAAAAACAATTCGTATAAAAAAGTAATTGTTTCGCTATCGGGTGCAGCATTATTAACGGTTGGGCTTAGTCAGATGCCTAATAACGTGTTAAATAATACGCCTGTTCAGGTTAGTGCCGCTAAAAAGAGTAAGGTAATTGGTGCCAATTCTGCTATTTATAGACTAAAAGGCAAGAAAATGGTCAAGACCGGTACTGTTCTTAAAGTGGGCAAAAAGGTCAGTGTTTCAAGCAAGAAGACTGTCAAAGGCAAAGTTTACTATAAAATTGGCAAGAACCAATATATCAAGGCTGTAAATGTTGATGGCAAGAGCCGTAACACCGCTAAAAAGACAGTTTTATATACTCGTAAAGGTAAAGCTATAAAGAGCAGTAAAATCGCTAAAGGTCAAAAAGTAACAATTTATGGTGCAGCAGTAACCATCAAGGGTAAGAAGTATTACTCAACTAAGTTAGGTTATATTAAAGCAAGTGCTTTGGCTAAGAAGGAGCCGGCAATTGATAATAATGATGTCGAAAAGCCAAACGAAAACACTACAACCCCAACTGATAAACCTGATTCAGGTAATAATACAGCTTCAACTAATAATTCTAATTCAACCAGTGTACCTAGTACTGGTGGCTCAAGCTCAACAAGTCCAAGCGTTCCAACAGTAGATCCTGCTTTGCAACCAGCTAAGGATGATGCTGTCAAAGACATTAAAAAGGCACAAGATGATGCTGTTAACTTAGTTAAGAGTAGTCCACTAACAGATGATGAAAAGCAAACAGCCATCAATCAAATTGAAGATATTGTTAAGGCCGCTTTAGGTGAGCAAAAAGATGGTAAGAGTGGCTCAATTAATGATGCTAAAACTGTAGCTGACGTTAAGAAGGCCAAGGATGAAGCGACAGCAAAATGTGAATTAGTTGGAAACCAAATAGTTTCAAATGACTTAGCAAAACAGGAGGGCGATTTTGTAACCAAGGCCGTAGCCAAGATGGATGACGGTGACGCTAAGACGGCAGCACCAGATAAAATTGCTAAAGCTGTAAAAGATGCTAAAGACGCAATTACAAGTGCTAAATCGCAAGCTGATCTTGATAAGGCAGAAGCTGATTTCCAAAATGCCCTTAATGATGCAGTACCATTTGCTAAGCAGCAAGAATATGCTATTGACACAATTAATAATGCGGTCAAAACAGCTAAAGACGAAATTAATAACGATGACTGGATGTCAGAAGATGAAAAGAATGCAACACTTTCTGAAATTGACACTGTTGTTAAATTAGCTTTAGGTGAAAAGAAAGACGGCACTAGTGGTGATGTTCATGATGCCACAACAACGAGTGATATTTTCACAGCCATGAACACTGTCTTAGCTACTTGCAGAGCAAAACAAATTAGTGACTCACTAAAGAAGAAGCAAGAAGCAGCTATCGAAAGCATTAATGCTAAAGCTACAGAAGCCAAAAACAAAATTGATGATAATAAGAACTTGGCAAAGGCCCAACAGGATAAGGCTAAAGAAGATATTGATAAAGCAGTAAAAGATGCAACCGATGAAAAGACTGGTACAGTTAACGCTGCTAAAACTGCTGATGACGTTACAAAAGCCGAGAATGCTGCGACTAATGCAATTAACGACGCAGTAAATAAAGCAAATGATGAAGCTAATAAGAATTTGCTAGATGCTAAGAATAAAGCTGTTGGTAAGATCAAAGATATGGCTAAAGAAGCCCAAGACAAAATTGCTGGTAATAAGAACTTAACAGAAGAGCAACAAAAAATAGCGATTGATAAGATTACTGAATTAGTAGATAAAGCAACCGATGAAAAGACTGGTACAGTTAACGCTGCTAAAACTACCGATGATGTTACAACAGCTGAGAATAATGCGACTGATGCAATTAACAACACAGTAAAAGATACAGACGCAACAGCTGATAAGAATTTACAAGATGCTAAGGATAAAGCTGTTGGTAAGATCAAAGATGCAGCTAAAGAAGCTCAAGACAAAATTGCTGGCAATAAGAACTTAACAGATGAGCAACAAAGTAAGGCTAAAGAAGATATTGATAAAGCAGTAAAAGATGCAACCGACGAAAAGACTGGTGCAGTTAATGCTGCTAAAACTATTGATGATGTTACAACAGCTGAGAATGCAGCAACTTCCGCAATTAACAAAGCAGTAAAAGATGCAAAAGATGAATCTGATAAGAGTCTGCAAGATGCTAAGGATACAGCTGTCAAAGAAATTAAAGAAACCCAAGATGATGTTGTTAACTCAATCAAGAGTAGTCCATTAACGGATGATGAAAAGCAAACAGCCGTCAATCAAATTGAAGATATTGTTAAGGCCGCTTTAGGTGAGCAAAAAGATGGTAAGAGCGGCGCAATTAATGATACTAAAACTGTAGCTGACGTTAAAAAGGTCGTAGACGAAACAAAAGCAAAATGTGAATTAGTTGGAAACCAGATAGTTTCGAATGACTTGGTAAAACAGGAAGGCGATTTTGTAAAGGATGCCGTAGCCAAAATGGATGACGGTGACGCTAAGACGGTAGCACCAGATAAAATTGCTAAAGCAGTAAAAGCTGCTAATGACGCAATTGCAAGTGCTAAATCGCAAGCTGATCTTGACAAGGCAGAAACCGATTTCCAAAATGCACTTAACGATGTAGTACCATTTGCTAAGCAGCAAGAATATGCTAAGGACACAATCAATAGTGCAGTTACAGATGCTAAGGCAGCAATCAATAACGATACCACTTTATCAAAAGATGAAAAGGATGAGGCACTTTCTGAAATTGACGCTGTTTCTAACGCAGCTTTAGTTGCCCATAAAGACGATACTAATGATGGTGATAATGTTAGCCATAATATTTATGATGCCAAAACAACGAGTGACATTCTCTCATCAGTAAATATGGTTTTAGCTACTTGCAAAGCACGGCAGACTGATAGTTCATTAAAAGAGCAGAAGGATGGAGCTATTAAGGAAATTAACCAAGCAGCTGACGACGCAATTCAGGCAGTTACTGACACGCCTGCATCAACAGAAAATAAGCGAGCAGCTGTTGATAGAATTAATGCTATCGTTAAGAATGCATTGGGCGAACAAAAAGATGGTTTAACTGGTGATATCCATGATGCGATGTCAGAAGATGAAATTAATACCATTAAAGAACAAGTTACTAAGGCATGTAAATTTGAAGGAAAGAAATTAGCTTCGAGTGAATTAGTAAGTCAAGTGTCAGACTTTGCTTCTAAGTCTGTTGCCAAGATGGACGATGGTGACGCTAAGACGGCAGCACCAGATAAAATTGCTAAAGCTGCTAAAACAGCTAAAGATGCAATTACAAGTGCTAAATCGCAAGCAGAGCTTGACAAGGCAGAGACAGATTTCCAAAATGCACTTAACGATGCAGTACCATTTGCTAAGCAACAAGCATATACTGTTGATTCAATTAATAATGCAGTTAAGACAGCTAAGGATAAGATTAATAATGATGGGTTACTAACTGATTCTGATAAAAAAGAGAAACTTGCCCAGATTGATGCTGTAGTTAAGGCAGCTTTGGGCGACCAAAAAGACGGTACTAGCGGTGACGTTCACGATGCTACAACTACAAACGATCTTTTACTAGCTCAAAACTCCGTTATCACTGTATGCAATCAAATCTAATGAATTAAGAAGTAATTCTGTTTTAAAAATTCGAATTAGTAAAAATAATTTTAATATCAAGTATTGCTAAGAGAACTTGATATCTAGCACTAGGCCATTTTGGCCTAGTGCTTTTTGTATGCTCAGAACTGTGTACTAGGTAGAGCTTATTCTTTGAGTAGCCAATTTAAATCTGCATCATTCGTAGAACGAATTTTTTTATAATAATGACGATATTCGGTTGGCGTACAATTCTCTTTTTTCTTAAACTTTTGATAAAAATAAGTTGAATTAGAAACATTTACGTTATCAAGAATTTCCTGAATAGGAAGATCCGAACTTAATAACATGTAATTGATATTATTTTAATTTTTTCTCTAAAACCAATGCTTAAATGTCATGGCTTAGCCGATTTAGCTAATTCAAATGCACAATTAGATGCTTCTAAGAATAGACAGTCAATGGTAGAACTTTTTGGTGCATATGGCTGGGCAGAAGGATTGCCATTAGTGAAATATCTTGCCAATCACATGATGGTAAGAGGAATTAATCATTTAAAAAAGCTTGCGGAAAAAGAAATTGATCATTGGGATCTAGAAAATTATGCTGGTAAAACTATTTATACATAAGTAATTAATTTAAAATCCTTATCTTCAAAAATTGTGATTAATTTAGGACAATTGGGTGAAATTGCTCAGTTTAGTATAAATAACAAAACAGTAAGAAAAAACAATTAAGCAAAATCAAAGCTTCGATGTTACACCCTTTTTAAAATTAGATCAAAATAAAATCACAGTAGAAGTAATTAATAATCTTGCTACTAAAATTTAAGATCCAGAAACTCAATTTAGTGCTCTTGGAACTGCAGGATTACTTGGACCAGTTAAGCTTAAATTTTTCAATAACTAAGATAAAAAAGTCATTTTAGAAAAGATCCTAAATTGGCTTTTTTGCTTGGGTTAGTTTTGCTTTTATCTAGGTGCGTTACCTTGTTGCCATTTTTTAAAATTAAGCACAAAAATATTTTAAATTAGTTACTTTAATATAAATAACATATTAGAAGTGAGCCGGATAGAGTAAGACCAAATTTATTAGTTTATATTACAATCTATATATTTGTAAATTACTTACTTTTTACATATTTATTAATTTTAAATTTATATTTATATATAGTATTAAATAACTAGAGACTTAGTACTATGATTAATTTGAATACTTTTAGTAATAGTAGTTAAAAGCAAGTGTGTAATAAAATTATGAATGAAGGGATTAAAAAATGAATAAAAACAATTTGTATAAAAAATTAATTGTTTCGGTATCAGGAGCAGCATTATTAACGGTTGGGCTAGGTCAGATGCCTAATAATGTTTTGAATAATATGCCTGTTGAGGTTAGTGCTGCTAAAAAGACCAAGGTAATTGGTGCTAATTCTGCTATTTATAGACTAAAAGGCAAGAAAATGGTCAAGACCAGTACGGTTCTTAAAGTAGGTAAAAAAGTCAGAGTTTCAAACAAGAAGACCGTAAAGGGCAAAGTTTACTATAAAATTGGCAAGAATCAATATATCAAGGCTGTAAATGTTGATGGTAAAAAACGCAAAGCAGCTAAGAAGACAGTTTTATACACTCGTAAAGGTAAAGTTATAAAGAACAGCAAGATTGTTAAAGGGCAAAAAGTAACAATTTATGGTGCAGCGGTAACCATCAAGGGTAAGAAGTACTACTCAACTAGGTTAGGTTATATTAAAGCAAGTACTTTGGCTAAGAAGAAACCAGCCGTTAATAATGAGGTTGAAAAGCCAAACGAAAATAATACAACTCCAACTGATAAACCTGATTCAGGTAATAACACAGCTTCAGCTAATAATTCTAATTCAACCAGTGTACCTAGTACTGGTGGCTCAAGCTCAACAGGTCCAAGCGTTCCAACGATAGATTATGTAAAAGCAGCTAAAGATCAAGCTGTCGAAGACATCAAAAAGGCACAAGATGATGCTGTTAACTTAGTTAAGAGTAGTCCATTAACGGATAATGAAAAAAATACTGCCACCAAACAAATTGACGAAATTGTTAAGGCCGCTTTAGGTGAGCAAAAAGATGGTAAGAGTGGCTCAATTAATGATGCTAAAACTGTAGCTGACGTTAAGAAGGCCAAGGATGAAGCGACAGCAAAATGTGAATTAGTTGGAAACCAAATAGTTTCAAATGACTTAGCAAAACAGGAGGGCGATTTTGTAACCAAGGCCGTAGCCAAGATGGATGACGGTGACGCTAAGACGGCAGCACCAGATAAAATTGCTAAAGCTGTAAAAGATGCTAAAGACGCAATTACAAGTGCTAAATCGCAAGCTGATCTTGATAAGGCAGAAGCTGATTTCCAAAATGCCCTTAATGATGCAGTACCATTTGCTAAGCAGCAAGAATATGCTATTGACACAATTAATAATGCGGTCAAAACAGCTAAAGACGAAATTAATAACGATGACTGGATGTCAGAAGATGAAAAGAATGCAACACTTTCTGAAATTGACACTGTTGTTAAATTAGCTTTAGGTGAAAAGAAAGACGGCACTAGTGGTGATGTTCATGATGCCACAACAACGAGTGATATTTATACAGCCGTAAACACTGTCTTAGCTACTTGCAGAGCAAAACAAATTAGTGACTCACTACTAAAGAAACAACAAGAAGCAGCTATCAAAGAAATTAACCAAGCAGCTGATGATGCAATTCAAGCAGTTAAAGACACGCCTGCATCAGCAGAAAATAAACAAGCAGCTATCGATAGAATTAATGCTATTGTTAAGAATGCATTGGGTGAGCAAAAAGATGGCTCAACAGGTGATATCCATGATGCCAAATCTGGAAGTGAAGTTATCGTAATTAAGAATAAGGCTATCAATGCATGTAAATTAGAAGAAGATAAATTGACTTCTAGTGAACTTGTAAGCCAAGTGTCAGACTTTGCTTCTAAATCCGCTACAAAGATGGACGATGGTGATGCTAAGACGGCAGCACCAGATAAAATTACTAAAGCTGCTAAAACAGCTAAAGACGCAATTGCAAGTGCTAAATCGCAAGCTGATCTTGACAAAGCAGAAGCTGATTTCCAAAATGCACTTAACGATGCAGTACCATTTGCTAAGCAGCAAGAATATGCTGTTGATACAATTAAAAAAGCAGCTGAAGACGCTAAGACAGCAATCAATAATAATACTACTCTATCAAAAGATGAAAAGGATGAGGCACTTTCTGAAATTGACGCTGTTGTTAAAGTGGCTTTAGGTGAAAAGCAAGATGGCACTAGCGGTGATGTTCATGATGCCAAAACAACGAGTGACATTTATACAGCCGTAAATATGGTTTTAGCTACTTGCAAAGCACGGCAGACTGATAGTTCATTAAAAGAGCAGAAGGATGGAGCTATTAAGGAAATTAACCAAGCAGCTGACAACGCAATTCAGGCAGTTACTGACACGCCTGCATCAACAGAAAATAAACAAGCAGCTGTTGATAGAATTAATGCTATCGTTAAGAATGCATTGGGCGAACAAAAAGATGGTTTAACTGGTGATATCCATGATGCGATGTCAGAAGATGAAATTAATACCATTAAAGACCAAGTTACTAAGGCATGTAAATTAGAAGGAAAGAAATTAGCTTCGAGTGAATTAGTAAGTCAAGTGTCAGACTTTGCTTCTAAGTCTGTTGCCAAGATGGACGATGGTGACGCTAAGACGGCAGCACCAGCTAAAATTACTAAAGCTGCTAAAACAGCTAAAGATGCAATTACAAGTGCTAAATCGCAAGCAGAGCTTGACAAGGCAGAGGCAGATTTCCAAAGTGCTCTTAACGATGCAGTACCATTTGCTAAGCAACAAGCATATACTGTTGACTTAATTAATAATGCAGTTAAAGCAGCTAAGGATAAAATTAAGAATGACGGGGTGCTAACTGATTCTGATAAGGAAGAGAAACTTGCCCAGATTGATGCAGTAGTTAAGGCAGCTTTAGGTGACCAAAAAGACGGTACTAGCGGTGACGTTCACGATGCTACAACTACAAACGATCTTTTACTAGCTCAAAACTCCGTTATCACTGTATGCAATTAAATCTAATGAATTAAGAAGTAATTCTGTTTTAAAAATTCGAATTAGTAAAAATAATTTTAATATCAAGTATTACTAAGAGAGTTTGATATCTAGCACTAGGCCATTTTGGCCTAGTGCTTTTTTTGTTGCAGTATTTTCAAGCAAAATAAATTGTTTTAAAACAGTTTATTATTTTAGACGAGAAAAAGAGTCTGGGAAGAAACTAGCTCTTTAAGCAAAAAAAGAAGCAGCCAAAACACTGAAAAAAGTGTTTTAGTTGCTTTTTGCTTCTTTCTGCCCGCCAAAGTTGACTATTAGGACCACTCCTTTGCCAATATTTTTTCAAATTCATGGTCATTAACATTAATCCTAGATCATTTTCAACTTTTGCTTGTCCTCTTAGGTGGACCCGGCGCATGCCAAATACGTTCTTCAAATGGCCAAAGACCGGTTCTACATCAATCTTGCGTTGACCATAAATCCGTTTGCCGGTTTTACTTTGAAGAGCTGCTTGGACCTGGGCTTTGAAGTACTGCCAGGTGGGATTGTAATTGAGCTGGCGCTGGCGCCCGCTGGGCGTTTTAGCTAGAGCAGTTTTGGCCGCATTTAGCTGAAACTCATCTGCTTCTTTGAACAAATATTATGCCAAAATTTTGGCAATGATTATTTTTGTTGACTCATAGCTTGGTAAAAACTATGCCAGTTATTTTGGCGTTTTTTTAATTTTCTGAATCTAAATTTAACACTGCGTCAAATACGCTTTGAGGAAGTTTAATATCACTGCGGGCTGCTTGTCGTTTGTTCAAACTTTGTCTGCGCAATAGTTGTTGCTTTTTGGAAATGCTGCGCTTTTCACCGTTAACTGCTGCATTTTTACGCAAGGGCGGAACGTCAACTCTGGCAATTGCTTTGTTTTCCACAATTGCTTGCACAGGCATTGGGTAAAGTCTTCGCGGAACGGTGTACTTTAATTTTTCCACTAGTTTATGTGCTATTTGGGCAGCATTTTGTCGTGGAACCAAGATATCCAATGCATCTACCGGAGCGTAATTGATTTGAATCTGAATTTTGACTACGTCAACTAGTTCAAAGTCAAGAAATTCAGTATCCAAGGTAGCATAACCATGCGTAATTGACTTAAGGCTGTTGAAAAAGTTATAGGCGATTTCGGAAACAGGCAACTTATAGGTAAGTGTGACTAGTTCCTGTTGATTATCTAAATCCACCATTTCACCAAAATGCTGTTCACATAACTTCATAACCGCACCTAAATAGTCATTGGGAGTTGTTATTACGGCTTTAACGTAAGACTCAGTGACGTAATCAATTTTCGCAAAGTCGGGAAACTTGGCCGGATTTGTAATGGTTAAATACTCTTTTCTGGCATCGGGCTCTTTGAGGTAAACGTGGTAAGTAGCGTTGGGAGCGGTGGTCAAGACCTCAACATTATATTCATCATGCAACCGTTCTTGGATGATCTGTAAATGGAAAATTCCTAAAAAACCGCAACGAAATCCCGCATCTAGGGCTTCTGACTGCTCTGGCGTGTAATGAAAAGCTGCATCGTTAAGAGCTAATTTACTAATAGCTTGCTTTAGTGCTTCATAACTTGTTCCCTCTTTAGGATAAAGCCCCGCATAAACCATTGACTGTGGTGGTTGAAAGTTAGGTAAGGCCTCTTGGGTGGGATGCTCAAAGTCTGTGATGGTTTCGCCCACCTGAATGGCATTGATGTCCTTGAGTCCAGTAACCAAATAGCCTACTTCACCAGTTTTTAGGGTTTTAACTGCTTGCATGTTAGGACGATAGATTCCGACAGTCTGGGCAGTGAATGTGCTATTTTCATTCATCAGCAATAATTTTTGTCCCGCTTGCAACTGACCCGCAATCAGCCTAATTTCCGCAATAATACCTTGGTAAGGATCGTATTGGGAATCAAAAACTAAAGCTTTTAGTGCTTGGTCATTGCCTTCAGCTGGTGCGGGAATTCGCTGATAAATAGCCTCAAGAACTTGGTGAACATTTTGTCCGGTTTTAGCAGAAATTTTTAAGATCTCGGTATCTTTAAATTCTGGTCGAAGTGCCCGCAATTGTGCTTCGGTAGCTGCAATATCGGCTGAAGCACTATCGATCTTATTAATGACGGGAATAATTGTGAGTTTGTGTTTAACAGCCAGTCGAAGGTTGGCAATCGTTTGTGCCTGCACTCCTTGGGTTGCATCTACTAGTAAAATTGCACCATCGGTAGCCGCCAAGCTCTTTGAAACTTCGTAGGAAAAATCAACATGGCCTGGCGTATCAATTAGGTTGTATTCATATTCTTGACCATCATCACCATGGTAAAAATTGCGGACAGAGCGTGATTTAACGGTTACTCCATGTGCCTGTTCAACTTCCATGCTATCCAAAAGCTGCGCACTAAGTTCACGTTCACTAACCGTTTCTGTTTGTTCCATAATGCGATCAGCCAAAGTAGATTTACCGTGGTCAATATGGGCAATAATCGCAAAGTTTCTAATATTTGCAGTTTTCATTTAAGTTAATCCTCCAGTTCTTGTTGCAATCCCTGTAAATAAAACTTTAATAACTGATTTGCTTCTGTTTCCAGATCAATTTGAAAAACTTTGAAGTCGACCGGTAATTGATCGTGATTAAATTCATCGAGGTTCATCATGTTCATCAAGCCACTAATGATGGCACTTTGAATGACAAAAAGGTGACTAGCATCTTTGACGGATAATTCGGGTATTCGGGATGCAATTGCACGCCCTAGGTCGCGGTTAATTTGATACAATTTTTGGCGGCCAAGCAGGGTCTGCTCACGATCAGCAGCTGCTTCTAAAATTGGTCCCCGAAGAGCGTTTAGCCGCAATAAATCCGCTTTTTGGTGAATCAACAAGTGATTTTCAGTTGTTAAAAAAGTGGTTAACTCGTTCCATGTAGTTAATCCGGGCTTTTCTTGCCAGCGCTTGAGAACTTCTTGTAAATAGTCTTGGTAGCCTGAAAGAAGCAGGTACATGAAGATATTTTCTTTTGTCTTGAAGTAGTTAAACAGTGTGCCCTTGGCAACACCAGATTCACGGGCAATTTGCGCCATTGAAATGGCATTAAAGTTATGTTTTTGGAACAGCTTGCTTGCAGATGCCGCAATTAGCTGCTTTTTTGCTAGTTTTTCTGCTGGCGTTAAGACATGCATCATATTCTCCTTTTTTCAATAATGACCACCGGTCATTTTACAAATGTTTTCTCTTTTGTGCAAGTTACAATTTGCTAAGAAAACGCTTGACTTAAAGTGCACTTTAAGGCTTATTGTAATTATTAAGAGCTAAAAAATGATTGAAAAATAATCATTTTTAACTCGCTTGCATGGCTATTTTGTTTTAACTGCGTGCACTGTCAATAGCAGTTGTGAGAAAGGCCGCTATTTCAGTGTAGCTGGCAAACAGCAATATCTGCTTGGCGTTAGTATTTTCTATGTAAATGTCTTCGACCTGAATAAATTTAGTATTGAAGTAATTAACAAATGGTTAACCAAAGATGGATGAATTAATGACTAATGAAAAAAAGTACCACATCGGTGAATTTAGTAAAATGGTAGGTCTTTCTTCCGCCACCCTTCGGTATTATGAAAGTGAGGGCCTGCTGGTACCGCAGCGTGACTGCCAAGGACAACGCTTTTATACCGAGGCTGATCGGGATTGGCTGCTTTTTTTGTTGCACCTCAAAGGTACGGGCATGACAATTAGTGAATTAAAACAATACATTGCGCTGCGCGCTCAGGGAGATCAAACAATTCCGGAACGTTTAGCTCTATTAAAAAGAGTCCAGCAGAACGCCGAACAGCAGGTTAATGAACTACAAAATAATTTAAAGGTATTAAAGCATAAAATTGCTTGGTACGAGGGCAAGCAAAGTCATCAGATTGCCGCAAGTGAAACCTTTGCGGCATATTTAGCAAAAATAAAGGAGAAGAATCAAAATGGATAATCATGAGCAAGAAGTTAAAAATGGTCTTTTTGCACTGGGCGACAAGAATGAAGCCTTTCAAAAATACTTCATTGGTCAAAGCTATTTGCAAAATTTGGTGAATGATCCAGACCTTAATGTTGGTGTAGCTAATGTCAGCTTTGAACCAGGGTGTCGCAATAACTGGCACAAGCACAATAACGGTTTTCAAATTTTGTTAGCTACGGCCGGTGAAGGCTGGTATCAAGAAGAAGGCCAGCCGGCCCGCAAATTGCATCCGGGAGATGTTGTGGTTGTTCATGATGGTGTTAAGCATTGGCATGGTGCAACCAAGAATAGTTGGTTTGCACACTTGGCAATAACTGCGGGAACACCAGAATGGCTTGAACCAGTGACAGATGAAGATTATGAACAATTGGAGGATTAAAAAATGAAAAAGCAAACAGCAGGTCGTGACAATTTAGGTAAATTTGCTCCTAAATTTGCGGAATTAAATGATGACGTATTATTTGGCGAAGTTTGGTCACGCGAGGAGCAAATGTCGGCTCGTGACCGCAGTTTGATTACGTGTGCTGCCTTAATGGCTCAGGGTTTGTATCCCCAGTTAAAGGCACATATGTCAATGGCAAAAACTAATGGGGTAACCAAAGAAGAAATGGTTGAATTAATTACCCACTTGGCCTTTTATTGTGGTTGGCCTAAGGCCTGGTCAGCTTTTGATTTGGCTAAAGACATTTACGGCGAATAAAAAACACGATTATTCATAACTAGAATAGCTACTTTTTAATGCATTGCTTGGTTTTATTGATTCAAGCAGTGCATTTTTTGTGGATAAAATCAATTAATTACAATAAAAATAGTTGATAACCAAGATGATTAGTGCATATTTAATCAAATAAATTCCGCACATGCTAAAATGAAATTGAAGTTAATATATTACTATTAATAAAATACTATTCGTGTATATAGGAAGCCCGAAAATGAATAATAAAGATAAAGTTGTAGATTGGAAAAAGGCGCCATCCTTAGGAATAATTTTATTAAGTCTAGCTTTGTTCTGCTTATTTGCTGCTATTCCGGAAAAAGTAGACGCTGCTGTAAATTCACCTAAAGTAATAGTGCAAAAACAGTCTAAAGATAAAGTGCAAAAACAGAAAAAAGCTAAGCTGGTCCCGGTGACTGCGGGCGAAAATACGGCCGTAAAGGACAAAAGTACTACCGCTAATGAAGCTAAACAGCCTTTAAGTACTGACGATAGCGAGATTAAGCCGCAAGATAGTGCGCAACCATTTGCTACTAGTTTTAAATGGCATGGTCTTTCCTGGCAATATGATGACAATAGTAAAACGGCCACCATTCTTGGTGGAGAAGCCAAACTTGTTTATGATCCAAATGAATATCTTTCTAGCCTTGTTTCTAGCAACACTAAAACAATTAAAATAGCCGCTCCCTTGAAGGTAAGCGGTGATACTACGAACCTATTTAACTTCTTTACTAATGCAACTAGTATCGATTTAAGCAATTTAGATACTTCTCAGCTGAAATCAATGGCTTCGCTGTTTGAAAATTGTAAGTCGCTAACTAATATTACTTTTGGCAATATAGATACTTCTAATGTAAGTGATATGTCTTCAATGTTTAAAAATTGTCGAGCTTTAACTAGTTTAGACTTAAGTCATTTTAATACTGCTCAAGTAATCACGATGTCTTCAATGTTTGATTCCTGTTCATCTTTAACCAGTTTAGACTTGAGTCATTTTGATACCGCCCAAGTTAGGGATATGTCGATGATGTTTTCACAAGATAACAGTTTAACCCAACTTGACGTAAGCCATTTTAATACTGCCCAGGTAATGACAATGGCTAATATGTTTGGTTATTGTCAAAAATTGAAAACAATTAATGTGAATAATTTTAATACTTCAAACGTTCAAGACTTTTCTGGGGTATTTGTTAGCTGCTATAGTTTAACAGATTTGGACATCAGCAATTTTGATATGAGTAAGGTTATGAACGCTCAAGGCAGATATCGGGCAAATATGCTGGCTGGCTTAAGCAACTTAGTTACGCTAAAGCTAGGTCACAAAAATTATCTTGTAACTGCGAATATTGAATTGCCAGGTACTTGGCGCAATGTCGGCGAAAATGGGACAATAGATCTGCCACAAGGAAATAAGAGTTGGTCATCGCAAGATTTACAGGATAATTATGATGGTACTAAGGATGCAGATACTTATGTCCGTTTTGCCACTTTAAAAATTACCTATCATAACCAAGCAGGCAAAGAAATTTCACCAGCAGACACAATATACGGTCGTGTAGGGACAAATTACAGTACTAAGGCCAAAGACATTCCTTATTATCAATTAGATGAAACAAATATACCAGAAAACAGTGAGGGAACTTATAATGGCGATGATATCAATGTTGACTATATTTATCTCTCTACCGCTAAACCGGTTACCGTTAAATATCAGGATGTCCAAGGAAAACAAATTGCCCAAGACGTAGTCCTGACAGGTGAAGGTGGCACAACATATACTAGTGTAGCTGTTAAAATTGATGGTTATACGCTTAAAACAACGCCAGAAAATGCTACCGGGATATTTACCGATCATGAGCAAACAGTGATTTATATTTATACCAAAGATCCGGTCAAAGCAGGCAATGTGATTGTGCGCTATCAAGATGAAGCTGGTCACTCAATTCACTCCGATATTGTCTTAACGGGTTATATTAATGATTCCTATAGCAGTACCGCAATTCCAATTGAAGGTTATAGTTTAAAAACTGCACCAGAAAATTCCACGGGTCAATTTACTAATAAAGAACAAACTCTTATTTACGTCTATACTAGAAACCCGCTGTCAGTTGCTAACGTAACGGTCCACTATCAAGATGAGAAGGGCAAGCCAGTTGCCACAGATGTCATTTTGGGTGGCATTATCGGAACGCAGTATCAGAGTTATCCGTTGGTCATTAATGGTTACCAGCTCAAGACTACACCGGCTAATGCCTCAGGTACTTTTACGAATCAAAAGCAAGACGTAGTTTATGTTTACGCCAAAGATGCCAGTGCCAATAGTACTGCTGGGGGTCAAGGCGGCGGAACAGTGATCATTGCGGCTCCAAGCACAACCACTGGCAAAGACAATAGCAGTGACTCAAATGATGCCAAAATCAAACTTCCTGTTAGCAAGGCGGTTATGCATAATTCATATATTTATAATGAAAAAGAAAAAAGAATAGCTGGATGGCTGGGACAAGGTACAGTGATTAATACCTATGGAACGAAGCTTATTAATAACCGTAAGTATTATGTGCTGGCTAATAATGAATATGTGAGGGCTACTAATATTGATGGCGTTGTGCGTAAATTACGTCATAATGCTTATGTGTTTAATCAAGCTGGTAAAAAAATCAAACTTTTAAAGCGTCATCAAGCTTGTCGAACTTACGGAGCAGCTGTTAAGAGACATGGCAAATTATTCTATCTTATTGGCAAAAATAGACTTGTTAAAAAGGCCAACTTCTAACAAGTAATGATCTCCTAGTTTTAATATTTAATTGAGTAAAATCGTTCGTTTAAAAAACGGACGATTTTTTAAATAGTAAGGTTGCTAAAAAGATATTTGTGATAAAATTAACTTATTAATTTAATGAAAGTGATTACATAGTAAAGAAGGAATCAATCATGATTTATCAAAAAGACATCAAGTGGGATGCCAATTATGATGTTGTTGTACTAGGTTTTGGCGGTGCTGGAGCAACAGCTGCACGCTTTGCCGCTGATAATGGTGCAAAAGTACTGCTTGTCGATGTTGCACCTGAAGGTCATGAAGGTGGCAATACCCGTTATTCGGCCCAGTTAATTGGTACGGGTAATGATTTTAATGAATTAAAAAAATATTATCAGAGTCTGACGGCACCGATGTCACTTGATGAAGAGATGATCGATACCTATGTTGCAGGAATGGTGGATATTCCTAATTATGTTACTAAATATTTAGGCGTAAAACCTTGCAGCGCTAAAAATTATGCCCCTGAAGCCCGCTATGCGTTTGAGGAATTCCCAGAATTTCCAGGTTCGACTTCATATGATTTTACTACCGTACGTGAGTCATGGTTTGACGCTGCACTTTGGAAAATTTTAAAAGAAGAGGTCGTTAAGCGCCAAGATCAAATTGATGTGATGTATGAGACCCCGGCTAAGGAATTAATTCAGGATCCAGTCAGTCGCAAGATTGAAGGCGTCTTGATTGAGCGCAAGCATCAGCTGCTTAAAGTGCAAGCCAAGACCGGTGTGGTAATGTGTACCGGCGGCTTTGAAAATAACCAAACAATGATTGAAGATTTTATTGGCGCTAAAAAACTAGCCCCTCTTGGCACCTTGTACAATAAGGGGGATGGCATCAAGATGGCTCAGCAAGTTGGCGCTGATTTCTGGCATTTATACAACTATGAATCATTAGGTTTGCTGCACGGGATGGCATTTGCCGTACCAAAAGGTGAGCGTGGCCGCCTAATGCTGGGTAAGCAAAATGAAGTAGTTGCTCATGGCAGTTCGTTTGTTGTGGGTGATGACGGTACCAGATACTTTAACGAAGCGGAAGAGAATCGTCACGGTCACATTAAGAACCATGGTCAGTGGAAAGTGCCGCTCAACCAAGAACACCCTTATTTGATTTTTGATAAAGCTAAAAAAGCTGAATTAGACCAAGATCCAATTATTGGCAACTATCAGCCGTATACAGATAATGTTATTGAGGCCGCAACGATTGGCGAGCTAGCAGAAAAGATTGGTGTTGCAAAAGCCACCTTGGAAGATACACTTGCTCGCTTTAACCAGGCATGCCAAGCAGGCAATGATCCTGAATTTCGCCGTGACCCAAAGACTTTGCGGGCATTTACTGCAGGTCCGCTTTATGCCGTGCGCATGGAACAGACAATGCTAAACACGCAAGGTGGTGCGAGAAGAAATAAGGAAGCCGAAGTTCTCGATACTAAGGGCAAGGCCATTCCGCACCTATATTCTGCCGGTGAATTTGGCGGTATTTGTGCTAACCAGTATCAAGGTGGTAACAACTTAGCCGAATGTTTGATTTGGGGTAAAATTGCCGGTGAAAATGCAGCCAAAGCTAAAGATGATGTGACGGTTGATGCTGCTAGTGGTGCATCAGCACACGATGTCCACTTGAATTCAGACCTTGAGCATGAAGACTATCCAACTGGCAAGGATCAATACATTGGTAGGTCCAATGGCGGCATGGGTGGCGAAATCGTTGTTCGGGTCACTGCCGATAAGCAAAAGAATTTACAAAACATTGAGGTTCTCAAGCAGGCCGAATCAGAAGATTATGGTCTAAAGGCGATTAAAACCATGCCAGCCGAAATGGTTAAGGAAAACAAGGTTGATGTCGATGCCGTCTCGGGCGCATCGAGCACCTGTCGCGGATTAAAAGCTGCGGTTAACGATGCCTTAGATAAGATTGATCAATAAATAACAAAAAAGGAATTAGCGCGAACTAGTTCCTTTTTTTGTGCCCAATTGTTTTTAGGAAAAAATACTATTTATATATGTATCAGTAGTATAATTTGGGTAGATAAGTTAAAAAAACAGAGGATAATTGAATAGGATAAGAAAATGAACTTTACCCAATTACGTTGCTTCATTAAAGCAGTTGACAACTCCAGTTTTACAATTGCCGCTGAGCGGTTGAATTTTTCCCAATCGGCTGTTTCTAAAAACATTAAGGATTTAGAAAATACAATCGGTGTTACCCTGATTAACCGGGCCCATCACCGCATTTCATTGACTAATGCCGGTAAATATTTTTACCGTGTGGCCCGAAATGTTGTTGATGATATGGACTATACGGTGGCTTATTTACAAAGCCAAAAGAATAATCCCGAGACGCTTTTGCGGATTGGTGTTTGTGATACGCCCTTAGAACAAAAAATTTTACCTATTTTCTTGCGCAAATTGCGTAAGTCAGGCAGTAACCTGAACGTGCAATTTGTTTTTGTACTTAATAACTCAATTGGTGAATTATTGAATCACCACGTAGATATTTGTGCAATTGCGCGTGAAGACGTTGATGTTGTTGATGATGTCAGGTTTGAGCCCCTAATTACCGGTAGAGTCGTGGTTGCGTGTCCTGATGATTCGCCGCTTGCTAAAAAAGACAAGATAGCAGTTGCCGATTTAAGAAATCAAAACATTTTTTTGCTAGATCCCAATAGCTCCCTGAATGTTCAGCTAAATTTTCAGACGGCGCTAATTAACAATTTGGGTATGGAACATATCAAGTTTGTCCAAGACTTTTTGGCAATGGATATTTATGTTCGTGGTGGGTGGGGCTACGGCATTTTACCCAATTTTATCGCTGACTCGCAATCTGCTGGCATTACTTATGTGCCAATTGATTATCATGATATTTCGCCTTATGGTATTGCCTACATGGAATCTTTTTCCAATAAGTCAGTTCTTGATGAAGTATTAGACACGCTCAAGATGTCCGTAAAGGAATACACCCAAAAAAATAATAAATAATACGCATATAGATAGTTATTTAAAAATGCTTGTATAGTAAGCCTAAGCGCTTATTGCACAAGCATTTTTTTGATTATTAAAGCATAACAAGAATGTTCTCTATTCCATTTAGTAATCTTGAATTCTAATATTGGTGCAGAAATTCACTAGATAAATAGTATTATGAAAGCGATTAAAGGATTTGCATTAAGAAGTGAGGGATAAAAAATGGAAAATACTTATGATGTTATTATCGCTGGCGCAAGTAACGCTGGTGGTATGGCAGCTTGTGCAGCTGCTGAAAAAGGAGCTAAAGTTCTCTTGATTGATAAGCAAGGAAGCTCACAGTTTCTTTACCGTTCTTTCTTTGCAGCACTTGATAGTAATGCTCAAAGAAGAGCCGGAATCAAAGTAGACAAAGCTAAGTTGATGAACTTCTTAACTTTATTCTTCCAAGACAATGTTGATGAACGACTTTTATGGACTTGGGCTAACCACGCTGATGAAACAGCTAACTGGCTTGAAGACAATATCTTAAAGCCAAATGGCGGAGTTTTAAGACCACAAAAAGATGCTTACTATGAATCAATTGTTAACACTGCCTTTAATACTGAACTAGCAATTGCCACCCCAGAAAACGGCTGGGCTCATTATGGTGATTGGATGATCGATAAGGTTAAGGAACTTGGCGTAACACTTAAATATAATACCAAGCTAGAAGAATTAATTACCGATGATAGTGGTGCTGTAACTGGTGTCATTACTAGTGACCGTGATTCAGGCGCAAAGACTGAATATCATGCAAATAAAGGTGTCATCATTTGTACCGGTGGCTATGGTGCTAATGTCGAATTGATGAAGAAGTGGGATCCACTTGGCTATAAGAAGAATGTTTATTCAGATGGCCCTCGGGATGATGGTTCAGGTATTCTAGCTGGTCTAAAAGTTGGGGCAGCAAGGGATGAAGAACCAGCAGAAATCATTTTTGATCGTGGTGCCGTTCCTGTTGGAACGAAGGCCGAAGATCATTATGAGATTGACTTTAAGGGTCCTGGCTATTTCTGGATGGGTGCTTATCCATTGCTTAAAGTCAACCTGAAGGGTGAGCGCTTTGGCAATGAAAGTGTTCCTTACCAATTCGATATCAACGCAATGGCTAAACAACCTGGTTACTTAGAAGCCCAAATTTGGTCAGAAGACACAATGGATCACTTGGACCAATTTAGAACTCAAGGTTGTTCACGGCTCAATTGGCCAGGTATTTACAATACTGAAGAAAATAAGGCTGAGATTCAACGTCGAATTGATGACGGTATGGTCCAAAAAGCCGATACGCTTGAAGAATTGGCTGAAAAATTGCAATTACCAGCAGACAAGTTGGTCAGCACGGTTAAACGCTATAACGAAATGTGTGCAAACGGTGTTGATACCGACTTCGGTAAAGAAAAATTCAGACTATTCCCAGTTGATAAAGCACCTTACTATGGTGTCATTATGGGTGGACGTCTTCTCGCAACACTTGATGGTCTGCGGATCAATACCAAAATGGAAGTTATTGATAAAAATGGTGACCCGATTCCACATCTTTATGCTGCTGGTAATGCAAGTGGTGGTTTCTTCTGGGGCAGCTATCCAGACAGAGTTCCAGGTTTAACTTGCAGTCACGCTCAGACCTTTGGTCGTTTAGCAGGTCAATACGCTGCGGAAAATTAGTTTTTATTTAATAAAAGGAGATTAAGAATCATGGAAGAAAAACAATTACCTAAGCTTTCTAGCTACCGGTGGGTAATTCTGGCAATAGCCGCTTTGCTTGATGCCATTAGTAGTTATATTCAATTTCAGATTTCTGCTTTGGCTGTACAAATTATGCCAGCTTTGCATATTGCGCCAGCTCAGTTTCAAATTTTGCTGATGGCACCAATGCTAATTGCAGTTTTCTTGAGTATTCCTGCAGGTTCACTTGCAGATAAGTTTGGTGCTAAGAAAATTGTTTCAATTGGATTAGTTATTTCTGTAATTGGTGCTTACGGCCGCTTAATTGCCAATAACTTTTTCACAATGTTTATAACTTTGTTGCTTTTCGGTGTTTATATGGCACTCCTAAATGCTAATACGCTGAAAATCTTTGGTACTTGGTTTAAGCAGGATACTAATATGGCGATGGGTGTTTTCTTTGCCTCAGCCAGCGTTGGTATTATGCTCTCTCAAGCTACTAGTTCGCTGTTTCCATCTGTTAAACAGGCATATATCTTTTCATCAACAGTGCTTTTGATTTTAGCTGTTTGCTGGATGATTTTTGTTAAAGACACCCCTCAAGGTGAAGAAATACCACAACCACAAGTAGAGCAAGGTAAATCTGAGTCGTCATTAAAGTTCTTTGAAGCTGCAGCAAAAAGTAAGAAAACTTGGTATGTTGCTTTGGCTGTTGGTTTTGGAATGGGTGCCAGTGAAGCCTTCTCCGGTATTTTGCCACAAGCCTTTGCCGCAAGAGGAATGACACCAGCACAAGCCGGTGCGGTTGCCGCAGTTGCCACAATTGGTAGTTTATGCGGTTCACTATTTGGTCCATCTATTATCAATAAAGCTAAAAAAGGTAAGCCAGTAATGATTTTAATTACGATTCTTGGCGGCTTATTGATGGCAGTTACTTGGTATATTCCACTTGGAATGCCATTAACAATTGCCTTGATTCTCGGTGGTGTCTTCGGCGCTATGACTGGCCCGATTATGCAAGCGATGCCAATTACATTCCCTGAAATCGGCCCAAAGAATGCTGGTAGTGCAGGTGGACTTGTTGGAACAGTTTCACTACTCTTGTCATTCTTTATTCCATTTATTATTTCTGCTATTGCTGGTAGAAACTATGCCTTAACCTTCATCATTCAAGGAATCGTCTTCGTGGTTCAAGTCATTGTTTTGGCAATTTTGCCAGACCCTAATATTGCACGTCAACGCAATAATCAAAGATAACTAGCTTGATAATTAGAAAGGAATTTTATCATGGCAAAAAAGATTACTGATAAGCCGGGGAAATACACCGGTTCCGGTCAGGGTAAGGAGAGTCAAATCAACCTTGAAGTAGAAGTTGATGAGGACAAGATTGTTAGCGTTAAGCCATTAGATCAATATGCTCCTGATAGCCTTGCCGACAATGCTTTTCACAAGATGGCTCAAAAGATTGTTGATCATCAATCAGCCGACGTTGACGTCGTTTCCGGTGCTTCGGAAACTTCACGCGGCATTATTGAGGGCGTTAAAGAGGCCTTGAATAAGGCAGCAGTTGACTTTGCTGCTTTAAAAGAAAACAGTGCGCAAAGTCAAACGGAAACACAAGAAGTAATTGACGTTGATGTTGCAGTTGTTGGTGCTGGTGGAGCAGGCGCCGCCGCCGCTTTAGCAGCACGCCAGCACGGCGCTCGTGTTGCTTTAATTGAAAAAACAATCTCGCCACTTGGTGCCAGTACTTTTGCCGGCGGGATGTTTGCCGGCGATAGCCAACAACAAAAAGAGCAAAATGCAGTTGTATCAAAGAAGTGGCTCTATGATGAATATATGGATGCTTCACAAGGCTATATGAATTCAATTCTTGTTCGCCGCATCATTGATGAATCAGGCAAAACTGTCGACTGGCTGAATGAAAACGGCGCAATCATGAAATTGGTTGATGCCGGAACCGGTGGTAGTTTTGATCACATTGGTATGCCAGCTACTCTTCATGGCTATCAAGAAGGCGGAACTAAGGCTGTTACCAAGTTGATTGAGAAGTTTAAGTCAATTGGCGGGCAAATGTATTTTGGTTTTGCTGGGCAAAAGCTCTTGCAGGATGCTGATGGTAAAGTCATCGGTTTAATTGCACAGGGTGATGATAAAGAGCTTCATGTCAATGCTAAAAAAGTGATTATCGCTACAGGCGGTTTCGGCGGTAATCCGCAAATGCGTAAAGAATACTTGGGTGATGTTAGCACCCAAGGACAAGTTTTACAAAACACCGGTGATGGTCTAAACATGGCCTGGGATGCTGGTACTGCGCACCATATTAATGGTTCAACGCATTATTTCTGGCAAACTTTCAGTAATGAAGACATTGGTGCAATGGTAAAATTAGTTGGTCCTAACTGGATGCCAGTTAACGCTTTGGCCGATTTTCCAAACCTCCGGGTCAATAACCGTGGCCAACGTTATGCCAGTGAAACTCACGCATTGGACTTTGCGGTTCATGGAGCTGAGCTGTCCGAGCAGCCTAAGCAGACTGAATATGTCATCTTTGATCAGGCCATGCTTGATAAGATTAAAGAAGGCGGCATGGTTGCAATTGAAGACCATTATGGCAAGTGGAAGAACAAGCGCCAGTTCTATATGGAATTCAATTTCCCAACTGACACTGAGGAAAGTATCAAGCACGAACATGAAAAGACGGACTTTACTTCATTATTAAACAAGCTAAGTTCAACTGATGTTGTCTTTATTGGTGACACAATTGCGGAACTTGCAGAAAAAATGGGCGTCAATCCGGAGAATTTGCAAAAGTCCGTTGATCAATATAATGCTGCGAAGAAAAAGGGTGAAGATGAATTATTCTTCTCCGATACCAAGCGAATGATTCCTGTTGAAAATGGCCCATTTTACGCAGTTAAGTATATTGCACGTAACCTTGGAACTCTCGGTGGTGCTACAATTGATGAAAAGATGCATGCTCTAGCACCAAGTGGCGAGCCTGTTCCTAATCTTTATGTAGCGGGTGCTGATGCTTCCGGAATGTATGGTAAGGCGTATGTTGATTTTGAAGGTGGAACTTTAGGTTTTGCTTACATTTCAGGACGCCTAGCCGGAATCGATGCAGCTGAAACTGCTAAAGAGGGTAAATAGTTTAAAAAAGCATGTACAGATTTGCCGAAAATTTGTATGTGCCTTTTTGGTCAAAGGAGAAAAATCATGGCTGAGAAGAAGTATGATGTTGTAATTGTTGGTGCTGGTCTTGCCGGTTTTGCTGCGGCCGCTGAAGCTGCCGATAATAACTTAAAGACCTTGCTTGTCGAAAAAGGTAAGACCACTGGTGGTACAGGAAACTATGTTGAAGGTGTTTTTGCGGCAGATTCTGAATTACAAAAAAAGGATCATGCGGAAATTGATCAAGAAGAATTGCTAAAAGAAGAGTTAACTTATTCGCATTACAAAGCAGATGGCAAAATGTGGCAAAAATATATTGCCAATGCGGGTAAAAACGTTTCTTGGCTTGAGAAACGGGGTGCTGAGATTGCGATGGTTGCCAGCCTAGGTTCAGGTGCAAGAACCTGGCATCTGTTCAAGGGCAAGGGCCACGATGCAATTCATTCAGGTCTAGAGCCATATGCGAAGTCTAAGGGCGTTGAAATTATTACTTTAACGCGTGTAACGGATCTTAAGCAAAATGAAGATCAAACTTATAACGTAACTTTGACGAACGTTGAAGATGATACTGACGAGATTGTAGTTGCTAACAACGTTGTTTTGGCAAGTGGCGGCTATCTGAATAACTTGGAATTGATGGAACACACTCCTCATCAAAATCCGGATAATGTAATTCCTGTCAACTCAGGTAAAAGTACCGGTGATGGTTTATGTCTTGCCTGGAATCTTGGCGCTAAACAATTCTTTACCGGAATGTCAATGATGTTTGGTGGCCAATTAAAAGATGATTCGGTTCCCTCATTTAAACTATGGGGTACAGCCATTTGGAGTTCTGTCTGTGATCAACCACAAATGTGGGTTAATGAAATCGGTGAACGCTTTGTTGATGAAAGTGCAGCAGTCGTCAACTGGGCTAATGAAGGCAATTCGATGAATCGCCAAGAGCGTGTCTTTTGTATTTTCAGTCAGAAAATCTTAGATGACTTCACCGATAAGTCATATCCAAGATCAATGAAACCATTTGTACCTGAAGACCGTTACCCAAGTCTGCGAGAAGACATTGAACAAGCTGAAAAAGATGGTCGCAAGTACTTGCATAAAGCTGCAACAATTGAAGAATTAGCTAAAGAGATTGATACCCCTAACTTACCAGCTTATGTGAAGCACTATAATGAAATGGCCGCTAATGGCGAGGATACCGATTTCCATAAGCCAGCCAAATACATGCTTCCAGTTGATGGGGATGGCCCATTTTATGCCATTGAACTAGGCGTTGGTGCCTATACAACTGGTGACGGCTTACGTGTAAATACCAATAATGAAGTTTTGGATACTAAGGGTAGACCAATTAGTGGCCTTTACGCAATTGGTAGTGACGGATCAGCCGTTTTGTACGGTGATACCTACGGCGTTAATGTCCCTGGTACTCATGCAGGTTACTGTATCTTTTCGGGCCGCAATGCGATTAAAGCAATTGCCAATAAGCAGTAAAAAACATAGCAGTTTGATTGATTATATAAAAATTAGAAAACCACTTTCATTAAATTTATCAAAAGAGTCTGGGAAGAAACTATTTTCTTAGACTATTAAAAAAACGTTGAACTTACTAGTTCAACGTTTTTTCTGTATACATTCTTTCTTGGTCTTGTTATTATTTAATTATCCAACTTCAAATAGAACGGAGACCAAAAACAATGTACCAAAATTATACCACAGGCCAGACTGCTTTAGTACTTAATTTAGACTTTACTAATTTGCCTAGTAATAAGTACCGCTTGGTAGTGTTTAATCTGCATGACGCCATTTTGGATCAGTTAAAATTCGAGCAGTTAAAAGTCCAATTGGCAAAGCAGTAATAATCATCAACGCGTTCATTATCCAGTAAGCACCAATGTTAATGTTGGTTACACCGAAATTGAAAACAGCGCGGTACATGTAAAGTCCCGGTACCATAATGACAATTGCCGGAACCGTGATTGCAATTCGCGGAAAGCCAACTTTATCACGAACAAAGCTGGCCACTAAGCCAGCTAAAAGCGAGCCAATAAAAGCCGCAAGAGGGGCAGGAACATGGTTAAATTCGGCTAAGCCCAATCGTAAGGTGTTGGCAAAAGCTCCGATAAGTGCTGCCACTGTTGCCATTGATGGCTTAGCATTAAACATAATTGAAAAGCCGTAAACACCGCAAAAGCTAGCAATTAACCGTAAGACTGTTAACGTTACTGGATTTAGTGTGAGTTCAGGAATTGAGCCAGGTTTTAAACTCAGTGTAGTTGCCACGCCCCAGCCAACCATTGTTGCAATCAAAATGGTTAAGACAGCATAAGAAAGACGTTCTAGTCCTGACCGCATATCCAGTTTTGACATGTCGAGCCCAGAGGTAATAAATGGAAAACCGGGAATAACGTAAAGCATTGACCCGATATAGCCGTATGCATGATGATAATTCCAGCCTAAGAACTTTTCTCCCAGTCGGAAGCAAAAGAAGTAAATAGCACAAGAAATAGCTACACCAACAGCAATTTTGGCCACTAAAGTAACCTTGTGCTTACCCATTACGCCGCGGAAGTAATTCCCGATGGCAGCGCCAAAAAAGGTACAAATCATTTCTGGTAAACCGCCACCTAATAAGAAAATAAAGCTGGCACAGGCAAGTCCCGCGCTTAGGGCAGCAATTGTTAATGAGTAACTTTTGGTATGCGTTTCAATTTGATTAAGTTCATGATGAACCGCACCAATTGTCCAGTATTCATTTTCTGTTTCAAAGCGGCGAACAAAATCTTCCATTTTATTCAGCTTATTCATGTTAACGCCGGTAGTTGGCAGTGATAAAGTTTGTGAATAAGACTTGTTATCGACATCGAAGCAAGTATAACTGATGGTTAATAAACCAATATCAGCAGAACAAGTAATGTCTAGTGCCCGCGCTATGGTATTCATTGAATCACGTACGCGCCAGGCCCCAGTTCCGCATTCTAAAAGCATTATTCCTACTCTGCCAACAAGTGACCCTTTTTCTACTAGCGTAGTGTCCCCAATTAGGGTATCGTCTGGACTCTTGAAAAATTCTTTCCAGTGAATTTTCATATGATGATGAGACGAGATATGATGTTGTGGTTCGTTTTCGTCCATTATTTGTGATATTGCCTCTCTTTGAAATCTAAAACACAGTGTTTCTATTTTACCATACTTGAAAAAGGGGTCGTGTTCTATTCATCTTTAGAACTAAGAATCGAAGAAAAAGTTACCAAATTAGAAAATTATGTAGTATACTACATAATTAACAACTAAGAAAGGAAAGGCACAATGTCTGATCACTTTTTAAACCAGCTAGGTCCCAAAATTAAAATAGCCAATACCGTAATTGAGAAAGAATTGAACAATCGGTTTGCAGAAATGTTTAAAAAATATTCTTTAACTGGTGCGCAAATCTCATTATTAGTATTTTTATATGATTCAAAGGGTAGGACGATTACCCAAAAAGAAATAGCGGATACTTTTGTCTTAAGCCACCCAACGATTCGTGGAATCGTTAAGCGTCTTGAAGACAATAATTTGATTGCTACTTCCCACTTAAAAAATGATCAACGGCAAATTGTTTTGACATTAAGTGCTAAAGGTTTTGCTTTGCTTGATGACAACATTACTGCAATTCATGAAATTATGGATAAGGTCAATAAGCGGATTGTTGCTGGTTTATCTGATGCAGACGTTAAACAATTGGGACATATTTTAAATGTAATTATTGGTAATTTTTAATTGTTATTTTTATAAAAAGTGTAGCATGCTATCTAAAAGGAGAAAATAATGGAAAAAGAGGTAAAAAGCATTTCTGGTCATAAACGAGCAGTAATGATGATAGTACTGCTTTTTGGAGCGTTTGTTGCTTTATTAGCAGAAACTTTTTTAAATAATGCCCTGCCATCAATCATGAATTCATTTGGGGTAAGTCAAGCAACAGCGCAATGGCTCACTACTGCATATTTACTTGTGGTCGGATTAATGATTCCAATCTCGGCGTGGATTTTTGCGTCTTTTAGTTTAAAGCAAAATTTCTTAACCATGATGGGAATCTTTTGTATCGGTTCGGTTATTTGTATATTCGCCCCAAACTTTTATGTATTATTGACCGGACGAATTATTGAAGCCGTAGCTGCCGGAGGCTTAATGCCGTTTATTCAAAACGTAATTTTGCTGATGTTTCCACCGGAAAAGCGTGGATTAGCGATGGGTATCACCGGCTTTGTCGTTGGCTTTGGCCCGGCGGTGGGACCGACAATTTCGGGTTTAATTTTAAAATATGCCGAATGGCAAATGTTGTTTGTTATATTGAGCGTTACTAGTGCAACCGTGATGGTTTTTGGACTTTTTACGATACAAAACATTATAACAGCGCATTTAGATTCAACTGATGGTATTTCGTTTTTAGAATCAATTCTGGGTTTTGGTCTGCTTCTATATGCTTTATCAGAAATTGGTAATACTGGTAAAATTACGCTGCCGTTAATCTTGGTTTTTGTCATTGGGATAATCATTATTTGCCTATTTTGTCACCGGCAATTACATATGGCAGAGCCACTGCTTGATATTCGCGTTTTTAAAAATCGGCGTTTTAACTTATGTACCTTGCTTAGCACCATCAGTAATATCGCAATGGTTGGAATTGAGTTGGTTTTACCGCTTTATCTTCAAACAACGCGTGCGGAAACCGCGCTAACTTCGGGACTAGTAATGATGCCCGGGGCACTAATTATGATAATTTGTAATCCGATTTCTGGTACTTTATATGATAAATACGGAATTAAACGGTTATCTTTATTCGGCTTTGTCATGCTATTATGCGGTACGTTACCAATGCTAATCTTTAATGCTCAAACGAGCCTGTTTTTAATTAGTTTGTGTTATGCAATGCGCATGGTCGGTATTTCGTTTACCATGATGACTACTTTTACTGCTGGAATTAATGAAGTGCAAGCTGATTTAACGGCTCATGCCAATGCAGCTTCCTCGACAATTAGACAAATTGGGGGATCGCTTGGTACGGCTTTAGCAATGCTAGTTGTAACTTTGGGAGCAAAGAATATGACTGGAACTAAGGCAGCGCAACTGGCAAACGGCTATCATTTAGGCTTTATCTTAATGCTAGTTTTTGCAATTATTGGCTTTTGCTGTTCATTCTTTTTACCGTCGGTTAAGGAAGAACATAAGTAAGTTATAAAAAATCTGATAGTTAAGCTAAAAATGCTGAGTGGTTGAAACCGCTACAGCATTTTTTCATTGCAAGCGACTAAATTACTCATAATTGCTCACTTTTGCATGAAAATGAATTTTTTTGAGCAAAAATGATTGCTTTTAGCGAGAAACGCGCATAAAATTACCCAAGGAGGTGAAGGGAAAGTATGCTAACGCAAAAGCGCCGAAAATTAATCGAGAACTACATTAACCAGCATGAATTATGTCGGGTCTGCGATCTTTCGGAATTGACAGCGACCTCAGAATCAACGATTCGTCGAGATTTGATTCAGCTCGAAAAAAAGGGTTTAGTCAAACGCGTTCATGGCGGGGCACAATCAGTGAAAAATTTTGCTCACGATGTTTCGCAGCATATTCGCTTCACAATGAATCACGATGATAAAGTTCGCATTGCCCGGTACGCGGTCAAGCATTATGTGCACGAAAATGATTACCTATTTATCGATGCGGGAACAACCAGCTATGAAATGGTGCCGTTTCTCGCAGAAGTTCCGGGAGTCACAATTGTCACTAATGGGATTGAAACAGCGCTTAGTGCTGTTGGGCACGGCATTAGTACCATGCTTTTAGGCGGCAAGATCAAGGAGGATACTCACGCGGTTGTGGGCGAATCCGCACTTCAGCAGCTGCAGAACATGAATTTTGCGGCTTGTTTTATCGGCACCAATGGGATTGATCGTCTAGGCAATCTAACCACACCGGATCCCGAAGAAGCGGCAATCAAGAAAATGGAAATTGCTCGGTCAGATCATACTTATGTTCTAACTGATGCTTCTAAAATTGGTGAACGCAATTTTGCCATTTTTGGCAATGCTAAAAATATTACCGTGATTACGACCGTGTTAAACACGCAACATAAAAATACTTTACCTGCTAAAGTAGATTTGAAGGAGGCCAAATAGATGATATATACGGTTACTGTTAACCCTGCTTTGGATTATGTCATCCAATTAGAAAAGGTGGAAAGCGGCAGTGTCAACCGTAGCAATAATTGTTCATTTTTAGCTGGAGGTAAGGGAATTAACGTCTCGCAAATTCTTAACCAGTTAAAAATTGATAATACTGCTTGGGGCTTTGTTGGTGGCTTTACTGGCAAAGAATTGGTACGGCAATTAAATCAGCGCCGCATTGTCAATGACTTTGTCACTATTTCTGATGATACGCGGGTTAACGTTAAGGTACATGCCCAAGCTGAAACAGAAATTAATGCTGCTGGACCTAACATTACTGATCAAGAAATTACGGCTTTTAAGTCACGCTTAAGTGATTTACAAAAAGGCGACATTGTTGTCTTAAGTGGTTCTTTGGCACCTAGTCTCTCAGTTGATTTTTACCAAGAATTATTACCTGAAATTAAAAATGCGGGTGCAGAATTTGTAATTGACACAACTGGTCAGGCTCTACTTGATACGCTTAACTACAAGCCATTAGTAATCAAGCCAAATCACCACGAACTTGCCGATTTATTTGACACGACTTTTTCATCTGATCAAGATATGCTTGAATGTGCTCATAAGTTACTCGACATGGGTGCACAAAATGTCATGGTTTCAATGGCTGGCAAGGGCGGCTACTTGATTACTCAAGATCACTTCTACCACGCCAAAGGTGCAGTTGGAACTGCTGTTAATTCCGTTGGTGCGGGTGATTCAATGATCGCGGGCTTTGTCGGAACTTATGTTAAAACTAAGGATCCGGTTGAAAGTTTCCGGATCGGAATGGCCTGTGGTGCTGCTACAGCCTTTACCAAGGATATTGCGGTCATGAGCCAGATAGAAGCGGTCTTACCACAAATTAACGTGGAAGAAATTTCGTAATGAAGGAGAATTCAAATGCAAATTAAAGATATTTTAGCTCCTGAATCGATGATTATGTCGCTTAAAGCGACAAACAAAGAAGATGCAATCAAGGAAATGGCTGATTTGGAAGTCAAGACCGGGATTGTTAATGATGAAGATGAATTCATCAAATCGATTTGGGCACGTGAAAATGAATCAACAACTGGTATTGGCGATGGCATTGCAATGCCACACGCTCGTAACAAGGCAATTAATAAGGCTCGTGTCCTTTTTGCCAAAAGTGAACAAGGAATTGATTACAATTCACTTGATGGCCAACCAGTTTATTTGTTCTTTATGATTACCGCACCAGATGGTGCTGATAATACTCACTTGCAAGCTTTGGCTAAGCTATCAGGCTTATTGATTAACCCAGATTTGGTTGCAGCATTAAAGAATGCCCAATCACCTGAAGAAGTAATCAAGCTATTTGAAGATGCTGAACAAAAAAGCGATGCTGATAAAAAAGCCGAAAAAGAACAAGCCGCTAGTGCAAGTAATACCGGTGATGCAGACAAGCCGTTAATTGTTGGGGTTACTGCATGTATTAATGGGATTGCCCACACTTACATGGCACAAGAAGCAATCATTAAGGCCGGTAAAGCACAAGGTGCTGATGTTCGAATTGAAACTAATGGTTCCGAAGGCGTTAAGGACAAGTTGACCGCTGACGAAATTAAGCGGGCAAAGGGTGTTATCATTGCCTCTGATAAGAAAGTTGACATGCCCCGTTTTGACGGTAAGCCATTGATTAGCCGTCCTGTTGTTGACGGTATTAATAAACCTGACGAATTAGTTGAAACTATCCTTGATTCAAAGGCTAGTGTTTACCATTCCGATGGTCAAGCTGCACAAGAATCCGATGACTCTAAGAAGGGCTTCTGGGGTTCAATTTACCAAAACCTAATGAATGGTGTTTCTCACATGTTGCCGTTTGTTATCGGTGGTGGTATTTTGATGGCTATTTCCTTCATTGTGGAAAACTATGCTGGCGGACCAAAGTCACCTGCCTTCATTTTCCTCAACAATGCCGGAAACATGGCCTTTGCCTTCATGGTGCCAATTCTTTCAGGTTACATTGCTGAATCAATCGGCGACTTACCTGCTTTAATGCCAGGTTTCGTCGGTGGTTTTATGGCAACTGTTTATAGTGGTGCCTATGGTGGTGCTTACGTAGCTAATGTCTTAACTAACGCTAAGTCACCAGCTGGTTTCCTTGGTGGTCTTGCATCAGGTTTCATTGCCGGTTACTTGGTAGTTGGCTTGAAGAAATTGTTTGCTAAGTTGCCAAAATCACTTGAGGGTATGAAGCCAATGCTTATTTACCCAATTCTGAGTTTGCTACTGATTGCACTGATTATGTACTACATTGTTAACCCAATCTTCAGTACAATTAACTTTGCAATTACTAACTTTTTAAACCAAATGGGTACTGGCAACTTAGTTGTTTTGACCACTATCTTGGCTGCGATGATGTCAATCGATATGGGTGGACCTTTCAACAAGGCTGCTTATGTCTTTGCTTCAGGTGCGTTTGCCAATGACCCTCATTCAACGGTTGCTGCCGTAATGATGGCTGCAGTTATGGTCGGCGGAATGGTACCACCATTTGCTACTGCAATTGCAACTACTTTCTTCAAGAACAAGTACACTGAAGATGAGCGCCGTGCCGGAATTACTAACTGGATTCTAGGTTTCTCATTCATTACCGAAGGTGCGATTCCATTTGCTGCCGCTGATGCCGGTCACGTCATCCCATCATGTATCATCGGTTCAGCAGTCGGTGGAGCTTTAGTTGGCTTCTGGCGCATCGGTGTTCCCGCACCTCACGGTGGTCTTTGGGTATCACCACTTGCTAACCACATTTTGCTCTACTTTGTAGCTACGATTGTTGGTTCAATTGTGGCCGGAGTGATCTTGGGCTTATGGAAAAAAGCAATTAAAACCGAAAATTAATTAATTTACCAATTCGTTTAAAAACGTCACTTTAATAGGTGGCGTTTTTTGTGTGCTAGCAAAATTAGTGCCATTAATTAACCGCCGCTTAATAAATAAAAGTGTTAATTTAACCCCGCATTTTTGCCATTTAACCTGCCAATTTTAGCAGTTGAATCCGATTTCTCTAAGTTAAACTAGATTGTATGTAATACTAAAGTGTTAAAAAGGGGATAGTTCAATATATTAGTGGGACGGAGAATATCGTGTTTAATTTATTCATTTTGCTGGCGGAAAGACTAGGAATAATCATGATTCTTGCTTTCATGCTGGTTAATATGCGCTTTTTCAGAAACTTAATTGAAAAAAGAACACTAAAGTCGCAGATTTGGTTATTCGTAATTTTTTCCTTATTTGTTGTTATTGCCAACTTAACCGGAGTGGAAATTTCCAGCTCAAAAGAAATTGTTACGCCGCTAATAATTACTGGCTTGCCGCAGACCGATTCGATTGCTAACACCCGAATGCTGGTTATTACCACTGCTAGCTTAACTGCAGGTCCCTATGTTGGCATGCTAGTGGGGCTTGTTGGCGGGTTGCACCGGGTTATCTTTGGTGGCTTTTCCGATTATTTTTACATTGCTAGTTCAGTTCTGATTGGTTATCTTATTGGGGTTCTGGGAGATAGGGTAAAAAAGAATAGTCTTTATCCGTCATCATTTTGGGTTGCCGTTTTATCATTGTTCGCGGAACTAATTCAAATGGCCTTTATCTTTGCTTTTCACGGCTTTGGCTTAATTAAACTGATCTTTATTCCGATGATTTTGTTAAACACAATTGGTTCCAGCTTGTTTATTGAGATTTTAAAAACTTATTTATCAAATGAACGGCAATTGCGGGCAGTGCAGACAAAGGATGTTCTGGAATTAACCAATAAAACTCTGCCCTATTTTAGACACGGCTTGGATCTTAATTCGGCCGCTCATGTTTGTCACATTATCAAAAAATATACGAAGTTTGATGCCGTGGGTTTAACAGATAGAGTTAACGTCTTAGCTCATGTTGGTGCCGGCCAGGACCATCATATTGCTGGCGAACCAGTTATTACTGATATGTCAAAAACGGTAATTGCGACGGGCAAGGAAAAACTGGCTCATTCTAAAGAAGAAATTGGCTGTCCGCACAAAGGCTGTCCCTTAACATCGGCAATTGTGTGTCCTCTTCAAGTTAATAAGAAAACAATTGGTGCCTTAAAACTATATTTTTGTGAGGGAAGAGAGATGACCGTAGTTGAAGAAAATTTAGTGCGTGGTCTTGCCATGATTTTTTCCGGTCAATTGGCAATCGGAATTACCGAGCAGCAGACCGCGCTACTCAACGAAGCAGAAATTAGGGCGCTACAAGTTCAGATTAATCCCCATTTTTTCTTCAATGCGGTTAATACAATTGTTGCCTTAATGCGGGTCGACGTTGATCAGGCTCACGATGCTTTAATGGAATTAAGTACATTTTTTCGGTCTAGTTTAAAGAACGGCCAGGCTAAAGAGGTTACGCTTGAGCAGGAAAAGCAGCACGTAGAAGCATATACTAAGATAGAAAGCCTGCGCTTTCCTAATAAATTTACAGTTGACTACCAGATCGAAGTTCCAAATGAAACTTTGCTGCCGTCTTTTTGTCTCCAAATTTTTATTGAAAATGCGATTCGGCATGCTTTTAAAGGGCGTAAGACCGGTAATCAGATTACGGTCAATCTGAGCAGAAAGGGTGCAAATCTTGCAATCAGCGTTAGTGACAATGGTAGCGGAATTGATCCGCAGATTTTAAGCAGGCTAGGTCAAGAACCAATCAGCGAATCAAAGGGGAGTGGACTGGCACTTTATAATTTAAATAAGCGCTTAATCAATTTATACGGAACATCTAGTCAGTTAAAGGTGTTAACTGGTGCAAATGGCACAACATTTAAGACGACAATTCCGTTAAAGTTAGCCAAAAAAGCAAATTAATAAAGAGGGGAAACTAAGATGAAGATTTTAGTTGTTGATGATGAACCACTAGCAAGAAATGAATTAGCGTATTTAATTAAAAAAAGCCCGGCCATGCAGGGGCGGGCAATCAAACTTTATCAGGCTGAAGACATTAAAGAAGCGCAAGGAATTCTGTTAAAGCATCAGATCGACTTAATGTTTCTCGACATTTCGCTCAATGAGGAAAACGGTTTTGAACTAGCTGAAGAATTAAAGCAGCTTACATATTCGCCTATCATCATTTTTGCAACTGCCTATGATGAATATGCAGTTAAGGCCTTTGATGTTGGCGCATTGGATTATGTTTTAAAACCGTTTGAACAAAAGCGGATTGACCAGGCATTAGCCAAGGTGGTTAATATCTTAAATGTGCAGGCTACTAAGTCGGTTCAAGCTAAAACCGACCGTGAGGTTTTAAGCATCGAACTAGAAGACCGAAATGCCGTAATCAAAAAGCTAGATGTTATTTCCGCTAGAATTGATAATGGCGTTTTAACAATCGCAACTAATAAGCAAAAATACCAAACTAAAAAGACCTTAGCGTGGATTGCTAAGCGGCTGACGGATCCACGTTTTATGCAGGTTCACCGTAGTGCTGTAGTCAATATTGAAGATATTAAAGAAGTTCAGCCTTGGTTTAACCATACTTTGCTGTTAATTATGAGTAACGGTGATCGAATCCAAGTTGGCCGCTCTTACCGCAAAGATCTGAATGAGCGGCTGGGGATGTAAAAAGAAAAAATTAAAAAATAGGACTTGTGAAAGTTGCTAGGTGCAGTTCACAAGTCTTTTTTTGCAGTTCGCCGTTAAATCGCTTTCAAGATAATATTTTTCCGTTAAGGTAGTTACTGAAGGCAATCAAAGATGTAATGAGAAAGGAAATGGCTTATGAAGAAGGGAAAAGCAGAAAAAACAAAGTCAGCGCCGATTTTGGTTCAGATGTTTATTTATGCAGCAATATTATTTGCATCCCAGATAATATCTGATTTAATGCCAAAATCATTTCCAGTGCCAACGCCAGTCATTGGGTTAGTTTTACTCTATCTCTTGCTAACCTTTCATCTTATTAAAGTTGAATGGGTTGACTCGTTTGGAAGTGCGTTGATTTCGCTGATTGGTTTTATGTTTGTTCCGTCAGGAATTTCACTAGCAGCTAATCTGAAGATAATGGAAACGCAAGGAGTGCAATTAGTAATTGTAATTATTGCTTCAACAATTATTCTGCTGGTTGTCGTTGCTTATACAACACTTTTTTTTAGCTGGGCTGTTCATAAGATTACTAGCAATCAAACTAGTATTGTTGATCATAAGAAAGTAGGAGGTGTTAAATAGTGAAATATATTGCAAACCCATTATTTGGCGTTTTCCTATCATTGGTCCTTTTCTTGATTGGACAATGGTTATTCAAAAAATCCAAGGGATTTTTCCTCTTTCAGCCACTTTTTGTCAGCATGGTTTTGGGAATTGCCGTTTTGGTTATTCTGGGTAAGTATTTTAATGTCACGACTGCGACAGTTTATGCTAAAGCCTATAAACCAGGTGGCGACATCATTTTTTGGTTTATTACACCGGCCACAATTGCTTTCGCTGTACCATTGTATAAACGTAATGATGTTGTTAAGAAAAATTGGCTCGTCATTTTATTGGGCTTAATCGTTGGTACTTTTATTTCAATGGTACTAATTACTTTAGTGTCTAAGGCAGTTGGACTTGATAAGGTTGGTATTAGATCAATGCTCAGCCAATCCGCTACTACTGCTGTTGCAATGCCACTCACTTCTTCAATCGGGGGCAATGCTTCAGTAACCGCCATGGCATGTATTATCAATGCGGTTGTAATTTATGCCCTTGGCAAACAATTAGTGGACTGGTTCAAACTAAACAGTGATCCGTTAGGAACAGGCTTAGGGCTAGGAACTGCAGGCCACACGGTTGGCTCTGCTTTTGCCTTGCAACTAGGATCAATTCAGGGAGCAATGGCGGCCGTCGCCGTTGTAGCAACTGCTTTAGTTGATAATTTGTTGGTTCCAATCTTTTCGCACATGATTGGATTATAGTTTTAGAATTAGAAGATTTGTTTATACGTTTACTTACACTAAAGGCGTGCGGGAATTCCTGCACGCTTTTTAGTTTGCTCTATTCACGTTATATAAATATCAGGCGGACAAAAAGATGCTTTTGCATTCAAAAAGTAATCAAATTGTAGCGTAATTGTTGTAATGCACTACTTTAATATCGGTCTCTGTTTAGTGTATAATGGTTATTAATTGTAAGTAACTTTTATTGCTGCGACGGTCCAATTTATGTTATTAAAAAAATAAAATAGAAAAGGAATGACAACAATAATGACATTTGCTAAATTAAGGAAAATTTTTACAGGTACGGCTTTAATTGGTCTGGTTCTCCTACTGCTTAGTGCTTGCACGCAAAAACCGCAAAAGAGTAGTAAAATTTCGATCATGACCACGACCAACGTTTATGCTGATATTGCTCAAAATGTGGTGGGAAAATATGGTACGGCACAGGCAATTATTAAAAACGCCAATGCTGATCCACACGACTTTGAGCCAACAACTAACGATGCCAAAGCATTATCAAATGCTGACATTGTTGTCGCTAACGGATTAGGTTATGATGGCTGGATGAATAAACTTGCTTCTTCGGTTGATAAAGAACCGGTGCTTGTGGGTGAAGACCTAATGAATTTGAAAAAGGGCGCTAATCCGCACATCTGGTTTGATTTGACTATGCCAACAAAGTATGTTAATTACTTAGTTAGAAAGCTCAGTAAAAAAGATCCACGTCATGCAAGCTATTACCGTGATAACGGGCAAAAGTATTTGCGTAAAATAGCTCATATTCAAAAATCGGCTTCTCAAATAGATGGTAAAAATAGCAAACCAGTTTATGTTAGTGAACCTGTGTTTGATTACGCATTAGAAGCCGCTCACTTAAAAGTTGCCGATCAAGAATTTGAACAAGCAATTCAGAATAATACGGATCCAAGTCCTGCAACTGTCCGGGCAATGTCAGAAGGAATTAAGCAGCGCAAGATTGCTTTCTTTGTTGCTAATTCACAGACTTCTAGTTCAACTGTTAACAGTTTTATCAAGTTGGCTAAAGAGCAGGATATTCCTGTTCTCTATGTCCGGGAAACAATTCCTTCTAAGACAACTTACCTTGAATGGATGACTGAAAATTATCAAAAATTGGCTGCTGTAGCCAAAAAATAGTTATTACGAGGAAAGAAAAATGAGGAAAATAATTGCGGCTTTAGCTTTTGCTGCAGGAATAACAGTTCCAACTGTCACTGCAGTTGCAACTGAGCCAGTAGCAGTTCATGCCAGTTCAATTAATGATATGGCAAAGCAAAATAGTTACGGAGGCATAACTTACCTCAACCAAATGTTGCAGCAAAAGGGAATACCATTTAACGATTTTCAAGCGCAAAATAAAATTAATTATCGTAATGGTAAACCTGAAGGTGTTGTTATTCACGAGACAGCGACGCCCGGTGCTTCAGCCTATAATGAGGCAATTTATTTTAACCGCGAATGGATGAATATTTATTCGTATGTTCATGCTTTCGTTGACAAGACTGGCGTTATTCAAATGACATCAACTGATTATGGCGTTTGGGGCGCTGGTCCGCAGGCTAACAACCGCTTTTTCCAAGTAGAATTATGTGAAGAAAATAATCTTTCCGACTTCGCCAAAAGTGTTAATAATGACGCAATTTACGTTGCACAAGTGATGCGTAAATATAACTTGGTACCAGATAATGCCGTCCATGATGGCAAGGGAACTGTTTGGTCTCACCGCGCAGTTTCTCAATTTTTGGGTGGAACTGACCATGGCGATCCCGATGGCTATTTTGCTAAATGGGGCTACTCTATGGATGACTTTTTTGACCTCATCAAGTACTATTATGATAATGGCTCAGCAGGTAGCGTAACTCCAGCTCCTACACCGGTTGCGCCGCAGCCAACCAAGCCTAAGCCAACTGCACCAACAGCTCCCGCACTACCTAAGCCAGTTGGAACTAAATTGTTAATGCATAACGCTTTGATTTACGATCAAAACGGTGCCAAAACTAAGCAGGCAACTAAGAAGGCTGGCATTAAGTTAACGATTTATGGCACGAAGTATATTAATGGCAGAAAGTACTTACAAGTTGGCACTAATCAGTATGTTGTCGCAACTAATGTTGAAGGCAGCTTGAGGCTCTTAAAGCATAATGCTTATATCTATGACGAAGATGGTATCCGCATTGGCACGGATAAGTTACTGCGGGGCAATTATGTTAGAACTTATGGCGGGCGCGTCAAGATTCATGGACGCAAGTACTATATTATCGATAATGGGCAATTTGCTAAGGTTGGCAATTTTAAATAAAAAAGTTTCAGAGGTGCAATTTGTCTGATATTTTAACAGTTAATAATCTCTCAATGAGATTTGACAAAAAGACCGTTTTTGAAAATTTGAATTTTAAACTAAAAAAAGGATCGATGACTGCGCTCTTAGGTCCCAATGGTACTGGTAAGACAACGTTAATCAATGTTTTAATGAAAATGCTGGTACCGTCAAGCGGTTCATTTGAATTTGCGGATGGTGTTCGCTTAGGCTATGTTCCCCAGTTTCGTAATATTGATGCGGAATACCCGCTATCAATTGCCGCTTTTATTGGTTTAAATGCACCTTTAATTAAGACGGGCAAGGTAAAGAAAATTATTAAAGCCCAGCTGCAGGAGACAAACTTATACGATATTAGGAATACGCGGATGGGTGAAGCTTCAGGCGGGCAAAAGCAGCGTGCTTATCTAGCCCAAGCGCTTCTTGATAGTCCAAATGTAATTATTTTGGATGAGGCTACTGCCAGCTTAGATCCAGTGGCTAAGGATGAACTCATGCGGTTGATTAAGCACTTAAATGAAAAACACAAAATAACGGTTTTATTTGTAACGCATGATATCCCGTTGGCGGAAAAATATATGCAGGACTACCTGTATTTGAACCACCAAAAAATTGAGCAGGGGGAAATGGCGAATTTCAAGGAGGCCTATGAATAATGTTTGCATATGACTTTATGCGCAATGCCTTCTTGGCTAGTACTTTTATTGCGATTACCTGTGGTACCGTAGGTGTTTATGTGGTTGCCCGCAACTTTAGCTTTTTAGCGCATACCTTATCAGAAATCGGCTTTGCCGGAGCAGCCTTTGCTGTCTGGTGCGGGATTGGACCGTTATGGGGCATGTTATTATTTACCCTTCTTGGTTCAATCAGTGTTGGTGAATTATCACTGCACAGTGAGCAAAAAGAATCGTCAATTAGTGCGATTTCTGCCTTGTTCACGGGGCTAGGGGTATTATTCTTGGCCATTTCCGGTGCCAATAGTAATTATGCTACTAATATTTTGTTTGGCAGCATAATCGGTGTTGATAAGCGTGGCGTAGTTCAACTGGTTATTTTATCCATCATTGTGTTATTAATGATTTTCGGTATGCAAAAGCAGCTTAATTTTGATTCATTTGATCATATTGGGGCACTGGCGCATGGGGTTAAAACTGGCTGGGTTAGTCTGGTATTTTTAATTGCCTTAGCAATGTCTGTATCAATTGGTGCACAAATTGTTGGCTCATTATTAGTTTTTATTCTACTGACTTTGCCACCAGCTACGGCTAATTACCTGGGTAAGACAGTTGGCGCAATGATTGCCTGGTCTGTCTTCTTTGCTCTTGTTGGTGTGTGGCTAGGGTTATATCTTGGTTTTATTACCAATTTACCAGTTACCTTTTTCATTGCCGTAATTGAGGTTGTAATTTATCTTGTTACTTACTTCATACATTTAATTAGACGCAGCCTATAAAATAGTAAAAAGAAATTTGCGCAAGCAGGTTTCTTTTTTTGTTTGTGAAAAAATAGCTGGGTGAAAGGCACAATAAAATAACATTCTTTTTTGAAATTCACTAACTATTGTAAGCATTTGCATGTATAATAGAAGGAGATAGTTTTGAAACAAAGGAGTCTTATCAATGACATCATATTATAATGGATTTCCTCAAAGTGATCGGGACGAAGCAATAAACATGATTAACCTCGATGAACTTGAGGAGCGTGCAAAAGAAGTCATGCCAGAGGGAGCTTATTATTATATTGCCTCTGGCTCGGAGAATGAGTGGACATGGCGTAATAATACTGCTGCGTTTAATCATTTCCAAATTGTGCCTCGTGCGTTGACTAACATGGATAGTCCGCAACTTGATACCGAATTTATGGGAATGAAGCTTAAAACGCCAGTAATGATTTCACCAATAGCTTGCCACGGTATTGCACATAAGGATGCTGAAGTTGCTACACAAAAGGGTGCGGCTGCGGCTGGTGCTTTATTTACATCAAGTACTTATGCAAACAAGAGTGTTGAAGATATTGCGGCTGCAGCTCCCAATGCACCAAGATTTTTCCAACTTTACTTAAGTAAGGACTGGGATTTCAATAAGATGGTCTTTGATGCAGTTAAAAAAGCTGGTTATTCTGGTATTTTATTAACTGTTGATGCTCTTGTTTCCGGTTTTCGTGAAGCTAACTTAAGAACTAAATTTGCTTATCCAGTTCCACTAGATTTCTTTACTCGCTATCAAGGCGCAAAGGGTGAAGGTCAAACTGTTGCGCAAATGTATGCTTCTTCGGCACAAAAGATTGGCCCAGAAGATATTAAGCGGATTAAGGAAATGTCAGGCTTGCCTGTCTTTGTTAAAGGTGTTGTTTGTGCTGAAGATGCCTTCTTAGCAATGGGTGCCGGTGCTGACGGAATTTACGTAACTAATCATGGTGGCCGTGAAATTGACTGTGGTCCAGCAACAATCGACATGTTGCCAGAAATTGCTAAGGCAGTTGACCACCGTGTACCAATCATCTTTGATTCAGGTGTACGGCGCGGTTCGCATGTCTTCAAGGCTTTAGCCCTTGGTGCTGATTTGGTCGGAATTGGTCGCCCATATCTATACGGCTTGGCACTTGGCGGTGCAAAGGGCGTTCAATCAGTGATTGAACAGCTTAACCAGGAATTGTTAATTGATATGCAATTGACTGGTTGCAAGACGATTGCAGATATTAAGCATGCCCGGTTGACGCATTTCAACTATACTGCTGATAACTTGAAGTCAAATACTGATCCATCAAGGATTACCCCATATCCTGTAACTAATGATAATCAGCTAAAAGAAGAGGATTCAGCAACCGATGCTGTTTCTGGTGCTTCTCAAGAATAGAATTTTAAATATTATTAACGAAAATGTTCTGCATTTACGATCTAACAAGGTTAGTAAGCAGAACATTTTTTATTTTGATTACCAAAAATGAGAAAAAAAGTCAAATATGACGTTGTAATTTAATATTTATATTATTATAATTGCTATAATGTAAAAGCTGATAATGGAGGAAAAGTTATGAAAAAGGCGTGGAAATGGCTTGAAATAGTCCTCGCAGCGTTCATGTTGTTGGCCTTGGTGCCACAAAAAACAGTAGCTGCCAAAGACACTCAAACCACTAAAATAACGGATACTTACCTGAAAAAAGTAAAAAATAAGGGCGAGCTGGTTATGGGAACCAGTCCAGACTTTCCTCCCTATGAATTTGTCAAAAATATTAATGGCAAGTCTAAGGTAGTCGGGATGGACATTGAGGTTGGGCAGAAAATTGCCCACGATTTAGGGGTCAAATTAGTTGTTCGGACAATGGATTTTGATTCCTTACTTGTTGCCCTGGAAACTGGCAAGATCGATATGGTCATTTCTGGGATGACCGCAACACCTAAGCGGGCTCAGAGTGTAGATTTTAGTACGGCTTATTACAGAAGTGGACAAGATTTACTGATTAGAAAGGCTGATAAAGATAAGTACCATGACTTCCGTTCTTTTAAAGGCAAGGCAATCGGTGCTCAGACTGGCAGTTTGCAGGCAACTCTGATTAAGGAGCAAGCAAAACAGACCAAACTGAAAACGATGGATAAAGACAGTGATCTTATCTTAGCTTTGAAAACCAATAAGTTCGATGCGGTGGCAGTTGATACCGCCACTGCAGCTGCTTTTGCCAAAAATACGGATGGCATCATGGCGATTCCTTCAGGATTAAAGATAACTTCTGATGGTTCTGCCGTAGCTTTTCATAAAGGTGCTACAAGTTTAGTCAAAGCGGCAAATAAATCGATTGCTGAGATTAAAAAGAAGGATTTGATTAACAAGGTTTATTTACCAAAAGCCGGTAAATACCTAGCAGGTGGAAAAACTAAAAAAGAGGCTAAGGCTTCGAACTCAATGTGGGCATATAAAGACTTCTTTATTGCTGGTGTTGGCTATACCCTGTTTATTTCAGCAATCTCAGTCATTTTTGGCTTTTTACTAGGAGCAATTTTGGCTTTAATGCGGTTAAGCCATAATGAAATTGCTCATTCAATTGCAACGGCATATATTGAATTTGTGCGGGGAACGCCTTTAATGGTCCAACTGCTCTTTATCTATTTTGGCCTAGGTTTAGTAGTCAATATTCCGGCACTTTTGTCAGGAATCATTGCTGTTTCACTGAACTCGGCGGCTTACGTTGCGGAAGTTATTCGGTCAGGAATAAATTCAATTGCGACAGGACAGACAGAAGCCTCACGTTCATTAGGACTGTCACGCTCGGCAACGATGCGCTATGTAATTATGCCGCAGGCTATGAAAAATATTTGGCCTGCTCTGGGAAACGAGTTCGTTTCCTTGATTAAGGAAAGTTCAATTGTTTCTGTTATTGGTGTTAAAGACCTGATTTACCAGTCAAGAATTGTTCAGGCTGATACCTATCGTGGAGTCATGCCATTAGTAATTACAATGATTTTGTACTTTATCATCACCTTTGGCCTGTCCAGCTTGATGAAAGTATTTGAAAGGAAAATGAATCATGACTAACAAGGCCCCAGTTATTGAAGTAGAACATTTGAAAAAGACATTCGGTCATAATGAAGTTTTAAAGGATATCAACGCAGAAGTTGATGATGGCCAGGTGATCTGCTTGGTTGGTCCAAGTGGTGCGGGAAAAAGTACCTTTTTGCGCTGTCTTAATCTTTTAGACGAGCCGACTTCCGGCAAAGTACTGTTTAACGGGCAGGAACTAACCGCCTTAAGTGAGGATCAACTAGATACTTTACGTGAAAAAATGGGAATGGTTTTTCAACAATTCAACTTATTTCCACATATGAATATTATTGAAAATATCAAATTGGCGCCAATGAAAGTCAAAAAGCTTAGCGATGAGGAAGCAACGGCTAAGGGCATTGAACTGCTCAAACAAGTTGGGCTGGAAGATAAAGCTGAAGCATTTCCAGCAAGCTTATCTGGTGGTCAGCAGCAGCGGGTGGCGATTGCACGGGCATTAGCTATGGATCCAGAAGTGATGCTGTTTGATGAACCAACTTCGGCTCTTGATCCAGAAATGGTCGGCGAAGTATTGAAAGTAATGCAAGATTTAGCGCAAAAAGGGATGACCATGGTGGTGGTCACTCACGAGATGGGCTTTGCCAAAAACGTTGCCGATGAAGTTTGGTTCATGGCAGACGGCTATGTACAAGAAAAGGCGGCACCACAAGAATTTTTTGCCCAACCAAAGACCAAGCGGGCGCAGGAATTTTTGGCAAAAGTACTAGAAGCATAAAAAGAGGATAAAATTGTGGATAAAAAACGTGCACTTAGAATTCTGAGCGATTTAATCGCGATTGATTCGGCCAATGATCATGAAAGTCTAGTTGCTGATTATCTGACGAACTTATTTAAAAATTATCCTGTTAACATTGAACGTGTCACTTATGCACCCGGACGAGACAATTTAGTTGTGACAATGGGAAATCATGGTCCATTGCTCGGCTTTTCCGGGCATGAGGATGTTGTGTCAGCTGGTGATTTGGCAAATTGGCAGTTTCCGCCGTTTGAAGCGACAATTAAAGATGGCAAGCTCTATGGTCGGGGCGCAAGCGATATGAAATCCGGCCTTGCGGCAATGGTGGTTGCAATGCTTGATTTGTTAGACAGTGGGCAAGAACTGCCTGGCCGAATTCGCTTATTAGCTTCTGTTGGGGAGGAAACCGGCGAATACGGGGCAGCGCAATTAGTCAAAGAAGGCTATGCTAAAGATTTAGTTGGCCTAATTGTTGGTGAACCCTCGCACTTTAATATCCGGGTAACTCATAAAGGCGTAATCGATTATTACGTGACTTCAAAGGGAGTTTGTGTCCATTCATCGACACCAGAAAAAGGTCAAAATGCGATTATGCCGCTGATTGCTTTTGCCCAAAAGGCACAGGACTTAATGGCTAGTCATACAAAAAAGGATCCAGTCTTGGGCTCTTTGACCCATGTAATCAGTCAGATTCAAGGTGGCAGTCAGATTAACTCGGTTCCTGATCATGCTTGGCTTTCAGGCAATATCAGGACAACACCGGTTTATCCTAATGAGCAGATATACCAAGAATTAGAACAGATTGTAGCGCAATTAAATGAGCAGGGTGCGCAGCTAGAAATTAGCTATAGCTTTCCTGAAGTGCCGCTGCCTAACCAAGAAAATACGAAACTGGCAAGATTAGCCAAACAGGTTGTTAACCAAGAATTTAATTTGCCGTGCGAGTATACGGCGGGAACAGGTGCAACGGATTCATCTGAATATATTCAAGCTGGCACTTTTCCAATCATTATTTTAGGACCAGCAGCGGGGACAACCGATCATCAACCAAATGAATATGTTGCAGTAGATGACTATTTATTGGGATGTCAATTATACCAAGCTTTAGCCAAACGCTTTTGGACCGAATACCAATAATTTTAACTATAGAAAAACCACTTCTTATTCAAAGAAGTGGTTTTTTGATGTGAGAAATTTTATTTCCATATTTGTTATATTATTTACATGGCAAAATTTCAAGGGTTATTTAAGATTTTTTGTCACAATTGTTTTAAATTCAGTTAAGCGTTGTGCAAAAGTTGTGAAAGCTTCTTCCAGATAGTCAGGCTTAGTCATGTCAACGCCCGCCCGTTTCATAATTTCGACCGGGTAATCGCTTGAACCGGATTTTAAGAAATTGAGGTAGGCCTCTTTTTGGTCGCTGCTGCCGTGAACCACGTTATTGGCAAGAGCAGTAGCAGCCGCAAAACCCGTAGCATATTGGTAAACGTAGAAGTTATAGTAGAAGTGCGGAATCCGTGCCCATTCTTTGGCAATTTCACCACCTGGTTCTACCGCGTCCCCGTAATAGCGCTGATTTAGTTCACCATAAAAGTCATCTAACTGGTCAGCTGTCAAAGGTTCGCCCTTGGCATCCATTTCATGAATAAATTGCTCAAATTCTGCAAACTGCGTTTGCCGGTATAACGTACCTTTAAATGAATCAAGGTAATAATTAAGGACAAATGCCCGTGTCTTGGGATCAGTGATATGATCTAAGAAATATTCAGTTAAAATGTTTTCGTTAGTTGTAGAGGCAATTTCGGCAACAAAAATTGGGTAATCACCATAAACGTATGGCTGTGTCTGTCTTGTGTACATGCTGTGGACAGAGTGACCAGTTTCGTGTACTAGCGTATAGAGGGAGTCAACATTATTTTCCCAATTGAGTAGCTCATAAGCATCTGTATCATAAGAGCCACCGGAATATGCTCCTGTTGCCTTATTCTGTGATTCAACTACGTCAATTACCCGATTATTAAAGATGTAATCGACTTGCTTCAAATAGTCTTCACCAAGAGGGCGCAAAGCTTTTTTAGCTTCCTTCTTGGCTTCCGCAAAAGTATAGCTCAATGATGGCTTACCGGTTAAAGGAACATACATGTCCCACATTTGTAAGTCGTTTAAGCCCAAGATTTGCTTTCGCAAATTTACGTATTCGTGTAGTAAATCAAGGTGTTGGTCAACCTCAGTAATTAAAGTATCATACACAATTGTGGGGATACCATTTTCATCTAATGCAGCATTTTTAGCCGAATCATAGTGGTGAACCCGCGCGTTATAGTTATGTTCCTTAACTTCACCAGAAAGGGTAGAAGCAAGTGAGTTTTTAAATTGATCATAAGTTGCATACATAACATCAAAAGCGTTTTGACGAACTTCCCGGTCTTGGGACTGAATGAGTAGGGAATAGAGGCCGTCGGACAATTGCACCATTTCGCCATCTTCATTTTGTACATAACCGTATTCCATGTCGGAATTGGTTAACACATTATAGGTGTTTTCGGAAGTACTCAGTGCATCGCCAGCATCGGCAATTAGTCGTTCTTCCTGGGCTGATAGCGTGTGCGGCCTTTTACGTGTGATCTGTTCCAGCATGTGGGCGTAGTCATTTAGTCGTGGCTCTTCACTCTTAAACTGTGCCATTTTTTCTTCGGGAACTTGGAGAATTGCGGGATTGAGGAAAGCAATGGCCGCTTCGAACTGACTGGTAAGTGCCTGCACTTGGGCCACATATCCGAGATAGTGGGCATTACTGGTGTCGATATCGCTAGACATGGTTGCATAGACATAAACCTTTTCTAAATTCCGACTAACAGTCAAAATCTTGTTTAAACCTTCATATAATTTATGCCCTGATTCAGTGAATTTTTCCTTTAAATTACTTAGACTCTGAACATCATTTTTAACTTGATTGTATGCGATTTCCCAGTCTTTATCCGTTTTAAAGATCCGGGTTAGATCCCACTTTAGTTCTTCAGGGACTTCATTTCTTTTGGGAATAGCCATTAACAGTTCTCCTTTTATTTTTATATGCTTAATAATAATTATGCTAAAAACTAAAAAATAAGATATTATTAATTATATTTGTTAATATTCTAATTCAAGTTTGAAAGTGATACAAATAAACATGGATAATTATGGAAGGAATTGAATCAAGGTATGGAACCAAATTCAAAACGGAGAGAAGATTACCGTAAAAAGCGCTCTTCCCTTAATCTTCACCGTAATCATGTTTTAGCGGCTCCGACTGGGGCACTAAAAGGCAATCTTTTTGCCCGAGTTTGCGGTATTGTACTCGTTTTATGCGTAAGCTGCGGCCTGGCATGGGCTGCTCACATGTATTTCGCTTTACACAGTGCAATTGATGGTCAAAGTGGCAATTCTGCTACTTCTGCGTTAATTGCCCAGAGAAAACCAATTTCAATTTTAATTCTTGGCGTTGATCAAGGACTTGAGGGTCGTCATGATAGGGGAAATTCAGATACGTTAATTTTGGCTACCGCTAATCCTGGTAAAAATAAGGCAACAATGACCTCGATTCCGCGTGATACCTTGGCTAATATTCTAGGCGATCCGGGAGATAAGTACAACATGTTTCGGGTCAATTCTGCCTATGGAATAGGCGGAAGCAAGGCGTCGATGCGAACTGTTTCCGCATTACTGGATGTTCCGATTAATTATTATGTCGAAGTGAATATGAAGGCACTCAAAAGTCTCGTTAATGCTGTTGGCGGTGTCGATGTTAACGTACCGTTTGACTTTTCTTATGACTGGTGTGATTTTCATAAGGGAAAACAGCATTTAAATGGTCGGCATGCAGTTGCTTATGTTCGGATGCGTCACGATGATCCCCGCGGAGATTATGGGCGGCAAATGCGTCAGCGGCAAGTAATTAACGCGGTTGTCCACAAAGCAATCTCGGTTGATTCAATTGCTAATTACCGTAATTTAGTAAAAATCTTTACCAAGTATGTTCGGACCAACCTGACATTCAATGATATGTTGGCTTTGGCATTGACATATCGTGGCTGTTCGCAAAATATCGATAGCGGTTATATTCAAGGACACGATGCGTGGATTAATGGATCATCGATCCAAGTCGTTTCGACCGCGGAACTGCAGAAGGCATCTGACAAAATCCGGACCAATCTTGACTTGGAAAAGAAAGTATTGGATAATGATGAAACTAAGCTCAATAAGTTAAATGAGCAGAATAATAATATTAAGTGGAAGGATCCTAATCCCTTTACTAATTACCAAATTTATCATTCAGTCGTGACAGATGAATCAGAAAATAATTCAACTGGAACGGATACCAGTGATGACAATTCAACTGGTCAGTAGTTATTGATAGCAAAGGAGGCAAAAAAATATGCGTGGGCAATCAGTATTCGCAGTTATTTATGGCGTAATTTCAGCACTTGTTGCCTTTATTGCCGCGTCGGCTATTTGCTTGCGCACATTTCACTGGACTTTACCGGCCGCTATTTTGGCCGCTAGTGTTTTTGCCTTATTTTTCTTTGCTCTTTCATGGTTTCGGGGGCTCGCTTCTGTTGAAATTAAACGGATTGCGCGTGAATATAAGTTATCTGATCAAGATTTGGCTGAAATTACCGGAATGAAAGCAAGTGATTTTCCAATTTATCACGATAAATTGCAATTAATTTTGCCTAAGCGTTATTGGCCTAAAATATTGGAAGCCTTGCAAAAATATGAACAAGAAAGAAAGTAAAAAGGTGGGCAAAACGCCCGCCTTTTTGATTGCGCGCATTAGCAATTTAGGATGATGAGCAAAAAGGCAACTTGCTTGGATACTGGCAGACAGATAATTAATTTGAGGGAGATGTAAAATGAGTTTACTGCAAGTTAAGAATTTAGGACAAAGTTTCGTGGATAAAACTTTGTATGAGAATGGCAATTTTGTTCTTAATAAGGAAGATCATATGGGAGTCACTGGTCAAAATGGGGTTGGTAAATCAACCTTAATTAAGATTTTGACTGGTGAGATGTTACCGGATGAAGGTCAAGTAAAATGGCAAAATCGGGTAACAGTAGGTTACCTTGACCAATACGCTAAGTTAGCTCCAGGTGTTACGATTCGTGAATTTCTGCGGACAGCATTTGCACCGCTATACCAAAAAGAACATGAGTTAAGCGCCCTTTACAATCAATATGCGGAAAAGGGCGACGCAGAACTGCTCGAAAGGGCGGGGAAATTGCAAACATACCTGGAAGAGAATAACTTTTACGGCATAGATACGGAAATTGAACGAGTTGCCTCGGGACTGGGGCTAGCAGAATTGGGTTATGACCATGACGTCAGCCAATTGTCCGGTGGACAAAGATCAAAAATTATTTTAGCCAAATTATTATTACAAAGTCCTGATGTATTGCTGCTGGATGAGCCAACTAACTATTTGGATGTTTCCCATATTGACTGGCTGGTCGGTTACCTAAATGACTTTACCGGCGCTTTTATAGTAGTTAGTCATGACTATGATTTCTTGGGCAAAATAGCGAACTGTATTATTGATATTGATGTTGGCACAATTACCCGTTATACTGGAACTCTTAAGCAGGCAATGCGGCAAAAAGAAGCCAATCGAGAAACTTATCTGAAGGCTTACACTAATCAGCAACGCAAGATTGCTAAGGAAGAAGCATATATTCGGAAAAATAAGGCGGGAACGCGCTCTAAGAGTGCTAAGTCACGTGAGCGGCAACTTGCCAGAATGGATGTTTTAGCTCCACCTAAGGGCAATCACAAACCGCATTTTGAATTTCCTTATGTGGCAACGGCTGCCAACTTGTTATTGCAGACGCAAGACTTGGTAATCGGATATGACCACGCTTTGGTAAAAGAAGCCTTTAATTTCTCGGTTGGTGGCAATGAAAAAGTGGCAATTACTGGTTTTAACGGCATTGGTAAAACGACTTTGCTAAAAACATTGCTGGGACAGATTGAACCGATTTTTGGGACATTTGCTTTATCTGAAACCGCCAAAATTGCCTACTTTAAGCAGGACTTAGCTTGGCCTAACCAAAATATGACGCCGCTGCAATACTTGCAAGAAATCTTTGAACGCATTAAGCCTAAGGAACTGCGTGGCGCCTTGGCTCGGTTGGGTGTGACCGCCCAGCAGGCGATGAGTCCTTTGAAAAAATTATCCGGGGGCGAACAGGAAAAAGTGAAATTGGCTAAAATGCAGTTTGAGCCGGCCAATTTACTCTTTCTTGATGAGCCAACCAATCACCTTGACCGTGATTCAAAAGATGCGTTGCGGCAAGCAATTGTTAAGTTTCCCGGCAGCGTAATTATCGTTAGCCACGAGCGCGACTTTTTCCAAGGTGACTGGGTTGATAAAACAATTGATATTGAGACAATGAATAAACTTTGAGGAAATTATGCCTGGACAGAAAGATAAATTATTTTACCAAGAATTGCTTGATACTTGCCTGACAGCAGGCCAGTTAATGATTGAAGGCGGCAGTGAGATGTACCGGGTCGAAGACACGATGGTGCGCATTGCTAAAAGCGCTGGCGAGCCGGATCCGCGGGTGTTTGTAATGCCAACAGGGATCTTTATGAGCATCGATCACGGCAACTATTGCCAAAGCATTTTGGTTCATGAGCGGAATATTAACCTAGAGTTGGTTGATCGGATTAATTCGCTGTCACGGGCTTTTGCAGCGCGTGAAATTACCTTACGCCAAGTTAAAAGCCAAGTATTTAAAATCGCTCACGGTGGGTTTCCAGTTTTTCCATTATGGTTACAAACAATTGGCGCCGGCATTTTAAGTGCAACGCTAATGGTAATGTTTATGGACAACTATGATTGGGTTGATTTTCCGGCTGCGGCAGTAGTTGGTGCTATCGGTTTTGTTTCGTTTTATTATTTTAAACGCTTTACGAAAGTCAAATATTTAGCTGAATTGGTGGCAGCAATGATTATGACGATTGTCACGGTGGGGCTAGTTCGTCTCTTTCCCGCAATGATTATTGATAATATTCTTACCGGGGCTTTGATGCCATTGGTCCCAGGCTTAGCATTAACTAATGCCTTGCGTGACTTGTTTAAGGGCGACTTGTTATCAGGAATGGGCAAGATTTGTGAAGCAATGTTAACCGCCTTTGCCCTTGGCGGCGGCGTTGGGATTATTTTGAAGTTTTTAGGAGCATAAAATGCCATTTTGGTTAGAATTAATTATTAACATCATTTTTGCCTATCTTGCCTCAGCAGGCTTTGCCCTAACTATTAATGTTCCGCGCCGCGTGCTTAATCTGGCGGGAATTAGTGGGGTCATTAGCTGGATTATTTACTGGTTAGCGATGGAGGCCTCAATGGGCCGGCTATTGTCTAATCTGCTGGGTTCATTTGCGATTGGCATTTTAGGAATTGTCTTTGCCCGAATAAAAAAGTGTCCGGCAACTGTCTTTTATATCCCGGCCATTGTCCCTTTAGTACCGGGAGTTCCCGCATACCAGGCTGTGCGTGAGTTAACCGCCGGTAATATTAACGGGGCAAGTGACTCGGCTTTACGTGTGATTATCGTTACAGGCTCAATCGCCTTAGGGATGTTACTATCAAGCATGTTTGTAGAAATCTTTTTCAGAATAAAAAAATTTTACAAGCAGAATAAAAGTACGTATAATAAGTAATACGAGTCGACAAAAACGCGAGATGCGTATTTGGATGAGGACGTCCGCCTTAGCTGGCAGACACGGGAAGTGTTGGCTGTTGACTAACCTGATGTGAACAGAAGTAGTCACTTGTTTTTTAACGAGCCTCGATTTGGAAAAAGCAGATTCTTAAGTGAATCTGCTTTTTTTGCGCACTAAAAAAGCCGCTATCTTGTAAAATAGCTGACTTAATTAAGATATAGCGCCTGTTTACCTTGCTGATTATAGCTTCTCTCCAGGTTGTGCCAAGAAACCACTTTGTTTTTATGACCAAATGGGTCGTTAACCAGAACTTGGTGTTTTTTCTTGCTGTAACCAGTAATTACGCAGGCATGTGATGAAGGAGTGACGTTTACTTCTCCTTCTTTCGTCTGCCAAGTTTGCATGTCGTTGACATGATTGAACTTGAGTGTTGTGATAATCAAAACCGGATGACCATCAGATACCAATTTCATGACTTGGATGAAGTCGTGTCCTGAGAAATTCTGAATGCGGTTAGTGTATTTGCGGGCTACTTGTTCAAGTGGCTCGTTATAAACACACCAGCCGGCGTTTGCTTGGCTCATATAACCAACAAACCCCACATGGGGATTACCCCGAAACTGTCCGTCGCTGGAAAAAGAAGCAACATGCTTAATATTTTCTGATAGATCAAGTTTAGTTACTTTGATGCCATAATATTGCAGCAGCATTGACAAGGAAGTAACTTCACAGCCGTTAGGCAACTCAGGATACTGATTTTCTAGTGGTACATCCAATTTTTGGGTTGACTTTAATGTTACCCAGTCGTATTTGTCCTTGAAATCATTTGAGTTAAAGACTGCAAAGGCTAATCCTAAAAGAAATACGCCGAGCAACAGGAACACTAGGTTCTTGCTTCTATTCTTTTTCATAATGCTATTTAAACATAGGCTATAGAATAAAAGCAAAGCTGTTTTTCACAATGTCTCTAAATTTAACTGATTTTTAGTGATTTGCTTAAGCTAAAGCAGGTAAAAGAAAAAACCGCTCTTACTTGAGCGATTTTTTACTTTGTTTAAGTTTAAGTTTTAATTAATGGTGGCTAGCGCCGGAAAGTGCGTCCATTGAGTGATCTTCACCCTTAACGTCCATACCTTCAACATCCATTCCTGGGCAGTATACTTCGTCCATTGGAATACCTTTTTCTTCAGCAAATGCCTTAGTCAAAGTTTCCATGTCCATTAAGTCATACTTCTTGTCTGGATCCTTAGGATCAACGATTTGGATTTGCGCCATCATACCAGCATCTTCGTGTTCGATAATGTGGCAGTGGTACATGAACACACCTGTGTTTTGGAAGTAAACCTTCAAACGAACAGTTTCTTGTGGGGCAACTTCAACAGTATCTTTGTAGACACCTTGCTCGTTTGGATATGGGTCCTTACCGTTACGTGAAACAACAAGGAAGTGTGCACCGTGAATATGGAATGGGTGGAGCATACCGTTAACCTTATCATTAGTGTTAGTTACATCCCAGTATTCAGCGGTCATTAACTCTTGCTTCATGTCAATTCTTTGCATGGAGAATAGCTTGCCGTTAATCATGTTGTGGTTGTCCATTGTTACGTGAGGAACTGGTGAATTAGGGTTAACAACAGGATCATATGGTTTGAATAAGGTGTCAGGAATTACACTGTCATCTTTTTCATACTTGTGAATTCTGAATTCAACCAACTTAAAGTCATCAGTGTAAAGGTTAACAACGTCGCCTTCCTTGTAGTTACTGAAGTCAACCACAACTTGTTGACGCTCACCTGGTCCGATTAAAACCTTAGTCATCTTAACTGGATGCTCTAAGAATGAATCATCCCCACCGATTTGAGTCATAACCAAGTCGTCGCTGAAGTGCAGACGCCATTCACGCCGGTTAGATCCACCTAAGAAAATCAACCGAACTTTTTGGGTAGTAACATCTACGTAAGGACGAACAACACCGTTAATAACTGGTGTGTCACCAAAGATACCCATTGCATTGTAATCTGCCTTGTAATCAAATTGGTTATCTTCGTGGAAAATCCGGTCTTGCAAAATGATTGGGAATTCATCTTTACCATAAGTCTTAGGAATTGGTAATTGTGCTTCGTTGGCATCAGTTACAACAACACCCATTGCGAGTCCCATCCAAACTTGTGCAGCAGTTGATGGACATGGGTGAGCGTGAAGCCAAGTAAGAGCAGCTGGTTGATGAACTGTGAAGTCAATGTGCTTTTCTTCTCCTGGGTATACAGGTGAGTGACAAGCACCATCGTTACCAGGACCTGAAACTTCCATACCATGCCAGTGGTAAGTAGTTAATTCAGGCAAGCTGTTCTTCAAAGTTACGTGAACATGTTGACCCTTGGTCAAGACCATCGTCTTACCTAAAACAGGGAAGTTGTAGCCCCAAGTATGAGTCTTTTTCCCAGGTAAAAATTGGAAGTCGCCTTCTTGAGATTCAATGGTGTACCAAACATCGTTGTATTCTTGTTTATCGGGCTCTAGGACTGGTGGAACAATTAATGGTTGAGCTTCAACGCCTTCAGGGATGTGAAGTTCTTTATAGCCCATACCATGATTTTTATCAAAATCATCTGAGTTATAGAAATAATCTGTGTAAACTTTATCTGACATATTTGTCTACCTTTCAGTTTGAAAAATTTAGTAAAAAATTTTTTAGTTTCAATGTCATTCTATTCTTTGTGAAAACGCTTGTAAAGTGGCTATAATGATGTTTTCGTATTGATAATTAAATATTGTGCTTTTTGACAAATTTAGGGGCATTTTTGTTATTTTATATCACTTCACAAAGTCGATAAAACAAGTATGTTTTAGTAAAAACGGACAATTCGGATTACCTTAACACCTGTTTTTTTAAAACGAATGTTCTTTAAAAATAATTTTAAAAGAAATAAAAATAAATTGTTTTTGGCGCTGAATTTGAGTATCGTATAGAAGACTGATAACTAATTTATAAAAGGATTTTTTTATTTTGAAGATTAACTTAACTGATTTAACTACTAAAATTGAACAACAGGACTACTTACAGGATTTAGAAACTGTCAAATACGCAGATATTAGCAAGTCCAAGACCAAGGTTAAAAGCCTGGCGACTAAAATGATTAAAGAAACTGCGGCAGCGATCAAGCATAATTCCTTAAGCCATGTTGCACTTGAAGTGACGGGGCAAAGACCGGTCACGTTCGTCTTAGAAAACAATATTATCAACTTGCCATACAGCAATTATAAAAAAATTGCCAATTTCTTTGAGGAAGAAAAAGACTATCCGGTATTTGTTTACTTTGAAACGCAGTCGGAGTTTTTGAATGCCTCTAATTTTCGCATTGATCAAATTGCAAATGAAGAGGAAATTACTCAAAATGAAGATGAGGTAATTGATAAACTGGTAGAAGCAATTATGGCAAAATTAAGCCAGGTGCGTGAATACAAGAAGCCTGAACCTGTAGCGAAGACTAAAAAGCCGGCCGCTAAAAAGACGACAACTAAAAAAGTAGCCGCCAAAAAAACGGTCAAAAAGACGACGACTAAAGCTAAAGCAAAAAAGTAAGCACATTACTTTTAATAAGCAATTAACCTTTTTTGCACTATTCAAGCAGGGCTTTTTACAATATAATGAAGACTATTACAGGAGGAAGTTATGTTTAGCTGGAATCTACTGGGCATCTTATTGTGGGTTATTGCCATTTTATATTTCATTTTTATTATTCAAAATATTCGTAAGCGTCGGATTACGATGATTATTAAGAAGCACCAGAAGTTTAGCTGGACTAATTTTTTGATTGATCTGCTCGAAGTAGCAGTTTTTTTAGTCGGCATTGTTTGGCTCTTTAATAAGACAATGCTTGATAACCCGGACTTAGAGGATAAAAGCGTGATTAGCTCAAAAATTACGTATCAACCGTTAGTAATGAATACGGGTTCGGGTAATTCAAGTTATGTGACGATTAATTCAAAGAAGAAAAAAATTAGTACGCAAACTTATACCTATTATCGTGCTGGGCGCAAGGCGCAAGTTTCGAGTGACTTTGCTACAGTGGCATATGGTAAAAGTCCGTTAGACTTAAATGCTTCGCGGATACCATACCAAAAGAGCCAGCTTAAGAAAATGGACCGTAAATATCAGCGTGCTTATGTTGCAACTTATACGGCGACGTATAAAAAGGTTTGGCAAAACGGGCTTGGCCTGCATGCTGGTCACACAGCTACGCAATATTATTTAATTCGAATTCCAGATGCTTCGTTCATCAAAGAAAAATAAGCTTAAAGAACGACAATTGGACCTGCACAGTTTAAATGGTCATCTAGCTCTAAGGAATAAAATAAATGGCTAGTCTGCAACACTTAATTTTATTGTTAATACTGAACAGTGTTACGAAACTTAATTTAAAGTTTTAAATTAAAAGAGTATCTTGTGATTCAAGATACTCTTTGGTTTATCAGAAATAATTTTTTATTAAAATTGTTTAAGCTGTTACAAAAATGTTTACTTTTTCAATAAATAGATTTAGGATAAACATAACATAGATAACTTGTGAAGGATGAACGCTGGGTCCCGAAATGGGGTAGATGCACGAAAAGCGCATTGAGCATTCCTATGTGCCTGGGGTTATCTTTTTTTATTGCCTTTTTTAAGACTAGCTACATAATTTTTAGGATCTTTTTTAATCTCGTTTACTATGAATTCGATAAATTGTTCTGAGTATGTGTAGCTATGCTGATTTCCGATTACGTGCTGATATGCATATTTCTTATCGATTTTTATATGATAAAAATCAATCACTAAATTTAAAACATAGGAATTAAATCCCTTTTCATATGATAATACTATTTTTTCTTTTTTTAATCTTTCTTGTACTGCAGTAATTACACTTTTATATGAGTACTTATGTGTATCTGACGGATCTTTAAAATCCTTAATGATAGATGCATGATTTTTTGAGTTTTTATCAATTGCAATAGTGAAATCTGCTTCAGATTTTCTTTTTGTAATGTGAAGGCTTTGCTTAACATCAATTGAAAACTTATCAGAATTATACTCTTTACTTAAAACATCAATTTCATTTCCCTTCTGAATGAATTTCTCTGCAATTTCAGGTGGATATTTTAATCTTATTTGACCATTTGTTAATGGTTCATAACTGGTAGCGATTGTTAAGAAGTTCTGGGAAATATATTTAGTTATATCAACTTTGTGAAAACGCATAATTTGTTTGATAAAGTTTAGAACGCAAGCCTGAAAAAGAGGAGCATATTTAACCTCATAATCTTCTGTGATGTAATGAGTGCTAATGTTTCTTAATTCGATTATTTTCTCAAGATTTAGTCTTATCTTGGTATTTTTGTCAGGATAAACTTGTTTTAAGACTTCATTTAGACTGAGGGTGCGATCAGATTTATCTTTATAATAAATACTTTTCTGTTGCTTTAGCATTCTAGCTTTAAGCATTAATTCCCAAGCATTACAGATGAAAAAGCTAAACCCTTCAATTCGATATTTAATTGTTGGTTTATTATATATTTCTATTCCCATAATGAAAGCTTCTATACTTTTGTCGACCATTCTCTTAGTTATATCTTCCATATTAGCTTGTTTCTCCTCCAAATCTTTATATAAATATTAGAAGTAGCAGTAATTAAAAATAACATGCTAAATTAAATTTAATATATCTAATTTGAAAGCGCAATATTGAGTTTGAAATAAGGTAAGTCGACCATTCGGGCTGTTTAAAACTAATTAAAGTTAAAAATAGCAAAAGTCTTATTATTGTAATCTGCCTAATTATGGTATTAAAGATATTTTTGTTTTGGTTTTCGTACCTGAATTAATAAATTGCCTTGAATAAAGGCGAGAATCAAGCTTGCAGTTAAAAAGTCGATGACATTGCCAGATGAAAAAGCTGCCAATAGGATAAAACAACTGGATGCAAGAAGCGAACTGACTAAGTAGGTTCGGGCATATTTAAAACGTAGCCACTTATAAGCCCCGTATAAAATTGTGGCAAGATAAGGTCCCACAAACAAGATCATTCCAATGAAGCCAAGAGAATAAATCTGTGCCGAGAAATCACGCTCTAAGTTAAAAATATTGTTTTCGCGCGTATACGAAATGCCGAAATATTTATCCAGCCGATTATTGTTAGTTTTGACCACCTGATTAAGCATTGCCTTTTCAAGATAGCGGTTCTCCATGCGGACTTGCCCGGGCTGATTAATAATTTTTAACCAAAATTCAGGATCGTATTGATATGGGTAACTGTGAAAAACAAATTTGGGATTTAAGGCGTAAGCTTGGTAGTTGTGCTTAATAAAAGCACGTAAGAAGTCTTCCCGCTTTTTACCAGTAGGATATTTCTTCAGTCCCGCTGCTAACTCCCGCTTTTCTGAACTCAGGTCGTGATCAGATTGCTTGGCTAAATAAATTTCGTAATTATAGCGCTGAATAGCTGGCCCAAAAGGTAGAATTGCTAGTGAGCCCAGCATAATTAAGCCGGCTACCAAAAACGGCCGACCACCTTTTTGCACGTCTTTAATCACGTATTTATGGAAAATAAATAGTACTAAACTAATAAAGATGCCGCCTAAAAGGCCAATTGCGGCAACTTTTGTTCCTATTTCAATCATTGCCAATGCTTGGACAACATTAAGAGTAATAGTTAACCAGTTAAAGTTAGTGAATAAATAATAGACCATTAGCGGGACAAGCATGAATAAAACGGCCGAAATCATATTGGTAAAGTTGAAAAAGCCCTTGGAAGCCATGTGCGAGTAGCCAATATTCGGATTAAAAACCCAGGCAAAGATATTAGCACTGATTGTTCCCGTTTCGTAAGATTTGAGTGAAATTACAAATAGGTTGGACACGACGATTGTCCCCGAAAACAATCCAGAGACGCCTTCAATTACCTGGCGCAACTGTTTTTCACCAAAATCGAGCTCAGTAGTTAAAAAGAGAACGATTAACGGTAAAACCATCCGAATTAAGTAAAAGAGTTCACCACTACTTGAGTAGCCGTAGTTAGTGGGATTAACACTCGTAAAATTACGAACATGAATTAAATGTAGCGCTGAATAGATGGTTAATAAGACTAAATAAACTAGTAGCCATTTTTTGGTTGTCAACTTTTTCCAGGACTGTTTCTGGCTGAAAAAGAGACAAATCAGGACACCAACTACTAGAATGCGAATAATAGTTGGTAATGTAAATGGCAAAATAGTTGCCAGGGTACCATGATAAAACCAATATAAGTCTAAAAAAGGTTGGATTAAAATAAACCAGAATAAGATGGTTCTTGCTTTTTCTTTCACTTGTTTTCTCCATTAATGATTATTGATATTAGTTTAATTTTAGGCAAAAACCAAGCAAAAAAAAAGAGCGGTGAATTTTATTCACTGCTTTTTAAAAAATAACTTTTTACTTGGATTCTTTGTCAGCGTCATCAGTGGTCTTTTTTGCTTTGGCAATTTTCTCCACTTTGACATCACTTTTAGCCTTAGCTTGAATTTCCTTAATCTTACGTTTAGGTGCGGCCTTCAAGTTCTTGAAGTTAACAACAATTTTTTCATTTAAGTCGCTAACAGCTGTTTCGTCAGCTTCATCAAAGTCAATGATCTTCAACAGGGCAGAATTTTCGTAAATTTTTTCTACTTTACCTAGAAATGGTTTAGTAAGTTCTTCTTCTGATTTTGCGCTAAGAATGTCATCTATTTTTACTTCAGTTTTCTTCATGGTTAGTTTTTTACTTCCTCTCTTCCCCGTGTTTAATTATAATAGAAAGATATTATTATAAAAGTAAACTGTTTTCAAGTAAAGGAAGCCTGGATTTTGCAAAAATTAATTTTAATTGCTGGCCCCAGTGGTGCTGGTAAGACAACAATTTCTGAATATTTAACCAAAAAGTTCAACATTCCGCGGGTTTTGACCCATACTACTAGACCAATCCGCCAAGGAGAAAGTCCAGACACCTCTTACCATTTTGAAAGTGATGCCAGTTTTAACAAGCTGCATTTCTTTGAGCATGTCAAATATGGTTCTTATCAGTATGGCTCAAGTAAAGAGGCACTGGAAGAAGCGTGGGAAAAGCACCAGTTAGTGTCATTAATTGTTGATATCAAGGGTGCAGCCTCTTATCTAAAAGCCATCAATCAGCAGGTATATTTCTTATATGTAACGACTAGTTCGAAAAAAGAGCTTAAGGATCGGCTGATAAAAAGAGGTGATGATCCCGCCAAGATTGCGGAGCGCTTGAGTGGTAGCGAATTGAATACTTTACCAGAAAAACTAAAGGCAGATGCACATATTATAGTGAATGATAATTGGAATGAAACCGAGAAAAAGCTTGATGATATCGTAAGTAGTTTGTTAAGCGCTTAAACATTATTACTGGTTGGACTGTGTTTTTAAAAAAATTCTTAACGTTTTGTAGCTCATTTGACATGAATGTGTAACATTTGATGAGTACTATATAGATTGTCAGGTACAAATTGAGTGCAATCAAAAAAATTGTGCTCGTCAAAGTAAAAAGAAATATTGATAAGGAGAAAGAGATTAGTTTTGAGACACAGACATAGTTTAATCAAGTTAGTTGCATTTATATCATTATTTTTTACTGGCGCTGCCACTGTAACCACAGTTACAGCAGCTACTACAACTGATGTTGATGCCAGTTCAGTAACCAAGAAGCGTAATGCTGTTGTTAAGTTAGCTAAAAAGCAAGTAGGCAAAGGTTACGTTTATGGTGCAAATGGTCCTTCGGCTTTTGATTGCTCTGGCTTGGTTCAATATGTTTATAAAACAGCGGGTGGAACAGTTTTACCACGTACTACTTTTTCACAAGTTACACTTGGTAAAAGAGTTTCAATGAAGAAATTGAAAAAGGGTGATCTTCTTTTCTGGGGATCAGCTACATCTCCATATCACGTTGGTATTTATGTCGGTGGTAATCAATATGTTCACGCCGCAACTCCCGATCAAGGTGTGTTAAAACAATCAATCAGTACTTACTTTTATCCTTCAGCCGCTAAGCGCGTGCTTGAATAATTATTCTCTACTTAAACTCAACTAATTTTCTTTTTACACGTAAAACAGTCATTAAGAGGTCCCATATAGAAACGCCAGTTCTGGAAGGGCTTTTTTTTATTTTCTGGTATCACTTCTGTAACATTTTTGTAATATAACACGAGTAAAATTAAACTTGTGATGTAGAGATCATGAGATAAAAAATGTGTAAATACTATTGAAGATGTAACACGGGAGGAATTTGATTTTGAAGATTAAGAGTAATTTGGTAAAATTTACTGCTGCAGCTGCTTTAACCATTACTGGCTTAGGGGTTGCAAACGCTACTAATTCAAATTCCACGGCTCACCAAGTTGCAGCTGCAACTACTAAAGTTAAAATTAATTATGTTCCTGGCTATGGTATCAACATTTGGGACAATTATAATAATCCTAGCTTCACAGGAAATAGAATTAAGCATGGTGAAGTTGTTGATGTTATCAGTTCAGCAATTGATGCAAAGGGCAAAACTTGGTATGAAATTGGTGAAAATCAATGGATTCAGGCCCGTTACACGGTAGATGCAAATGATGACAATGCTGCTAAAAAAGCAAGCCAAGCAGGTATGGTCGGCAAAAATGTTACATCTTCTTCAAAACAAGCTGCTAAAGTTGTTAATTTGGCTAACGCAGAAGTCGGCAAGGCTTATGCATGGGGTGGTAATACGCCTAATGGATTTGATTGCTCAGGCTTAGCACAATATGTCTTCAGCAAGGCTGCCGGTAAGGAAATTTCCCGCACCACTTACTCACAAATTAAACAAGGAAAGACTGTTTCCCTTAAGAACTTAAAACCAGGTGATTTATTGTTCTGGGGTTCTGCATCTTCTCCTTATCATGTAGGCATTTACGTGGGCGATAATCAATATGTTCATGCTGCAACCCCTGCACAAGGTGTTGTTAAAGACAGTATTAGTTCATATTTTTATCCTTCAGTTGCCAAACGTGTTCTCAACTAGTTGCAGAAAATATTAAATAACTAAAGCAAAAGCACTTAGAAATTTATCTAGGTGTTTTTTTATTCCTATTTTAATGGATGTAACTTGATAAATAAATTTAAGCGTCTAAAATAAAGTGGAGTACTAATTAATGACCACATCTAGCTACCAAAAGGAGATTGAATTTGATGAAGCGTAATTTTTTGAAAATGGGTCTTGCGGCAGCTCTCACGTTAACGGGCGTTGCCGTGGTGGCACCACAAAAAACGGTAGATGCGGCAACACTAAAAGCTCCGGTCAAACGTGTTCAAATAAACTATTTACCAGGTAAAGAGGTAAAAATTTGGACAAATTATCAAGGCGGCCAGCTGATTAATTTCCGTGCTAAAAATAAGAGCAAGTGGAATGTTGCTGAAACTGCAGTCGATAAAAAGGGTAAACTTTGGTATAAAATTGGCGACAACGAATGGATCGAGGCACGCTATACCGAGGATTTGGATGATGAAGAATCAGCCAATCAGGGTGCAACCGAGCAGATAGCCGCAAAGCCAAAGAAAAAGGCCAAGAAAGTTAAAAAGCAAAAGAAGCAACCAATGAATCAGGCTCAGGCCGCAAAACCAAAACCGAATAAGCAGGAAACGCCTAAGCCAGTTAGTGCCACAAGTAATAACAAGACACCAAAACCGGCTCCAAGCAAGTTGCCAACTGCAACAGTCCCAGCCGCAACAGGTAGTGCAGCTCAACGTGCGCAAGCCGTTGTTAATTTGGCTAAGTCGCAATTGGGCAAAGGTTATGCCTGGGGTGGTAATGGCCCTGATAATTATGATTGCTCGGGCCTGGTCCAGTCAATTTATAACAAGGTTGCAGGTGTTCAATTGCCACGTGTGACAACTGATCAAGTTAAGGTTGGAACGACCGTTGCCATGGATCAGTTACAGCCAGGTGACCTATTATACTGGGGCTCAGTTGATGCACCGTATCATGTTGGTATTTATATTGGCAATAATCAATATATCCACGCCTCAACGCCAGATACGGGAGTAGTGTTACAAACGCTTAGTTCTTACTTTTATCCGTGCATTGCTAAGCGTGTAATTCAATAATAAATAAAAAAGACTGACGATAATGAGCAGTCTATTTTTAACTAGTTAAATATAAAAACAAAAAGACTTTATTTCTTAATTATGACTGTTTGCAGTAATTGAGAATAAAGCCTTTTTTAGTTAGATTATATAATTTTGAAACTGTTGCTGTTTTTCTGGTGCTAGTCTGGCGGTAATATGAACACCGTCTGCGCGATAATTCTCGGCAATAATTTGAGCATTTTCGTGCAAGTCGGCCAGCGGCTTGCCAGCCGATAACGGCAAGAGCAAGTTAACTTGTTGGTAATTGGCAAAAACTCGTTTAGTAATTAAATTGGCCAGCAATTTAATTGATTCTGGATCAATAGCTGAATATAAAATTCCGCTGCCTTCAATTTGCGGATAATGACGTTCAGACTTATCTGCTTTATTGTAAGCCGTAATCATCGGAGTATTTTTAACGCCAATCTCAGTTAGAACATTTTGCGTAGTACGAATCATTTGAATCATATTTGGATCTGACGCATCAACTACGTTAATTAGCAGATCGGCATCCTTAACTTCTTGTAAAGTAGCCTTAAATGATTCAATCAGATTATGAGGCAATTTAGAAATAAAACCGACTGTATCGGATAGGATAAAGCTAAAATTATTGTTTAGCTCAATCCGTCTGACATTGGTGTCCAAGGTTGCAAAAAGCATGTCCTTAACAAAAACCTGCTTTTCGCCGTTTTCCTTGGTATATTCTGCTAGTAAGCCGTTCATCGTCGTTGATTTACCGGCATTAGTATAGCCAACTAGGGCAACCTTGGGAATATGGTTTTGATTCCGTCTTTTGGCCTTAATTTCTTCTTGTCCCGCAATTTCCTTCAGCTCTTTTTTAATGACGGCAATTTGCTTCCCGATTGTCCGCCGGTTTAATTCTAGTTTTGATTCACCGGCACCACGGTTAGCAAAGCCACCGCCGCGTTGCTGGTCAAGGTTATTTTCTGATGGATGCAGACGTGGCAATTCGTATTCTAGCCTTGCAAGCTGAACTTGCAATTTAGCTTGTTTGGTTCGCGCCCGACTTGAAAAGATCTCCAAGATTAATTCTGTCCGATCAATAATCCGCAACTTAGTCATTTTTTCTAAATTACGGATTTGGACGGGAGTTAATTCATCATTTAAAATAAGAACTTTCGCCCTTAAGCTCCGGGCCATATCCTTAATTTCGTTTATTTTACCGAGACCAAAGTAGGTGCCAGCAACAACATGTTCCAGGTTTTGCCGTGATTGGCCAACTACTTCCATATTGGCTGCTTCTGCTAAGTTAGCCAGTTCAGCCAGATAGTAATCAAAATTAGGGTCATTTAAGTTAACGCCAGCAATATAAGCTTTGGTTTTATGAGGTGTGTTATCGATCATGTAGTCCTCTTTTTATGTTTAAATCTTTTAGTGACAATTTATCTAGCGATTTTGCTTGTAATAATCCTCATGATCACGATCTCCTTTATGTAAATTAGGTTAGCTTAATTGTAATACAAAAGTGCAACTTTACCAAAAAGACGGTTAGCAACAAGTATAAATATAATAGGGAAAAATCATATCAATTAGATGTGATTTTTTATTTTGGCGAAATTTATTCTAAATATGGTCTGAATATAGTCTGAGAAAAGCACGTAATTTATCACCAACTTTTGCTAGTGCATTAGTTGCACCGAATTTTACTGGCACCAGAGACTTATCACGGAAAAGTGGTAATGATTAAATTAACGGTGAAATGACCTAAAGAATGGAGGTGAATTAATGGAACTTTTAAGTTCAGATTTAGTTTTTGCGCATCTTAAAGTAAATAATGCTACTGAAGCCCTTCATTTTCTGGCGGGTCAGCTAAAAAAACAAGGAAAGGTTAAGGTCGATTTCGAGCAAGCAGTTCTTAAGCGCGAGCAGATTCATCCAACAGGTCTGCCAAGTGGCAAGATTGCAGTTGCGATTCCCCATACTGATGTTCAGTATGTTAAAGAGGCGGCAATTACGTTTGCGACGCTGGCAAGACCGGTAGCCTTTCATAATATGGCGGTTACTGCCGAAACGGTCAATGTTCAGATTATTGTTATGCTGGCGCTAAAAAATCCGCATAGTCAGGTTAAAATACTGCAAAAATTAATGGCATTGTTTCAAGACCAAGAACTTTTACAGCGGTTAGAGAAAATGACGGATCAGCAGAAACTATACGAAGCTGTATCTGAATATATTAAGTAAGAAGATTGGGAGGAATTATTTATGAAACCGGTAATTGATTTCATTATGTACATTGTTGGCTTAGGGCCTACGGTCCTAATTCCAATAATTATGTTAATCTTTGGACTTTGCGTGCGAGTGCCTTTTACTAAAGCGTTACGTGGTGGTTTGATGGTCGGCATTGGCTTTATCGGTCTGAACGCCACCGTTTCAATTTTGACCGATGTAATGAATCCTGCGATTAAAAACATGATTCAAGTAATGCATTTGAACTTGCAGGTAATTGATGTCGGTTGGCCATCAGCCTCAGCGATTGCATACGGCACCGCGGTTGGTGTTAGTATGATTCCCTTGGGAATTGCCATTAACATTCTGATGTTGGTAACGAAAACTACGTCAACCATTGACGTGGATATCTGGGATTTTTGGCATTTTGCCTTTAGTGGCTCGTTAGTTTATGCCTTAACCAAAGATATTGTACTTAGTCTATTTTTAGCCAGTGTTAATATGATTGTAATCATGGTAACTGCTGACAGAACTGCACCATTATCGGAAAAATACTTGGGCTTACCGGGAATTTCCATTCCCCACGGCTATGCTGGTTCGTTTGTGCCAATTGCAGTTGTTTTTAACTGGTTAATTGATAAGATTCCGGGTATCAATAAAATCCATATGGATGCCAAGGATTTCAATAAGAAATTTGGCTCATGGGGTGAACCTACATTGCTGGGTTTTGCTATCGGCATTATCATTGGCATTCTTGCTTATGGCTTTATTCCAGGGATGACCATTGCAACTAAGTTGGGCAAAATTATGTTAATGGGCGTTACTTTGTCAGCGGTGATGATTATTACACCAAAGATGGCTGCCTTGCTTTTGCAAGGAGTTGTTCCCGTATCTGATGCAATTCAGTCATTTACCCAGAAAAAATTTGCCGGTAAAAGAAAGATTTACATTGGAATGGACACTGCTGTCGGAATTGGTAGTCCAGTCGTCTTAGCCTGTGCCACTTTAATGATTCCAGTAGCATTGTTGTTCGCCTTTATTTTGCCAGGCAACCAGTTTCTACCAACGATTGGATTGGTCGGCTTTGTCTTCATGTTTCCACTGATAGTTTCAATCACCCATGGAGATTTCTTTAGATCATTTATTATCGGGGCCATTAATGTCATTATTGGTCTTTGGATCGGGACTAATTTGGCACCATTAATAACCAAGTGTGCCCGTGCAGCCCACTTTGCCATCCCAAAGGGTTCATCCCTCATTTCAAGTATTGATTATGGTTCTAACCCATATCCTTGGTTAATTGTTCAAATCGCACCTTATAAAATTGCGGCGTATGCAATTGGGATTGTGCTAATTATTGGCTTATGCTGGTGGAATCGTAAAAAGATTACTGCAGAAGAAAAGGCAGCAGCTGCTAACCAAAACAAGAAATAGTTTTAATTATAAATAGTGATAAAGGAGAAAACAGATGAAAAAGATTTTAGTTGCATGTGGAGCTGGTGTTGTTACTAGCACATCAGCAATGAATAAGCTGCAAGAAGAACTAGCTAACAGGGGAATAGCGCAAGATGAATATACTTTAGGGCAATCTTCTGTGGCTCAGATTGAATCATTAGCTGGGGACTACGATTTAGTTATTACGACGACGCAATATGATAATGATGCGGTTAAAATTCCCGTCATTAATGGTTTGCCGCTTTTAACCAATATTGGGATTGACCAAGTTATTGATGAAGTAATTGATAAGTTAGATTTATAATTCAAGGCTGTTAAATTCTTATACTACTGCATTTAAAGGGTGATTAATGTGACGGCAAGCAATTTTGCCAGTTTAACAAGAGCTCGGGAGTTATTAAACTATTTGGCAAAGGCACCTGGGTTTGTCAGTTTGAAAGAAATCTTAACCACTTTTAAAATCTCACGACGGACAGCTTTTAATTGGTTGAAAACAATTAATCAGCAGCTTCAAGCGCAAAAATTAGATCAAGTAGTTAATATTCCGCGTTACGGCTATAAACTAACTGACCGGACTAAGAAAAGTCTTACGCAAAAAATTGCGAAGGTGTCATCGCCGCAGATGGGTCATGAAACTATTTTAAATGCGCATGAGCGGCAAACTGAGATAATTTTGTTACTGCTGGATCAAGAGCATTACCTGTCAATTAATCAATTAGCTAAGATGTTTCATTGCTCTCGCAATACCATTATTAAGGACTTTAAGGCTCTCAAACGGCATTTTCCGGCACTAAAAATCGGTAGTTCGCGTTTAGGACACCGTATTATTAGTGATGAAAACTCTATTCGGCTGACAGTTTATGAATTATTATTGCGACAAGACAAACTCGTTTATGCTTTTATCAATCGTTTAAACTATTCATTTTCTCAAGCCAAGGAATTGGTTATCAAGGCGCAGCAACAACTGCATATGAGCTTTTCTGAAAATTCGCTGCAGCAACTAACGTACCTGTTGTTGTTTACTAAGTGGCGGATTACGCACAATCAAACTATTGATAGAAGTGAAAACTGGCAGTGGATAGCTCAAAATACTAAAGATGTGTTGCCTACCTGTACCAAATTACTTGGTAAACTTGGTGGCAATAAGGAGTTAAAAGGAGAAATTGTTTTTCTCAGTAAAATTTTCTTGTGCTCCCAGGCAACAGAAGTTGATTGTATTAATAAAAATTTGTACCACGATATTAATAATATTGCTCAGGAAATAATCTTTCGCTACGAACAATTAACTGAACAGCAAATTTCGTACCGCGTGTTTACTAAGACTTTGTGTAATCATCTCTATGCAACCTTTTTCCGGGTAAAATTCGGTATTCCGTTTTCTTCCAGTGAGGTTGATGAGATTAAGTGGCAGTATCCCGTGTTAATCAAATTTACGGCAATTGCTTGTGCTCCGTTAGAGCATTATTTACAGAAAAAATTACCTAGTGAAGAAGTTGCCTTGATTTGTCTTTATTTTGGTTCGGTCAATAATCGGGAATACCGGGAATTTACGGAAAGTGATAAGTTAAAACGGGCATTGCTCGCCGAAGTTTTAGTGGTTTGCTCGAGCGGGATTGGGACGTCAGCGATGCTATACCACGAGCTTAGTAAAACTTATCCGCTAATCAAGTTTTCTTTACCGCTAGAAATTCGCGATTTGGCTAAAATTTTCCAACATAATTATCAGGCCAAACTGATTATTAGTACCACGATTTTGCCTAAGGGCAAATATCCCATTCCAGCCGTAAAGGTCAAAGCCGTTTTAACTAAGCATGACCAGACAATTATTGACAGTTTTTTGCGCCAGGAAGTACCACGTAAACTTGAGCATAATGCTAGCGCAGTAAACAGCTTGGTTTCCATTATTAATGAATATGCAGATGTAAAAGATGAAAAGGGCTTACGGCTTAGCTTGGATAAATTTATTTTTCCGGGTTTACAAAAAAATAATAAAGCAGACTTGCCTACGCTGAGCAATCTTTTACCGGCTAAACACATTAAAGTTTTGCGGAAAAAAGATCAACTCAAATGGCAGACGGTTTTAAAATGGGGGTGTAATTTACTTGAACAAGACGAAATCATCGACCAATTTTATTTTGAAAAAATTGTTCAATTGATTAATCGTTATGGTCCGTATATGTTGATTGCCAATAACATTTTTTTGGCCCACGCAGCCCCAAGTAATAGTAATAAGAAAGTTGGCTTGTCATTAATCTTACTCGATCAGCCATTAGAAATTTGTTCACGTGGGGAATCTGCCTGGGTAACATGCATGTTTGTCCTTTCACCGGGAAAAGAAAAAGAGCACGAAAAAGCACTTGAACAACTTGTAGACATTGTAAGAAACCAGGAAAACATTAATCGTCTATTGAAGGCTAAGTCACCGCAGGAAGTGCGCCAATTCTTATTATCGTTTTACTAAATAATTAAAAAGCGTTCATTGCAAAATGAGCGCTTTTTAACTGGCAAATTTAGCATTACTCCCAGCTATTTTTAACCTAATCGGTAAATTTCTACCAGTCGACAACTCTTTGGGTCAAAAACTGCAACCTAATACCGGCTAAGTGTAAATGAGCTAAATTTATTTACCATTTTTTGGACAAAATTTAAAATAATAATGGTCTGAATTACTTACAGCCTCAAGGCTTTAACAGATACTTATAAAAGTAAGCGGTCACATCATATAATGTGGCCGTATTTTTTCTTGGCACCTAAGAAAAAAAGTGTATAATTTAAATCATTAAGGTACCTAACTAAATTTGAAATTGAGAGGATTGGTAAGAATGACACAAACTTTGAGTTACCAAACTAACCAAAAGGTGCAAAAAAATAGATGGTGGATATTGGTGGCAGTTGGGTTATTTACCTTTATGTCAACGTTAGACGGAACAATTGTTAATATCGCATTACCGGTAATTAGTAATGACCTGCATATTCCAATGAGTCAGTCGGAATGGGTTGTTTCCTTATACCTAATAGTAGTCTGCAGTTTTATTCTGTTCTTTGGCAAACTGAGTGATCTTCACGGAAAAATCAAAATTTTCCGGTTGGGAGCAATTTTCTTTATTGCTGGTTCACTGTTATCAGGTTTAAGGATTAATCTAGTCTTTTTGCTGGCTGCCCGGGCATTGCAAGCGTTTGGTGCTGCAATGACGATGGCAACTAATAATGGGATTATCACCGAAATTTTCCCATCAACTGAACGCGGGAAGGCACTAGGAACTATTGGTTCATTTGTGGCTTTGGGTTCGATTGCCGGACCTGGCCTTGGCGGATTAATTTTAAGCCATCTTTCATGGTCATATATTTTCTGGCTAAATGTTCCAGTCGGTATTATTGCTGCTATTATTGGTGCAATTTACCTACCAAAAGACATTACCTTTACTAATGCACCGCTTGATAAAACTGGTTCATTCAGCTTTGCCTTGGGGATGGTTACCTTGTTTGGCGGCGTATTCTTAGGTCAGCAACTTGGCTTTACCGCAATGTCTGTTTTAGTCATGTTAATCGTTGGTATAGCTAGTTTTGTTTGGTTTGTTTATGTTGAAAATCATACAACTAATCCGTTGTTGCAATTCAACCTGTTTAAAAATCCTGATTTTTCAGTCAGCTTGTTGTGTGCATTATTAATCTTTATCACGAACTTCTTCTTTAATGTTGTTACGCCATTTTATCTTGAAAATGCCCTTCATTTGGCACCGAGCCAAGCAGGCGTAATTTTGATGATTTTACCAGTAGTTCAACTTTTTGCCGCACCAGTTGCCGGTACGCTTTCTGACAAGATTGGACCAAAATTAATTACCTTCATTGGGTTAGTACTACTCCTAATCAGTCAGATCGGTTACAGTCTGTGCAATCTGCACTCATCCATTTGGCTGTTCATTGTGAGCATCGCTATTATGGGGCTTGGTAGTGGTATCTTTAGTTCACCGAACAATTCTTTGGTAATGAGCTCTGTTGAACAAAAAGACCTCGGTGTTGCCGGCAGTATTAACTCCCTTTCACGTAATTTGGGAATGGTAATTGGTATTTCAAGTGCAACGACGATTTTATTTGCTGCAATGAGTCATGCTAAGGGTGCACGGGTTACCGCATATTTGCCTAAACAACCAGAAATTTTCATTTACGGCATGCATGTTGTCTTCATGATTTCAATGATTATTTGCCTCATAACTGTTATTTTAAGTGGTTGGCGCTTATTTAAAAAAGACGCACAAAAGTAATTGCTTTTTTTATTAAAAATATGCTAAAGAAAAAATGTTGGTGCAGAAATGCAGCAACATTTTTTGCGTTCGATTTAAAAATTAGTGTCCGAAGTGGCTGGTATTCGCCTAGTTAACAAAATGGAAAATATCTAACGAAAAATAAGATAAACAATAATTTTTTCATAATTATTTCTTCTAAGCACTATTTTAGGTATATGATGGTATATAGGTAAAAATAAACCAAGCGAGATTGAGGAGGTTTGGTAGATGAGCCATAGAATTGTAACTTATCCAGCTATTTTTAAGCCCTTAGGAAATGATGTTTATGTAATTAATTTTCCTGATGTTAAAGGTGGAATTACTGAAGGCGAAGGTTTGCGCGAGTCAATGAAAATGGCTGCCGATACCTTAGCTAGCAGGTTGTATAATAAAGTTGAATTACCAAAATGCAGTAAAGAAAGCGAGATTCATCTTCCTGATGATGGTTCTTTTATTGCTCCAGTTTCAGCTGATTTAACTGAGGCCTCACGTGATCGAATTAATTATGAAATTTAGCTAAAAAAAGCACCCCAAATTATTGGGGTGCCCTTTTTATTAACTTGTTCCAAAAACTAATTATAATTCTCGGGAACAAACATATTATAGTATATTAAAGTGATTTTTGCTAATAATTTAGGCTATTTTCTTTAAAAAATAGGTTGTAAAAAATGGTGCCAAGTCAACGATTAGCGGTTATTTTCTTTTTTCTTCCATTATTAAGTGATTTTATAGTATAATCTTCTATCAATTAAATTTTCTTAATATTTGTTTTCGCTAGAAAATTGTTGGCTTTCGTGCCTGAATTGACATAAGTGCCATTTACGTGCTATTTTCTATGAGGGAGAAAGTTTGGAGTAAGCTATGCAAACAATAGAAAGTTCTATTCTGCGTGCTGCTGTTGATGAAAAGGATGCACAATTAGTTAATTTTGTATCACAACATGATCAAATTGATTATTTCAAAGATGGCGACTCACAGAAGAAGTTAGGGATTGCCTTTATGGGTGATGACCAAGGTGAAAATTGGGCTGAGCTCTTGCCTTGGACTGTTGTCGATAAAGGAGATGCACGGGTTAGTTTAGCTTTGATTGATGATAGTGCGAGCTATAAAAGGTTTCCGTATCATTTTGAAGCAATCTTGTCTTACATACTTGAGGGCAATCGCGTCGCAATTAAATACTATTTAAAAAACAATTCACATAAGGAGATGCCATTTTCCGTCTTATTTACTTTGCCAATCAGCAACGGTTGGACAGAAAGTGAAAATGTGAACGAAATAGAGTTAAGCAAAAAGGATGTAACAATTAAGCTTGCATCTACTAATTTTGACTTAGCAATTAAAAATAAGCAGATCGTTGCCGTGCTTGATAAAGCTAAGCTTGACGGTGATAGTGACGTGGAGTTAACACTAACTCTTACATTAAGTTAAATAAATTAATGATTTTAATAAGATATTATAGACAAACCGACAGCGGTTTGTTTTTTTTGCTATAATGTACTCATTGTATGTAAAAATTGGGTAAATAAAAGAAAATATGGATCACAACGATAACCACCCGGCAAAGACGCGGGTTGAAGTGAATAAACGAAATTACAAAAAAAGACGGCATATTTTAGAGTTTTTCATCGGTCTGGCTTTAATTGCTGCTGTCTGCTACTCGTCTTATGTTTATCTTCGAACAAAGAACGCAGTTGATAATACCTATGACAGCAATAATCACGTCCAAATTAAAAAGGGCGAATTTGATGGTAAAAAGAAGTTCGCTGTCTTACTGATGGGGACTGATACGGGCGCGCTTGATCGTAAGGAAAAAATTGGCAATACGGATACAATCATCATCGCAGTTGTTAATCCGCAAAAAAAGCGGTACACATTAATGTCTGTTCCGCGTGATACAATGGCGCAAATGGCTGGTGCAGAGCAGTTTGAGATTGAAAAAATCAATGCTGCTTATCCTATTGGTGGTGCCAAAATGGCTATGAATAGTGTTTCGGAATTAGTTAATGTTCCCATTAAATACTATGCACTGGTTAACATGAAGGGAATCATGCGCCTAATTCGCTATGTTGGCGGGATTAATGTTCGGCCAACACTTAGCTTTGAGTATGGTGGCTATATTTTTAAGAAAGGCCAGTTAACTCATATGGGCGGAGGCGGTGCCTTAGCGTATTCAAGGATGCGTTATGATGACCCTGAAGGAGATTACGGCCGGCAAAAGCGGCAGCGCCAAGTTATCACGACTTTAATTAATAAGGCAGTTTCTTTAAATACGTTGCCGCAGCTAGACTCTGTTTTAACGTCTATTTCGGGTAATGTAAAAACGAACTTGCCTTTTGATGCTTTAAAGCAGATTGCCTTTAATTACCGTGGTTCGACTAAGAATGTCAAAAATGACTATTTACACGGGCATAATGCTACAATTGATGGTGCCTCTTACCAGGTACAATCGACTGCTGAATTGCAACGCGTTTCGAATTATTTACGCGCCGAATTAGGGCTTAAGCCGATGACAGTCAATAACAATGAAACTTACCAAAATAAACGCAACAAACGTCATGGCTTTGATTTTACCAATCCTGCAACGCAAGATTATAATATCTACAAAGATTATATGAATCAGCAGGATCAACAGGAAGAAGGTGAAAATTAATGCCACGATTGTGGGCCACTCTAATTGGGTATGCTTTTGGTTGCTTGCTATTCGCCGTCTTAGTTTGTCGGCTGGGCTTGCATCAGGATCCCACCAAAGTTGGTTCGGGTAACCCGGGAACTGCAAATGTTGGTGCTGTTTTTGGTAAAAAATGGGGTATAATTACCTGCATTGGCGATATTGCCAAAACTGTTATTTGTTTGCTGCTTGTACACCATCTTTTAGCAGAAAGAATTGCACTCGTATATGCAGGTCTTGGATTAGTTTTAGGCCACTGTTTTCCTTTTTGGGATCATTTTCAGGGCGGTAAAGGCGTGACTGTAGCTGTTTGGTTTGCAGCAATCTATGATGTTCGGGCTGCAGCTGTAACGCTACTGATTGCGCTAATACTAATGATTGTTTTAAAAAATCTGACGCTTCCGCCGCTAGTTTTTATTTTATTATTCAGCCTTTATGAATTAACTCAAGTTAAGGAAGCCGGCATCGTATTATTATTCATTACACTAATCATGACCTTTAAGTTTAGGCATGATCTAGTTGACTTTTTTACGGGTAAAGGCAAAAAAGTTGATGTTTTATACTCAATTAAGAAAAAATTGGGGATAAAAGTGCAATAATTGATAGCATCATTTTTTAGTGAGGACAGATACTAGAAACATGAATAAAAATAAAAAAACGTTAAAAGTTGTGCAGATTGTTTGTCTGCTAGCAGCTACACTTTTCATGCTGATCCAGATGTACAGCTTGAAGGGAATTGCTGCCCGTGCACATTATTCGTTTGTTCGCTTTATGCCGAATATGCTGCACAACGCAACGATCATGATTGTACCAATGGTCTTTGGTGCTGTTTATAGCAAGAAAAAGCAAAGCGTGAGCGAAAGCTTTAAGTATTGGCTGATGGCAATTGTCACGCTAATTGTTTATTACATTCTTTTCTTCATTAAGGTGCCTGGTCGCTTTAATATGTGGCGTGTGTTTGGGATGCTATTTCCAATTATCACTAGCACTTCCGTTTTATTTGCGGGTCTGTTTTTCAGTATGCTGGTGCAACCACGTCTTTATGATTTACAACACAAATTAACAGAAAAGCAGAATCTCTTAGTTTTAAGTATTCTAACCTTGCTAGGCTTTGCTTTGAGTGCGGGGAATTTGACATTCCAGTATTCACTGTATGGACTATACCTCATCTTATTTTTTGCTTGGGGGATGTTCCTAGCCAACGTTGAAATTAAGGGTAAGGTTTTAGTCCTTGCACTATTAAGTGGCTTAGTTTCGTTTTTTGTTGTAGTAATCGGCGTTTCTGGTTTTGATGCCGTTTATTGGTCACAAATCATTTCCGGCAACGGTGGTGGTGATTGGAATCGGGAATTTTTAAACAATCCGTCTTCGCCATTTATGTTTTTACTGGTAGTTGCTGCCTTTCTGCTTTTCAAGAAAGTAATCATGACTTTCAGTGAAAAGCAAATGCGTTACTTCATACCCGTAATCATGTTGATGGACGCACCGATTTCTAATCGGTTTATGAATGCTTTCCGTTTCACTGGCTCATCTATGATTAACAAGTTAATCATGATTGTTCTCATGGTTATTATTGCGATTATTTGGGATCAGTTACTGGAGCGGTACTTATTTAAGCTAAAGCCTTGTGCAAAAGTAATTGATTATTTAAACCACGAATCCAGTTTAGCCAAGATCTGTGAAAAGGGTTGGCAAATATTTACCCGCTTTATTATTAGAAACCGGGTTAACTTGTTAACGTGGGCCTGGTTTTATATCCTGAGTTTTGGCTCGTTTCTAATTGAGTCAGACAATCTGCGGATTCAAATCAGTACTGCTGCAACTATTAATGCGATTGTCTACTTGCTAGGCACGAAGTTCTTTGCCATCATTTTGACAACGATCTTTTTAGATGCCTTGTTCTCCATTTTTTACTTTATTACGACTAGGTATTGGACTTCCAATATGCTTGTCAGCTTAATTGCGATTGGTTGGGCAATTGCGAATAAGATTAAGCTTCTTCTTCGCGGGGAACCTATTTACCCAACTGAAATTAGTGAAATCGTTAACTGGAAGACACTTTTGCCGATGGTCGGCAAGAAGCTGGTTATCGTCATTTTGATAGCCATTGTCATTGTCATCGCGCTTGATGTCTTCTTAGAACTTAAATTTACAATCAAAAAACATGGTTCATGGAAAAAGCGTGGGATTTGGGCACTGATTAGTTTGCTCTTATTCATGACGCCACTTCGTTTTAACCATGATGGTGGGGTTATTTACCACATTAACCGTGGATTTGATAACCGGCAGAAATTTAGGAATCCTGAGCGGGATATTCAGGTTAATGGGCCAGTCTTAAACTTCTTGAACTACATTGATTTGCAGATTATGGATCAGCCTGCAACAGGCTATTCTGCTTCAACAATCAAGCAGCTAAATGACAAGTATTCTAAGGTAGCAAATAGGATTAACAAAAACCGCAAGAATGATTTGCAAAAGCAAACAATTGTCTTTAACTTGAGTGAAAGTTTTGTTGATCCAAATACCTTCCCAACAATCAAATTTGAGCGTTCCGCTCCAAATCCAGTTAAATTTATTGAATCAATGAAGTCACGTTCTTCATATGGTACGATGCTTAGTGCTGGCTACGGTGGTGGTACTGCCAACATGGAATGGGAGACATTAACCGGACTGAATATGGGTCTATTTAAATCAACTTTGACACCATATGTTCAGGTTGTGCCAAATTATGACTTTTACCCAACAATTGGGATGAACTTTGATTACAAATCTGCTGTTCACCCATTTATTGGTACATACTATTCAAGACGTGAAGATTATCGCCGCTTTAAGTTCGATAAGTTTGTTTATGCCGGTTCTAAATATAAGATTATTGACCAAAAGAAACTGGGCAAGAGTGGTTATAATTCCGACTTTACAACGTATGCAAATGGTTTACACCAAATTAATTCACGTAAGGGCGGCCAGTTTATTAACCTGATTTCAATTCAGAACCACATGCCTTATAACAATTGGTATCCGCATAACGAATACATGGGCAAGATTTCCGGTGATTTGTTTAACACCCCTGCTGTCCGTGAACAGATGGCAACATATGTCAAGGGGACGCAATACACTGATAAGGCGGTTAAACAATTTATCGGTCAGATTGATAAAATTAAGAAGCCGATTACCTTGGTCTTCTATGGTGACCACTACCCAAGCATTATTTCACAAAGTTATACCGCGAAATATCCGGTACAAATGCACTCAACTCGCTACTTTATTTACTCAAATAAATATGCGCGTGAACACGGTGCTAAGACGAGATTGCCACGGAAGGCGAATAACTTTGTCAGTTCCAGTGACTTTATTGCAATGATGTTGGAACAAACTGATTCAAAGGTAACGCCATACCAAGCACTCTTAACTGAGGTTCATAAGAAACTGCCTGCAATTACCATTAACTTTGATGGCGATAAGGGTTATGAGTTAATTGGTCGCAAGGGTCAAGTAATTGATCCAAAATATCTCACTAAGAAGCAACAAGAATTATTGTCCGACTATGAGACTATTCAGTATGATATGACTGCTGGTAAGGCTTATGGTTTGGGAATTAAAGGATTCTACAAGTAAAAACGGATATTGACTTATTAAATAAAAATGAGTATGATCATTTATAATCAATTTAAGTAGCACTTCGATTCAGCGGACAGAGAACTAGCGGCTGGTGTGAGCTAGACAGGTCGAAGAAAGCGAAATACAAATAACAGGGTGGTTTCTTTAAAGACCAAGTTAAGGCGTTTATTTGAACGCAAACGTGGGTGGTACCACGGCTATGAAAAAGTAATTTAGTCGTCCCTAGATTCGATTTAGAATCTAGGGATTTTTTATTGGAGGAAAATGATGGCGAATTTTGATATCTTAGAGGACTTAAAATGGCGCGGCGCAATTAACCAGCAAACTGATGAAAAGGGTTTGGCTGAATATCTTGAAAAGCACGATGATTTAGCCTTATATTGTGGTACAGATCCGACAGGTGACTCACTTCATATTGGTCACTTAATTCCTTTTATGATTTTGAAGAGATTTCAACTTGCAGGCTACCACCCAGTTATTGTTATCGGTGGCGGAACAGGTACAATTGGTGATCCATCTGGTAGAAGCTCTGAACGAGTATTGCTTAGTGCAGAAAAACTTCACCAGAATGAATTGGCTTTAACCAGACAAATGGAAAAACTGTTTGGGACCGAGAACTTTGAAATTGTTAACAATGCTGAATGGCTGGATAAACTGAGTCTGATCGAATTTTTGCGTGAATATGGGAAACATTTCCAAGTAAACAACATGTTAAGTAAGGATGTTGTAGCCAATCGGTTAGAAAACGGTATTTCATTTACTGAATTTTCATACCAAATTTTGCAGGCCATTGATTTTTACCAATTGAATAAAGAACACGGTGTTCAAATGCAAATTGGTGGTAGTGACCAATGGGGCAACATTACGGCAGGAATTGACTTGATTCATAAATTGCTGGGTTCTGATCGCCAAGCATTTGGTTTGACCATTCCGTTGATGCTAAAAGCTGATGGAACTAAATTTGGTAAATCAGCCGGTGGTGCTGTTTGGCTTGATCCGGAAAAGACCAGCCCATATGAGTTCTACCAATTCTGGATAAACCAAGATGACCGTGACGTTGTTAAATACCTGAAATACTTCACTTTCCTCAGTCACGAAGAAATTGATGAGCTGGCAGAACAAGTTAAGAATGAGCCATGGAAACGGACTGCACAGAAGACTTTAGCTCGGGAAGTAACTAAATTTGTTCATGGACAAGAGGGCTTGCAAGAAGCAGAAATGATCACTGATGCACTATTTTCTGGTGATATCAAGGACTTGACCGTTAAGCAAATTGAACAGGGACTTAAGAGTGCCCCTACGGCTGAAGCAGATGCTAGTGCAAAGAACATTGTTGACTTCCTAGTTGAGACAAAGATTGAACCATCTAAGCGGCAAGCACGTGAAGATGTTACTAACGGTGCAATTTATATTAATGGTGACCGGCAACAATCTGTTGATTTTGTAGTTGATCCGGAAAAGGCCTTCTCTGGTAAATACGTTATTGTCCGTAAAGGGAAGAAAAAGTACACCTTAGTTAATATTACTGCCTAATTTGACGATTAAGAAACGACCTACTGCATTTTACAAAGTGGGTCGTTTTTATTTTTGGCAAAATGATGGGGTGAAGGCATTAAGTGGTTTAAAATAGAATTAACTAATTTTTGAGGGGATGATAGGCAATGCGCGCTAGGGTAATCATTTATAATCCTGATTTGACGGCAATTTTATTAATTCACCGGCAAAAAAAGCAGCGAAATTATTGGGTAGTCCCTGGCGGCGGTGCAAAAAGGAGTGAAACGCCACGAGAAACTGCCATTAGAGAAATTAATGAAGAATTACAAATAGAGTTAACGCCAGCACAATTACGGCAACTGTTTGTGATCGATGATGAATACTTCTTTTTAACCGATTATCGGCAAAAAGCTGTGCCTGACATTAGCGGCGAAGAAAAAGAGCGGTCAACTAGTACAAATGTTTATCGACCGGCTTGGGTTACTTTGTCTGAACTGTTAAAAATCAACTTGATGCCACCCGCATTAAGCAACAAGATTCTGGCAGTGATTAAATATCGACTGTAAATATTTGTTTTATTATTTTTGGATTTATGATTGACATGTTACTATCTGTTAATTCATAATTTGGTTTTAGCAATATAAACTTATTGACTAAAAGGCCCTAATAAAGGAGGCTCACCTATGAGTAATGATGAAATATTAGTTACAACAACTGAAAATATACCTGGTAAGGAATACGAGGTTATCGGTGAAGTATTTGGTTTAACGACCCAGTCTAAAAATATGATTAAAGACTTCGGTGCAGGTTTAAAGTCAATGGTTGGTGGAGAAATCCGCAGCTATACACAAATGTTGCAAAAGTCACGTGAACAAGCTTTAGAGCGCTTGCGGCAAGAAGCTGTAGAAAAAGGTGCTGACGCAATTGTGATGATGCGCTTTGATTCTGGTACAATTGGTGGTGACATGCAATCAGTTGTTGCCTATGGAACAGCAGTGAAATTTCGCTCAAGTGCAGAATAATTAATTACTGCGGAGATATCCACCGGACAAGGTGGATATTTTTTTGATAAAATATTCTTGCCGCTTTAGCTCAGGAGGTAGAGCACCGCCGTGGTAAGGAGGAGGTCCTCAGTTCAAATCTGGGAAGCGGCTTAGTGAAAGGAAGATAAAGTTGGATTTAGATAAGATTACCAGTTTTGTTAAACAGCAATTAAAAGATGAAAAAACCGGGCATGATTTTTATCATGGCCGGCGAGTTGCCAATTTAGCTAGTCAAATGTATTTGCAGGATAACCCAGATGCACGACCTAATAGCCGCATGGTGGCAATTATTAAAGCAGGAGGGTATTTGCACGATACGATTGACGAAAAGATCTGTGCGGACCCTGAGGCGGTTATCGCGCAAATTAAACAGCTATTACCCCAGGCTGGTTTTACTGAATTAGAAGTCCAGGATATTTTGTTTACGATTCAGCATATGTCTTTCTCCCAAAATATTGAGCATCATTACCAATTGCCGGTTTCTGGTGAATATGTTCAGGATGCGGACCGAATTGAAAGCTTAGGAGCTATGGGAATTGCCCGTGCTTTTACCTATGGTGGTGCTCATGGAAATGCAATTTATGACCCTGAAATTAAGCCCCAGAAGTTGGTCAGTCACGATCAATATCGTGAACATACGGAAACAACGATCAATCATTTTTACGAAAAGTTATTCCAACTTGAAGATTTGATGAATACCGCTGGTGGTAAAAAAGAAGCACACAGAAGAACAGAATTCATGCGTGCTTTTGTTAAAGAATTTATGGCGGAATGGGATGTTTAAAAGTGCTACAGCGCCTGCTCCATTTGTAATAGGGCTTGTTTGCGCTCAATTCCGCCAGCATATCCAATTAATGAGCCATCCTGGCCGATAACCCGGTGGCAAGGAATAATCAGGGTAATAGGATTGTGACCAACAGCTCCGCCGATTGCCCGTGCCTTGTTAATCTTTTTCGATTCCTGTTTTTGCAACTGGTCAGATAACTCTTTGTAAGTTGTAGTTTGTCCGTAAGGAACTTTTTGTAATTCCTGAAAAACTTGCTCACGAAAAAGTGTTACCTCTGGTTTGATTGGAACCGCGAATGGATCGGGCTGTTGCCCGGAGAAATATTCGGTTAGCCACTGTAATGTCAGCTTAAGTGGCCGCACTATTTTTTCATCTGCTTGTTCTAGCTGATAGTTTGCGCCGAAAAATTTTTGGTCATTAAACCATAGACCGAGTAAGTACTGATCACTACTTAAAAGGATCATTTCGCCAAGAGGCGACTGATAGGTTGCTTTGTGTAAAATCTTGTTCATAAAATTTAACCGTTAATTTTTAGAGAACCACGTCAATCGTGGCTCTTTTTTATTGCTGATATTTAAGCTTATTTTAGCCCAAAAGTTCTTACTTTAATAGCGAGAAAAAGGAGATTCCTATCAGGATAACTTTACATAAATTCGTAAAATCAAAAAAATTTTGTTTTTGTGCTTGTTGCATACAAAAATAGATAGCATTAAGCTTACATTCTGGTCTATACCAAATATAAACCGCATGATATCAACACTCTATGTTGTGCTGTTCTTTTGACATAGCTACTAAATATTGATATTTTAGGTAATGTAAATAAACAGGAGGTCAAAAGATGAGGACGAATATTAAGAAGATTTTTTCACTTGCAACGGTGGCAGTTACAGCGGGGATTGCCCTGACGGCTTGTTCTGGCAAAAAACAGGGCGGTAGTGGTAACTCTACCAATAATGCTAAGCATTCAATCGCGCTGATTACTGATACTGCTGGTGTTAATGACAATTCATTTAATCAGTCAGCTTGGCGCGGCTTTAAGGCATACGGCAAAGAACATAACATCAAGCGTGGCCGTAATGGATACCAGTACTTCCAATCAAGCAGTGCAGCAGACTTCGAACCAAATTTTGACCAGGCAAGTAAGGCCGGTTATCAAACCATTTTTGGTATTGGTTATAGTCTAAAAGATGCTGTTAGCGCAGCTGCCAAAAAGGATCCCAAGAAAAACTTCGTTATTGTTGATGACGTGGTTAAGGGTCAAAAGAACGTTGCTTCTGCAAACTTCAAGAGTGAACAAGCTTCTTATTTAGCCGGTGTTGCTGCCGCTACCCAAACTAAGACTAATGTAATTGGTTTTATCGGTGGTGCACACAGTGATATTATTGACCTCTTCGACGCTGGTTTTACTAAAGGTGTGAATGACCAAGCCAAAAAGCTCCATAAGAAAATTACCCTGTTAAATCAATATGTTGGCAACTTTACTAGTGCTGATAAAGAAAAAGCAATTGCCCAATCAATGTACGCTAAAAAAGCGGATATTGTCTTCCATGCTTCGGGATTAGCCGGAAATGGTCTTTTCCAAGAAGCAAAAGCTATTAACCAGAACCGTGCTGCAGATAAAAAAGTTTGGGTTATCGGTGTTGATGTTGACCAATCATATCTCGGCAACTACAAGACTAAGGACGGTAAAAAAGATAATTTTGTCCTAACTTCCGTCATTACAGGCGTAAATGTAGCTACTCATGATATTGCCAACCGTGCATATAACGGTAAGTTCCCTGGTGGTAAGCAACTAGTTTACGGCCTTGATACAAATGGTGTTTCCATTATGCGTGGTCATATCAATGACACTGCATGGAACTATTCGCGGAAGGCACGCAGCGAAATTATTGCTGGTAAGATTAAAGTGCCAATTCACCCTGCTAAATAGTTCGCCTTTAACATAACTATAGTTTTTTAAGCCCTTTATATTACATCTTATTCTTGAAATTATACGTATTTTATAATAAAGTAGTTAATGAAAAGTTCGTATTTTGTGGAGGGTAAGAAAAATTATGGGTAAGAAATTTACGAAGCTTTTGTCTTTAGGAGCACTTGCTGCGTCATTTACGTTGCTGGTGAGTGGTTGTTCTGGTAAAAAACAGAATTCAACCGCGCAAAGTAAAAAGGACAGTATTGCTTTAATTACAGATAGTAATGGTATCAACGACCAGTCTTTTAATCAGGCTGCTTGGGAAGGCTTTAAAGCTTACGGTAAAGAGCACAACTTGCAAAAAGGCAGTGGCTATCAATATTTTCAGTCAAATAGTGCCACTGACTACACGCCTAACTTTAATCAAGCTGCTAAGTCAGGCTATAAGACAATTTTTGGTATCGGTTATTTGTTAAAGGACTCTGTCAGCGCGGCTGCTAAAAAGAACCCGAAGAAAAACTTTGTAATTGTTGATGATGTGATTACTGGTCAGAAGAATGTTGCTTCTGTAACTTTTATGAGTAACCAGTCTTCATATTTAGGCGGAGTTGCTGCAGCGTACTCCACTAAGACTAACAAGGTTGGTTTTATTGGTGGTGCCAAGTCAGCGATTATTGGCTCATTTGAAAGCGGCTTTAAGCAAGGCGTTGAAGACGCGGCTAAGGCAATGCACAAGAAAATTACTGTCAGTTCCCAATATGTTGGCAACTTTACTTCGACTGATAAGGCTAAATCAATGGCGCAATCGATGTATGCAGATAAATGTGATGTGATTTTCCAAGCTGCTGGCTCTGCCGGAAATGGTGTTTTCCAAGAAGCAAAAGCACATAACCAAACACGTCTAGCTGATCAAAAAGTCTGGGTTGTTGGTGTTGACGTTGACCAGCAAAACATGGGCGAATATAAGGCAAAAGATGGTAAAAAAGCTAACTTTACTTTAACTTCAGTGCTGAAGGGCTTAAATGTTGTCACTAAATCTTTAGCTGATGACGCTGTTAAAGGCAAGTTCCCGGGTGGCAAGCATTTAGTTTACTCGTTAAAGGGTAACGGTGTTTCCGTCACTAAGGGGAACCTTTCGCCTAAAGCTTGGGCAGCAGTCCAAAAGGCGAGAACAGAAATTATTGCTGGCAAAATTAAAGTTGCGCAAAATTAGCAGTTAGTTAAATGTTTTTAAGAACTCTTTGTGTATTAATATGCAAAGAGTTTTTTACAAAAGGAAATTAATAATTGAAATGAAAAATACGACTAATGTAATTGAGATGCGGCATATAGTCAAAGACTTTAACGGCTTTAAGGCTAATAATGATATTAACCTTACTTTGCAAAAAGGTGAGATTTTAGCCCTTCTTGGTGAAAATGGTGCGGGAAAGTCAACTTTGATGAGCATTTTGTCAGGACTGCTCATGCCAACTTCTGGTGAAATCATTGTTCGCGGGCAAAAAGTAGCAGTCAAAAATCCGACTGTAGCTAAGGATCTAGGAATAGGCATGGTTCACCAGCATTTTATGTTGATGAATTCATTTACGGTTTTGGAAAATATTATTTTAGGCCACGAAACGACTAAGGGCCCGAAACTTGATTTCAAAAAAGCCCAAAAGCAGATTGAGGAGTTATCTGCTCGGTATAATTTAAATGTTGATCCAAATAAAAAAGTGGGCGAAATAACAGTTGCCCAGCAGCAGAGAGTAGAAATATTGAAGGTCCTTTATCGCGGCGCTGATATTATGATTTTTGATGAACCCACTGCTGTTTTAACCCCGCAAGAAATAACCGAGTTTATTCAGATCTTGCAAGAATTGGCCAAAGAAGGAAAGTCAATCATCTTGATTACGCACAAGCTGGAAGAGATTAAGCGGGCTGCTGATCGGGTTACGGTTATCCGTGCTGGTAAAAGTGTGGGTACGTTTAAAGTAGCAGATGTATCTAATAATCGTTTGGCTGAGTTAATGGTTGGCCGTCATGTTGATATGCGACTGGATAAACCTGAAGCCAAGCTAGGTAAAACAACGCTTAAAGTTAGCGATTTAAAGGTAAAAAATAAGCAAGGCATTTTAACGCTTAAGGGCTTATCTTTTAACTTGCGTGCAGGTGAAATTTTAGGAGTTGCAGGAATTGATGGCAACGGTCAAGACGAATTAGCTCGGGCGTTAACTGGCATGCAGCACGTTGATTCAGGCAAGGTTATGATTAATGACGAAGACATGACTAACCAAAAGGTCCGCAAGATTACTGAAAAGGGCGTTTCCTATATTCCTTCTGATCGGCAAAAATACGGCTTGATTTTGCCATTTTCAATTTCTGATAATTTGGCATTGCAAAATTATTACCGTGAGCCATACTCTAGCCATCATTTAATGCATTATGATGCTATTCATCAGCATGCTAATCAGTTGATTAAGAAGTTTGATATCCGGACTACAGGCAGCAATCTGCCAGTCAGTGACCTATCCGGTGGTAACCAGCAAAAAGTAATCATTGCACGTGAACTGAACCTTAACAGCGATTTAATTATTGCCTTTCAACCAACGCGTGGACTTGATGTTGGTGCAATTGAGTATATTCATAAACAGCTGCTCCTTGAACGGGCTAAGGGTAAAGCAATTTTATTAATTTCCTATGAACTAGATGAAATTATGCAGTTGTCTGATCGAATTATTGTTCTTCATGACGGTAAGATTTCCGGTGAAGTAAAACCCGAAACAACCAGTGATGAAGAATTAGGCTTGTTAATGACGGGTATCAAGAAAGAAGGCAACGCTCTTGCTTAAAGTAAATCCCAAAACTAAAAAAATCTTAGTACCAATTATTTCAATTCTCGCCGGCTTTTTAGTTGGTGCTTTAATTATGCTTATATGGAGCTATAATCCGTTTGAAGCATATGCGTCAATGTTTTCGAGTGCTCTGGGCAATATGAATGGAATCGGTGAAACTATTCGTGAAGCTACACCGCTGATTTTTACGGCTATTGGTTTTGCCATTGCCTCTAGCGCCGGCTTTTTCAATATTGGGTTACCCGGACAGGCACAAGCTGGCTGGCTAACTTCAATTTGGGTGGTGCTTGCTAATCCTAATATGCCTAAGGCATTATTGCTGCCACTTGCAATTATTGCCGGGATTGCTGCCGGTGCATTAGTTGCCGGAATTGCCGGCTGGCTGCGGGCCCAGTTTGGGACCAACGAAGTGATTACTACGATTATGTTGAACTATATTGTGCTTTATTCTTGCCAGTATTTAATGCAGCAGATTATGCCGAAAACGATGAGAATTGATACTGACACAACTAAAACAATTGCTGCTAATGGTAGTTTAAAAATTGACTGGCTCAGCTCGATGTTTGGCGATTCGCGGATTAATGCGGGAATTTTCTTAGCTATTATTGGTGTGTTCATTTACTGGTACTTAATGAAAAAGACAACCACCGGCTTTGAAATTCGGTCGGTCGGTGCTAACCCATTTGCCAGCCGTTATGCCGGAATGTCGACGAAGAAAAATATTTTGTATTCAATGCTTTTATCCGGTGGCTTTGCCGGCTTAGGCGGTGTTGTTCAGGGATTAGGAACATATCAAAATTACTTTACCCAGACAACTAGCTTGGATATCGGTTGGGACGGTCTTTCTGTTGCCTTACTGGGTGGTGGAACAGCCATTGGCATCCTGTTAGCAGCAATTTTATTTTCGATTTTAAAAATTGGTGGTTTGGGGATGCAGACGATTGCCGGGATTCCTTATGAAATAGTTTCGATTGTGATTGCAGCAATTATCTTCTTTGTGGCGATTCAATATGTGATTGGCTTGCTCTTTAAAAATAAGCGGGTAACTGCTAGTGACTCGCAGCAAGAAGAAAAGATAGCTACTACTCAGGATCAGGCACCAAGTGCAACCAGCACTGAAGGAGGACGAAACTAATGAATTTGCTTACCATTTTATCTTTATTGGTGTCTTCCACCTTCGTTTACTCAACGCCGCTAATCTTTACTTCACTAGGTGGCGTTTACAGTGAAAATTCTGGGATTACAAACGTTGGCCTTGAAGGAATTATGACCATGGGCGCTTTTGCCTCAGTAGTCTTTAACCTGACTTTTGCATCCACCTTTGGCAAAGCCACCCCTTGGCTAGGGTTAATTGTTGGTGGAATAGTCGGTTTAGTATTTTCACTGCTTCATGCGGTAGCAACAATTAACTTCCATGCGGATCATGTCATTAGTGGGACGGTTTTGAACTTGATGGCTCCACCACTCGGCGTCTTTCTCGTTAAAGCGATTTATGATAAAGGTCAAACCGAAAACATTACGCAAAGTTTTGGCTATTTCAGCTTTCCTGGCTTGGCCAATATTCCAGTAATTGGACCAATTTTCTTTAAAAACACTTCTGCACCTGCTTGGCTGGCAATTATTGTTTCTATTTTGTTATGGTGGATTTTATATAAAACCCGTTTTGGTTTGCGTTTACGTTCTTGTGGTGAGAATCCCCAAGCAGCTGATACAATGGGAATTAACGTTTACGCCATGAGATATGCGGGCGTTCTTATTTCCGGTTTCTTAGGAGGAATTGGTGGGGCAGTTTTTGCACAGGCCATTTCTGGTAATTTTTCCATTTCAACTATTGTGGGACAAGGTTTTATGGCGTTAG